>JAJZRX010000065.1 GCA_021850095.1 Deltaproteobacteria bacterium
TGGACAACAACGAACAGCACGATTTCACCCTGGCCGACCTTCCTAAGAACATCAAACTCTTTGGCTTTATCGCCGGTTATCAGACCCGCAGTTTCGGCCAGCAGGACCCGGTTAACGTCCAGGCAGCCGAGAAGCTGGGCAAGCTGCATGATCTGCTGAAAGCGTCCGGGTACGAAGGCCACCCGCTGGAAGTTCTGCTGGTGCGGATTCTGTTCTGCCTGTTTGCCGAAGACACCGCCCTGTTTGAACGCTGCCAGTTCCAGGATTATCTGGAACAGCGCACGGCCGAGGATGGCAGCGACCTGGGAATGCACCTGGCCAAGCTGTTTCAGGTGCTGGACACCGCGCCGGAACGCCGTTCGACGGCGCTGGACGAACAGCTGGCCGCTTTTCCCTATGTCAATGGCCAGCTGTTCGGCGAAACCCTGCCCATCTCCGACTGCACCCGACCGATGCGGGAAGCCCTGCTGGACTGCTGCGCCCTGGATTGGAGCCGCATCAGCCCGGCGGTTTTTGGTTCGCTTTTCCAAAGCATCATGGACACCACCGCCCGGCGCAACCTGGGCGCCCACTACACCAGCGAGACCAATATCCTCAAGCTGATCGGCCCGTTGTTTCTGGATGAGTTGTGGGCCGAGTTCCACAAGGTCAAGCGCAACCGGAACCAGCTTTTCGAGTTTCTGAAAAAACTCTCCCGCCTGACCTTTTTTGATCCGGCCTGCGGCTGCGGCAACTTTTTGGTGATCGCCTACCGCGAGCTGCGCCTGCTGGAGTTGGAGGTGCTGCGCCAGGTTCGCCAGAGCGACCAGCTGATGCTGGATGTTTTTCATTTGATCGGCGTCAACGTCGATCAGTTCCACGGCATCGAGATTGAGGAGTGGCCGGCCCGGATTGCCGAGGTGGCGCTCTGGCTGACCGACCATCAGATGAACCTGAAGGTGTCCGAGGAGTTCGGCCAGTATTTTGCCCGGCTGCCGCTGAAGAAAGCGCCCCATATTGTGCATGGCAACGCGCTGCGGATTGATTGGAATGACGTGGTTCCGGCCTGGAAATTGTCGTATCTGCTGGGGAATCCGCCGTTTGTGGGGAAGAAGGAGCAGGATGCAGAGCAGAAAGCAGACTTACAGCGTGTCTTTGCTGATATGAAAGGCGCCGGTGTCCTTGATTTTGTTACCTGCTGGTATCGTAAAGCAGCGGAGTATATGGGGCAAAATGTAGGGGCGATACCTTGTGTTCGCCCGCCTCTCGGTGACCATGGCAATAATGGCGGCAATAGCAACGGTGGGGGCGATCACAAGGATGCGCCCCTACAAAACCACATCCGCGCCGCCTTTGTTTCCACCAACTCCATAACCCAGGGGGAGCAGGTCGGCGTGCTTTGGCCCGATCTGTTGCGGCGCGGCGTAAAGATTCACTTTGCCCATCGTACATTTCAGTGGAACAGCGAGGCGCGCGGCAAGGCGGCGGTGCATTGTGTGATTATCGGTTTTGGTTTGCAGGAAGTTGCTGAAAAATGGCTGTTCGATTACGACACCCCGCAGAGCGAGCCGCACGCAATCAAGGCAAACAACATCAACCCCTATCTGGTGGACGGGCCGGATGTTGTAGTTGAAAAAAGGACTAAACCGTTATCCGTTAAGATTGAAATTAACAAGGGGAGTGAGGCTACTGACTTTGGCCATCTCATCTTTACGCCGGAAGAAAAAAATGAATTGTGCGCAACAGAACCTGATGCTGAAAAATGGTTTCGTAAATTTGCCGGTGGCGATGAGTTGATTAACAATATTGAACGCTGGTGCCTTTGGTTGGTTGACATACAGCCTCATGAGTTAAAACTTCTGCCTGCAGTTATGAGGCGGGTAGAACTTGTTCGTCAAGCCAGGTTGGCTAGCGGGAAAAGCCGCACAAGGGAGTGGGCTGCAACTCCAGCATTATTTTCAGAAAATCGGCAACCAGACTCTCGTTATCTTGCCATACCAAAGGTTTCATCTGAACGACGTAGCTTTATCCCGATAGCGTTTCTACCACAAGGATTGATAGCATCTGGAAGTCTACTCGTCATTCCCAATGCCACCCTTTATCACTTCGGCATTCTCTCCTCCACCATGCACAACGCCTGGATGCGGGCCGTTTGCGGTCGTTTGGAAAGCCGCTATCAATACTCGGCCGGCATCGTCTACAACAATTTCCCTTGGCCGGAAATCCACGCCTTTTCTCCCCCTCCCTTGACGGGAGGGGGGCGGGGGGAGGGTGATGTGGGGAACGGTGATGGCTCTGGCAACCGCCCCCCCACCCTAGCCCTCCCCCGCCAGGGGGGAGGGGATAGTAAATTCCTGGCTGTCATCGAAGCCGCCGCCCAGGCGGTGCTCGATGCCCGCGCCAAATACCCAACCTCTACCCTTGCTGACCTCTACGATCCCCTGACCATGCCGCCGGAGCTGGTCAAAGCCCATCAGGCGCTCGACCGGGCCGTGGATGCCGCCTATGGGCGTACCACCTTTAAAAGCGAGGCCGAACGGGTGGCGTTTCTGTTCGAGCGCTATCAGCAGTTGATCGCACCGCTGGGGATTTCATCTGAAAAGGCGGTGAAAAGCAGGGGAAGGAAAATAAAACCATGACCGCACAAGAAATCGCAAAACTTGCCGTGTTTGAAGGAAAAGAAATCAGAAAAACCATTCATAACGGTGAATGGTGGTTTTCAGTCGCCGATGTGGTTGTTGTGCTGACGGATACACCGAATGCAACCGACTACATCAAAAAAATGCGTAAGCGTGACGATGAGTTATCCAAAGGGTGGGGACAAATTGTCACCCCCCTTTGGCTTGCCACCGAAGGTGGCAAACAGAAGGTAAATTGCGCCAGCACTGAAGGTCTTTTCCGCATTATTCAATCCATACCATCACCCAAAGCTGAACCTTTCAAGCGTTGGTTGGCAAAGGTCGGGCACGAGCGTATCCAGGAAATCGAAAACCCGGAACTGGCCATGGCCAGAATGCAGGAACTGTACGAGAAAAAAGGCTACCCCAAAGAGTGGATAGGCAAGCGCATGCGGGGTATCGCCGTTCGTCAGGATCTGACCGACGAATGGAAAAACCGTGGAGCAAAGAACAGCCGGGAATACGCTATCCTGACTAATGAAATCATGCAAGGGGCCTTTGACCTGAAGGTGGAAGACTACAAGACTGTCAAAGGTCTGGAACGGGAGAACCTGCGCGACCATATGACTGATATGGAGTTGATCCTGACCATGCTGGCCGAGGCGACCACCACAACACTGCATCGTGATCGAGATTCACAAGGCTTTGAGCCTCTTAAGGAAGATGCCCGGGATGGCGGGGCGGTGGCCGGCAGAACTCGCAAGGACATTGAGCAGCAAACCGGAAAACCGGTTGTCAGTCAGGATAATTTCAAAGAGATAGCGTCTCCGCGCCGCAAGAAGGTAAAACCATGAAACATCTCGCCCAAACCCTATCCGCCTGCGCATCATCCTTTTGCCGTATCTATTTGTTTTAAATGCTTTTTATCGGGATAATGTCCTTGGCAGCCGCAAACAGAGCGGGCCGGGAAGATTCCACTTCCCGGCCCGCTCTGTTTGTATGCCTGCGACGTAAAAGCTATCAGGTTCTGAACCAGGCCGCCATCTGTTCCAGCTCCGCCGCCAGTTTGTTCAAGTGGGCCGCGGCGTTGCTGATCTTATCGGCGGCCAGTTCGGTGTCATGGGTGATGGTGGCGATCTGCTCGACGCCATGGGATACCTGGCCGGCCACTGCCGACTGCTCTTCGGCCGCCACGGCGATCTGGTTGACGACCGTTACACTCTGATTGGAAGCCTCGACGATTGCAGCCAGTGACTGGTTGGCCTGATGGGCCAGCGTGATGCCCTCTTCGACTTTATGCGTTCCCTGGCGCATGGCGCTGACGGAACGTTCGGTGTCTTTCTGGATATTGCCGATGGTGGCGGCGATTTCCCTGGTGGCGTCGGCGGTTTGCTGGGCCAGTCTGCGGACCTCGTCGGCCACGACGGCAAAACCCATTCCGGCCTCACCGGCACGGGCCGCCTCAATGGCGGCATTCAGCGCCAGCAGGTTGGTCTGGTCGGCAATGTCGTTGATGGTGCTGATGATGTCGCCGATCTTGGTTGAACTCTCTCCCAGCGCTTCAATGACTCCGGCGGCATCCCGGACCGAGGCGGCGATCTGTTCCATGCCGCTTACGGTGCGCTCCACCACTTCCCGGCCGCTGGTGGCCCGGGCAAGGGCATTGCCGGATTCGGTTGCGGCGGTGTGGGCATTGCGGGCCACATCGTCGATGGTCTGCGCCATTTCGGTCATGGCCGAGGCGGCCTGGGTCGATTCGCTGGATTGGAGAGCGGCGCCGGCCGAGAGATCGCTGGATGATTTTGCCAGTTCCCGGGCGCCGCTGTTCAGGTCGGAAATAGCCCGCCGCAGACCCTGGGTGATCTCCGCCAGCCGGGCGGTGGCTGTATTGAAATGCACCGCCAGCGCCCCGAATTCGTCCTTGCGCTTGTCATCCAGGCGTCCGGAAAAATCTCCGCCGCCGAAACGCTCCGCCATGTGAGATAATTCCTCGATTGGTTTGCTGATGGAGCGCAGCACCAGGCCGCTCAGCAGCACACCGATGATCAGCACCGCCAGTCCCAGGATCGATACGGTGGCAATGTTGGCTCTGAAAACCTTGTTGACTGATTTGACCGCCTTTTCCTGCTCGGCCTGGGCGGATGTCATCCCCTTCTTGCCCTCCTCGCGCTGGGCGTGGAGCAGTTCCATCAGCTTGGCATTCAGGTCGGCGGCCTGCTTTTTGACTGTCAGCAGGTGCTCAATCGTATCGGCCACGCCCCCTTTGGCCAGCAGTTGGCCGCGCACTTCGTTCAGTGAACCGATCACGCCGCCGATGGCCGCACCGCCGCCCGACGTGCCGTTTTTGCCGGCCTTGCCCTGCAGCGCTGTTGCCCGGCTAAAAGCGGCGTTCATGGCGCCCTTGACGTCGGCCAGTTCCTTGGGGTTGGCAACGGTGAAAATATCCCGGATCAGACGGCTGATTTCGGATCCTTCGGCGATCAGCTCGCTGGAAACCCCCAGGATGCTGCTGGCGCTGCCGGCCCCCTTCAGCGAGCTGTCAAAGCGGGTGTCCTCCTGCGAGAAGTCTTCGGATGCCTTTTCAACGATATCCCCCATGACCACCGTCATCTGGGCCATGCGCTGGTTGGTCTGGGCCAGAGTCTGGGCGAACTTCTTGCGCTTCTCGTCATCCGGAGCGGCCAGCAGGCTGTTTTTCTGCGCTATCAGGCCGTCGGCACCGCTGACGCGTTCCTTGACGTCGTTCACACCTTCCAGGAGCGGCTTGGCTGCGCCTGGGTCGGATTTGACCATTTCACTGCCGGCCAGCTTGCGGCTGGCGGCGTTGAACTTGCTGGTGGCGATGGTGATGGCGCTTTTGCTGTCGGCCGCCGCAACTTCCAGCACGGTCTGCTTCAGATCGCTCAAGGCATTGCCGGCATTCTGCACGTTGCGCAGCTTCTGGGTGATTTTCTTGACCCCCTGGTTGGAAGCCGAGAGCTGGGTCATGGAGCCGGATTGGGTTTTGCGCATGGAGCTGTCCAGCGAGCGGAGCCGCTGGGCAATCTGCTGCAGTTTGGCCTTCATGGCCTGATCGGCTGCCCGTCCGGCATCTTCGGCTTTCAGGCGTGAATCGGTCACGGCGATGATTTCAGTGGTGATCGCGGCCAGCTGTTCCAAGCCGGATGAACCGGCCGCGTCGGTAAATGAGGCCAGATCTTTGGCCAATGCGGTTGCCGACTCCAGCGACTTTTCAACCTCGCCCCTGGCGGTTGCGAATTCGGCCGATGTCTGTGATGTGGAGAGCTTGACCAGTCCGGAGGTATGCTCCTGAATCGCGCGCTGCAGTTCGATGGTCTTCAGCTGGTAGGGGGTTGATTTTTCGGTCAGAATGTTGAGCTTGCTCTTGACGACATTCATGCCGATCAGGCTGGACCCGCCGATTGCCAGGATACCGACCACGGTGACCGCCATGATCAGGTACAGTTTTCCCTTGATAGTCATTCCCTGCTCCATTGATTATTTATCTGTGTATACGGATGGATTGCGGCACTAAAAAGGGCGCCGCGACGGGCGGCGCCCCGGAAACGATATGCAGATTAATCCTTGATGAACTTCTTGCCTTCGCCGGTGAAGAAATCGACGATCTTTTTGACGCCCGGCGAAGCCTCGCCTTTGGTGATCAGCATCAGCGGGCGGCTGATGTTGGGTGTCTCAACGATCTTGACCTTTTCCTTGTTGCCGGGCAGGTTGATGAAGCCCATGCTGACCGCGCCGATCCCCTCCGGGAACTGTCCCACGTCCTCAATCTCCTTGCGGGTGGTTTCAACCTCTAACGCGCCGTCAACATACTTGGTGCCGTCCATGATGGCCTTCTGGAAAACCTTGCGGGTGGCTGAACCCAGGTGCGAAGTGACCACGATGACCGGCAGATCCGGGCCGCCGACTTTGCTCCAGTTGTCGATGGTTCCGTTGTGCAGACCTTTGAGCTGCTCCTTGTCCAGCTTGGAGACGGTGTTGGAGGGGTTGACGATAACCTTGATGACATCATTGGTGATGACGTGCGGCTTGAGATCGCCGGTGGCGGCCTTGCCGGAGGCGTCCTTCATGCTGGCAACCGCGTCGGCCAGTTCTTCCGAAGCCATGGCGGCGTCGGCCTTGCCGCTTACCAGGTCTTCCAGTCCATTGCCGGTTCCGTTGCCGACCATCACCAGATCAATGCCGGTGGCCTTTTTGAGGGCATCCTTGCCCGGCTCCATGATGCGCTTTTGAACGGTGGTGGAGCCGTGCAGGCGGACGGTTTCGGCTCCGGCTACGACGGGGAACAGCATGCTTGCGGCCAGCAGGGTACAGAGAACTCGTTTCATCGTACTTCCTCCTATGGGTCTTGGGTGTCGGGTTTGGACTCGCGGCGAGTCTCATTAAAACAACGCTTGGGACTTTAACAGATATTGAATCATTGTCAAGATTGACCGTGTCGAAGGTTTACTTTATAACACTACCCCATGAAACATCTTGCCCAAACCCTGAAAGCCCTCTCCGACCCGATCCGCCTGCGGATTGTACTGCTGCTGCAGGCCGAAGGGGAACTGTGCGTCTGCGACCTGATGGCGGTGCTGAAGCTGCCCCAGTCCACCGTGTCCCGCCATCTGGCCTACCTCAAGCGCAGCTGCTGGGTTGATACCCGCCGCGAGGGGGTCTGGGTGCACTATTCACTGGGGCGGGAAAGCTGCGCGATCTGCCGGGAACTGCTCCAATCCCTTGAAAAACACGCCGCCACCCTTCCGGAAGCCGCTTCGGACCGGGCCGCATTGGCTGCCTTCCGGCAAAACGCCACTGGTCCGACCTGCCCGTAATCAAAGTGTAACTTGATCTATCCGCAAAAGCGGATATAATCGCCACACATTCATTTCTGTGAGGTCGGTCATGTCCGAACATCTTTCCCGCAAGCTTTCCTTCCTTGACCGCTGGTTGACGCTCTGGATCTTCGCCGCCATGATTCTGGGGGTCGGGCTGGGCTATTTTCTGCCCGGTACGGAAGCCTTCATCAACCGGTTCCAGGTCGGCACTACCAACATCCCGATTGCGATCGGCCTGATCCTGATGATGTATCCCCCCTTTGCCAAGGTCAAATACGAGGATATGCCGGAAGTTTTCCAGAACAAGAAGATCCTGTCCATCTCCCTGATCCAGAACTGGCTGATCGGGCCAACCTTGATGTTCGTGCTGGCGGCGCTTTTGCTGCCGGACAAGCCGGAGTATCTGGTGGGATTGATCATGATCGGCCTGGCGCGCTGCATCGCCATGGTGATCGTCTGGAATGAACTGGCCAAGGGCAACACCGAGTATGCCGCCGGCCTGGTGGCTTTCAACAGCATCTTCCAGGTGCTGTTCTACAGCGTTTATGCCTGGTTCTTCATCACCGTGCTGCCGCCGCTGGTGGGGTTGCAGGGGATGGCTGTGGACGTCAGCATCCGCCAGATCGCCGAAAGCGTCTTCATCTATCTGGGCATTCCCTGTATCGCCGGGGCGCTGACCCGCCTGATCGGGGTGAAGACCATGGGCAAGGAGCGCTACCACCGCGAGTTCGTGCCGAAGATCAGTCCCCTGACCCTGATCGCTCTGCTGTTTACCATCGTGGTCATGTTCAGCCTGAAGGGCAATCTGATCGTTCAGCTGCCGCTGGACGTGGTGCGCATTGCCATCCCGCTGTCGATCTATTTCATTGTCATGTTTCTGGTGTCATTCTGGATGGGTAAGAAGCTGGGGGCCGACTACAGTAAGACCACCACCCTGGCTTTTACCGCCGCCAGCAACAACTTCGAGCTGGCCATCGCCGTGGCGATTGCGGTGTTCGGCCTCAATTCCGGTGCGGCTTTTGCGGCGGTCATCGGTCCGTTGGTGGAGGTGCCGGTCATGATCGGCCTGGTGCATGTGGCCTTCTGGTTCCAGCGGCGCTGGTTCGTGTAGCGGAAAATACTTCGTACTGCAAAAAGCAATTGAAACACGGAGAAACAGAGAACACGGAGAAAAGTCCGAGGGTTGTAAACTGAATGATTCTCTTTTTTGTCACCAAAATGGTACTTGTTTCTTAAACTTTAAAAATTCGATTTCTCCGTGCTCTCCGTGTGCTCTGTGTTATTGAACAGCTGTTTGGCTTATTCCTCCCCATCAACACAGGGGGTGCAAACCGTGAATTCGGCACCGCCGTTGCGGTTGGCCACGCTGATGCTGCCCTTGAAATGGTCCTGGATGATCATCCTGGACATATAAAGCCCGATGCCGCTCCCCTTGTCCTGATCCTTGGTGGTGAAATAAGGATCGAATACCCGATCGATGATCTCCTCTGGAATGCCGCCGGCGTTGTCCCTGATTGTAACCACCGCCTGGCCGTTTTCGCGCGCAACGGTCACCGTGATGTGCGCTCCTTCCACCCTGCGCTCCACCAGGACGTCCTTGGCGTTGTTCAGCAGATTGAGCAGCACCTGATTGTACTCGTTGGAAAAACCCTCAACGGTGACATCGTCCTGCTGCTGTATCTGCAGGACGATGTTTTTCAGGGATAAGGTCGCCTCCAGCATGGCGACCACTTTTTTGAGTCCCTCAAACGGTCTGAAGCGCGTTTTCATCCGGTCGGGAGAGAAAAAACTGCTGAAATCGTTGATGGTGTGCGACATGAATCGGATGGTGCTGAAGGCTTTGTCCACATATTCGCTCAACTCTTCGGCTGTCAATCTGCCATCGTCATAATCGGCCTTGATGTTTTGCACGATCAGCCCCAGGTTGTTGATCGGCTGGCGCCATTGGTGGGCGATGTTGTTGATCATCTCGCCCATGGCCGCCTGGCGCCCCTGCAGAAGCATGATCTTGTCCTTCAGGCGCAGTTCGTCTACCGCGCTTTTAACCCGCTCCTCCAGGATCCGGTTCAGCGCCTCCAGCTGATGCTGCTTGACGGCCAGATCCTCCTGCGCCACCTGTCGCACCGCCACCTCCTTTTCAAGCATATCGGCCTGCAGGCGCAGCTCATCTTCCGTTTTCAACTGTTTCGAGGTGAGCTCCTTCAGCTGGCGCACCATGGTGTTGTAGGCGCAGGCCAGCTCGCCGAATTCGTCATTGGTCGCAATGGCCAACTCGCCTTCAAATTCTCCCCGGCCGACCTTTCTGACGCTTGCGGACAAAAGGCTCAAGGGCCGGGTGATTCGGGCGGCAAACCACACGGCCCCGATGACGCCGAACAGCAGGATCAGGGCGACGATCGGCACCCCCTGTAGCAGAATTTTATTGAGCTCCGAGCGAATGAACTCTTCGGACATGCCCACATGGACGCGGCCAAAGTCGCCACTTTGGATCGTTGCGGTGGCGTCGACCATTTCCCCGTTTTCTGTCTGGATGTGGAGGGGTGTTTTTTGGGAATCGACGAAAAAGCGATCCGTTTTAAGAAGATCATCTGGGAAGGCGCTGCTGAAGGTGTGGGCCAGAAGTCCGCCGTTGCGCCCGACGATGTAAATGTAGCGGACATCCTCCTCCTGCCGCCTGGTCTCGTTGATCAGCAGCTGCAGGGCGACGGTGTTTTCGGTGATGATCGGTGTAACGGCGGAGATGGCGATGTTTCTGGCGATGGAAATGGCCCGTTTTTGCAGCTGATTATCGATCTGGCGCACAAGCTGCAAGCGCATATAGGCCAAAAGCGAAATGAAAACCAGCAGGATCAGGCAGCAGATGCCGCTGATGTATTTTGTCCTGATCGAGATGAAGTTCATGGTGCCTTTTTCCGTTGTTCGGCCACCCAGCTGTTCATGCTGCGGATCGTGTCGTAATTGCGGTCATCGCCGGCAACGAAGCTGTCGATCATCATGCCGGTCAGGATTTCCTTGCCTTCCGGATCCTGGGCGACCGAGAGCAGGATATCCTTCAACCGTTTTTTCAGCTCGGGGTTCATGCCGGGGCGAACCACCACCGGCGGAATGCCGTAGGGCTCTGATTTTTCGATGATTCTGGTGCGAGCCGTCAGTTGCGGGTTAATAAGTGCGGTGTATTCCCAGATCAGGCTGTCCACGGCGGCGCCGTCCACCAGCTTTTCCGCCACGGCCCGGATTGACAGGTCGTGGCCGTAGGTGAATTCAACCCGTGAAAAAAAGCTTTCCGGGGTCTGTTTCATCCTGGCCAGCATATAGGTCGGCACCAGCTTGCCGCTGTTGGATTTGGGGTCGGTGAAGGCAAACACTTTGCCGCGCAGGTCGCGCAGGCTTTTGGCGGGGCTGTCGCTGGGCACGATGATGTAGGAATAATACAGCGGTTTGCCTTTGACCAGCGGCATGGCCAGCAGTTCCATGCCGAACTTGGTTTTTCCCTCCACATACGGCCCGGCGCAGACAAAGGCGGCGTCCACGCCGCCGCTTTCCAGCAGCCCGTTCATCTCATCGTAATTATCGCGATCCACCAGCTGGACCGGCATGCCCAGCTTCTTCCCGATGTATTCCTGCAGTCGCTGGTAATAGACATAGCCTTCCCGGGGGGTTGTCATGGCCCCTATGCCGATGCGCAATGGGCCCTGCTTGGCCGTCTGGGCCGGTTCCGCAGCCGGCGCCCCGCTCTTCAGGCTGATCTGGACGGACTGCTCGCGTTCGCAGGCGGCGCACAGCAGCAGCCCCAGCGCCGCCAGAATGCTCAATGATAAAAATGTCCGTTTCATGCCGATTCCTCCGCAGTCTGTTCGAATCTTCGCCGCAATAGTACCGTTGAATGCCGATTGTGCAACTGCTGGCGTGAATTATGCGTTTGACAAAGCATAAGTCAAGCACTATGAAGGTGGCTGTTCAGGTTCCGGATGGGCGGACAGAGTTCGTTCTGATCCTCGAGTATCAATCAGCGGATGAATAACGCTAATCTTTCATTAAGGACAGAAAAAATGTGTTCAGACGTTGACAGCCAGATAACCGGTAAATTCAAAATCGCCATCGCCCTGACGGCCGTCACCCTGCTGGCCGAAGTGGTTGGCGGCTTCTGGACCAATTCACTGGCGCTCTTATCCGACGCCGCCCACGTTTTTATGGACCTGTTCGCGCTAACACTCTCGCTGGCTGCGGTCAAGCTGGCCAGGTTGCCGGCCTCGGACCGGCACACCTTCGGTTTCCACCGATCAGAAGTCTTCGCTTCGTTCATCAATGGCCTGACCGTTTTCCTGATGGCGCTGGTAATTCTTTATGAGGCCTGGGGACGCTTCACCGCGCCCCAGGAAGTCAAAAGTCTGCCGATGCTGGTCATTGCAGCTATCGGTCTGGTAATGAATCTGCTGGCAGCCAGGGCGTTGCACCGTCATTCCCATGACGACCTGAATGTGAAGAGCGCCTTTCTGCATGTGATTGGCGATGCGGCCGCCTCGGTGGGGGTTATCGCCGGTGGTCTGATCATGCATTACAGCGGCTGGTATCAGCTGGACGCCCTGATCTCGGTCGGCATCGGACTGCTGATACTGACCGGCGCCGGACGGGTGCTGCGCGATGCGGTGCATATCCTGATGGAAGGCACACCGCGCGGTCTGGAGCTGAGCGACGTTGCCGACGCCATCAGGAGCATTGAAGGTGTGCGGGACATCCACCACCTGAACATCTGGACGGTCTGCTCCCATATCCTGTCGCTGTCGGTTCATGTTGATATCGACAGCGGCAATGAAGAGCGCCGGGTGATGATACTGCATGCCATCGAGCATCTCCTGGCGGAGCGCTTTCATATCAACCACACCACAATTCAGATGGAATGCGCCGGCTGCGAGGATACCTTGATCATCAAGGAGCTCAACCATAAACCACGGGGTGCCGGCCGGCATGAGCATTGACGCTGTTGATCACGACTGAAAAGGAGAACGGAAATGAAGATCGAAGTTTTGGGAACCGGCTGCTCAAAGTGCAAGACCCTTTATGAAAATGTGCAGAAAGCTCTGGCAGAGAGCGGCAAAACCGCCGAGGTGCTGAAGGTGGAAGACATCCCCTCGATTATGAAGTACGGCGTCATGAGCACCCCGGCACTGGTGATCGACGGTCAGGTAAAGTGTTCCGGCACACTGGCATCGGCCGCCGAGATAATGAGGATGCTGCCATGAGGGTGCTGGTTACCCTGATCCTCCTGCTGACCGCAACGGCTGCCCATGCCGAACTCCCGTCCTCAAATGAAGCCGCGATCCGTGCCGCGCTGGCGTCCGGTCAGCCCTCCATCGTTGATTTTGGCGCCCGCACCTGCATCCCCTGCAAAAAAATGGCCCCGATTCTGGAAGGGCTGAATCGTGAACTGGCTGGAAAGGCGCAGGTGCTGTTTGTGGATGTCTGGAAGGACAACTCCATCGGCGGACGCTTCCGGGTCCAGATGATCCCGACCCAGATTTTTTTCGATGCCCGGGGAAAGGAAGTCAAACGCCACATGGGCTTCATGGATAAAGCGGATCTGCTGAAAGAGCTGAAGCTGGCTGGTTTGAAGTGAATTTCCTCGACAACATTGAGCAGGTCGTCGAACTCTACCCGCTGCTGGCCTTCGGTGCGGTCTTTCTGGCCGGAGTGCTTTCCTCGGCCTCCCCCTGCGTGCTGGCAACCATCCCGCTGGTGGTCGGATTCGTGGGCGGCTATGCCGAGGGCGACCGCTGGAAGGCCTTTCGCTACTCCCTCGCGTTTGTCCTGGGGCTGTCGCTGACCTTCACTGCCTTCGGTGCTGCCGCCGGCCTGCTGGGCACCATGTTCGGCACCCTGGGCGGGCCGTGGTATCTGGTCGCCGGCGCTATTGCGCTGGTCATGGGCGGCCAGTTGATGGGTCTGTACGAGATCCGTCTGCCGATCAGGCGCGACTTCAAGCCAAAGCGAGGCGGAATCGTCGGCGCCTTCCTGCTGGGGCTGTTCTTCGGGGTCGTTTCCTCACCCTGCGCCACGCCGGTTCTGGTGGTGCTGCTGACCCTGGTGGCCGGCACCGGGCAGATGCTCTACGGCATCGCGCTGTTGTTCTGCTACGCTCTCGGGCATTGCCTGCTGATGCTGTTTGCCGGCACCTTCACCGGCTTTGTGGAAGGTTTCGTCAAAGCGCGGGGAATAGTGAACTTCTCCCTGTGGGCCAAGCGGATTAGCGGAGCGATTGTGGCGCTGGTGGGTGGCTGGTTTGTTTGGCAGGGGCTTTAACGTTGCTTTCTCTCTTCGTATGATTGTTTTGTTTGTACTTCAATGCAATCATTGATTACAATGCAATCATTGCTGTCAGTACCGGAGGAAAATATGGCATCCCTGACCATCAGAAATCTCGATATCAGCCTGAAGTCGCAACTGCGCCAGCGTGCCGCTCTGCACGGCCGCTCCATGGAGGCCGAGGCCAGAATCATTCTGGCCCAATCCCTGAACGTACCGTCCGGCGAGCAGAATCTGGCGGCCGCCATTCAGGCGCGTTTCAAAGCGCTGGAGGTTGAAGCCCTGCCCATCCCCGCGCGCCAGCCGGTGCGCAATCCGCCCGAGTTTGGGGAGTAGTCATGGAATCGGTCATCCTTGACACCAACGTGCTTTCAGAGCTGATGCGCTCCCAGCCGGAGCAGACAGTGCTGGAGTGGTTTGCAGGCCGTTCAGGGGATGTTTTTTATGTCAGCTCCATAACGCAGGCTGAAATAATGCTCGGCATCGCCCTGTTGCCAGCCGGAAAGCGCCGTGAAGCTCTGGCAGCTGCGGCCGAGGTGATGTTCTCCCAGGATTTTGCTGGTCGGTGCCTTCCCTTCGACACCTCCTGCGCGGCTCGCTATGCCGCCATCGTTTCCAGCCGGCGCAGAGCCGGACAGGCGATATCCACCGAAGATGCCCAGATAGCAGCCATTGCAATGACTCATGCTTATCCGCTTGCTACCCGCAATACCAAAGACTTTCTGCATATCGAGGGGCTGGTTCTGTACAATCCCTGGCGGTGAACGTACTTTTGAACCACATAGCAACTGTTTTTCCGTTCCTGCTGAGGTATCGAAGTATGAATGGAAAAACATATGCAAGAGCCTCAGGTTAATGAAATTCTGTGGTTGACATAATTCAACTTGCCATATATATTGTTTTTAAAATTTATATGGAGCTGGAACAATGAAATCCTCTGCCCAAACAATCGCCATTCCCTTTGCCGCGCCCTCCCAGCCGCTGTATCGCTGGCTGCTGGCTCTCTTCATGCTCTCGGTTATCGCGGTCGGCTAGAAGTATCCCCTGCTTGGTTTTGCCGTGCCGGTCGCGATGCTGACCGGCATGGCCGGCGGCCTTTTTCGCGGTCGTTACGCCTGCGGCAACATCTGCCCCCGAGGCAGCTTTTATGACACGCTTTTCAGCTATCTGGGCGGCAGCCGGCCGATACCGGCGCTGCTGCAATCCCCGGCTTTCCGTTGGAGTGTTATGGCGGTTCTGATGAGCTTCATGGTCTGGCGCATCGCCCAGAATCCGGGCGACTGGCGGCATTGGGGCACGGTTTTCTGGAGCATGTGCCTGATCACCACCGCCATCGGCGTCCCGCTGGGGATGGTCTACCGCTCACGCAGCTGGTGTTCCTTCTGCCCGGTCGGAACGGTGGCGGCCGCTGTGGGCGGGGACAAATACCAGCTGCAGATCGCCCATGACTGCCGCCAGTGCGGGGCCTGCGAGAAACAGTGCCCGATGGGCTTTTCAATTGCCGAACACCGCGATGCCGGCCAGCTGCCCCACCGGGATTGCCTGAAATGCTCCTCCTGCGTGGACAGCTGTCCGCGGGAAGCGCTTGCCTGGCCGGAATAACATTCTGGAAATAAATCCGCATCACAAACAGAAGAAGGGGGATCCCATGGCGGAATCCCCCTTCTTCTGTTTACGGGCAGAGGGCGTAGGGGCGAGGCGGTGCCTCGCCCAGGGCGACCCACCGGGTCGCCCCTACTAAAGCTTGAACTGCCGCACCAGGCCCTGTAGTTCTTCGGCGACATCTTTCAGCTGGCTGGCCGCCGTAGCTGACTCGTGGGCTCCCCGGGCGGTCTGCTGAACGACCTCGGTGATCTGGATCATGTTGCTGCTGATCTCGGAGGTGGTGGCGGTCTGCTCTTCGGCGGCGGTGGCGATCTGGTTGACCTGGGTCTGCAGGGCGCCGATCTGGTCGATGATCTCGGCGATGGCCTGGCCGGATCTGGCCGCTTCGCTGGTGCCGCTTTCCACCTCCCGGACACCCTGCTCCATGGCGGTCACGGCCCCCCTGGTTTCACTCTGGATGGCCTTGATCATTTCGCCGATCTCGCGGGTGGCGCGAGTCGTGCGTTCCGCCAGGGCCCGCACCTCGTCGGCCACAACCGCAAAGCCGCGCCCCTGCTCGCCGGCCCGGGCCGCTTCGATGGCGGCGTTCAGCGCCAGCAGATTGGTCTGGTCGGCGATGTCCTCGATCGTGCCAACAATCTGGCCGATCTGGTCGGAACGCGAACCCAGGCTGGCCACCGTGGTTGAAGTATCGTTGACCCGTTCGGCGATTTTGTACATGCATTGAACCGTATCCTGCACCACCTGTGCGCCGGATGCGGCTGATTCGTTGGCCCGGTTGGCCGATTCGGCCGCCATCTGGCAATTTTGGGCGATGTCGCCGGAGGTGGCTGACATCTCTTCGCCGGCGGTGGCCACAGTGGCTGCCTGGGAAGCCACCTCTTCGGCGCCGGTGGCCATCTGCTCGGAGGTGCTGTAGACTTCCGTCGATGTTTCCGTAACACGGCTGGAAGCGGTTTCGATCTTGCCGATCATGCTCCGCAGGTTATCGGTCATGGCGGCAAAAGAGGCGGTCAACTGCCCGATCTCGTCACGGCCTCCCCGGGTCAGCTGGATCCTCAAATCACCAGCGGCCACCTTGTTGGCTTCTTCCGCCAGTCTGCCCAACGGTGCCGAAATTGTGCCGGCAATCAGCAGACCCAGCAGGAGTGCGGCTACGGCACAGACGATGGCGGCCCCGATAATCCAGTACCTGGCCGAAATCGCGATGTGGTGGGCCTGTGCGGCCTCGTCGGTTGCCTCTTTGCGGTTGAACTCGATCAGTCCGGTTGTATTCTTCTGGGCCGCGTCGTAGCTTTTTTTACTGACCGAACGCATGTGTTGGGTTGTTGCATCCAGATCGCCGCTTTTGGCAATCTCGAAGGTTTGTGCCGCATCCTTGTAATAAGCGGCAATCAGAGCCTTTAATTCATCCACCTGTTTTTTTTCATCGGGTGTCATCGGCAGCTTATCCAAAACCGCCTGTGCCTTGGCGATGCTCTCCGAGGTTTCGGAGAGGCGCTTGAAATAACGCTGGAACTCTTCGGGGGTGGTTTTGGTGCAGGCCTGCAGTTCGCCGCGCCGGCTCAAGTTCAGCTGGCTGTCCACAATCCCCAGGTTGATGACGGCCGGCAGCGAATTCTCGGCCAGAGCTTCGGATTTCCCGTCAACTTTGCCGATCTGAACCAGCGCAAAGATGCCCAGCAGGATCGTCAATAGGGTAGTTACAAAAAAGGCCGAAAGTATCTTACTGCGAATCTTAATGCTGGAAAACATGCTGCCCCCCGTATGGTTTTGTTCCGAATCTGTGCCTTGCAACGTCAAAATCTAACCCCCCTCAATCCCCCCTTATTTAAGGGGGGAAGCCCTTCGAAGGCCTTGAAGTCTCCCCTTAGGTAAGGGGAGATTTAGAGGGGTTATATGCGAACTAACAAGAGTTGCGAGGTATTTCAAAACATCCCGCCAAAAACTTCCCGCTCGTCCTCCGAGAACATGCGGTCAACATCCATGATGATCAGCAGGCGCTCGGCGTGATTGAAGACGCCGGTGATGAACTCCTGGCCGATGCCGCCCGACATGACCATGGAGGGGGGCGGTTGGATTTCGCTGCTGTGGATGCGGATGACCTCCGATACGGCGTCAACGATGAAACCGGTCAGTGCTCCGGCCACATCCATGATGATGATGCGGGTGTGCGTGTTGTTCTCGTTCTCCATCAGGCCGAAACGCCGGCGCATGGAGATGATCGGTATGACCTTGCCGCGCAGATTGATGATCCCCTCCACATGCTGGGGGGTGTTGGGCATCTTGGTGATGGTCGGCATGCGGATGATCTCGCGCACCTTGAGCACTTCCACTCCGTACTCTTCGTCGGCCAGCATAAAGCTGACCAGCTGGATCAATTCGTCGCGCTGGGTTGTACCGTCTGTTTTTACCAAAGCGTTTGTGGACATATAAGCTTCTCCTGTCTGGATTAAGGGGGCAGTGATAGAAAATATTACATCTTAAACTGGCTGACCAGTCGCTGCAGCTCTTCGGCATTGCCGCTTAACTGGTTGGCGGCGGTGGCCGATTCGTGCGCTCCGCTGGCGGTGTCCTGCACAACCTGGGTGATCTGCTGCATGTTGTTGGAAATCTCGCTGGTTGTGGCGGTCTGTTCCTCGGCGGCGGTGGCGATCTGGTTGACCTGCATGGCGACGTCATTGACCTGATCCAGAATATGGCGCAGCGCATCACCGGATTTGCCGGCCTCGATCGTTCCGGCTTCAACCTGCCGCACCCCCTGCTCCATGGCGACCACGGCCCCCTTGGTCTCGCTCTGGATGGCCTTGATCATCTCGCCGATTTCGCGGGTGGCGCGGGTCGTGCGCTCCGCCAGGGCCCGCACCTCGTCGGCCACAACCGCAAAGCCGCGCCCCTGTTCGCCGGCCCGGGCGGCTTCGATGGCGGCGTTCAGCGCCAGCAGGTTGGTCTGGTCGGCGATGTCCTCGATCGTGCCGATGATGGCGCCGATCTGATCGCTGCGTTCCCCCAGGCTCTCCACGGTTTTGGCCGATTCCTGCACCTTGCTGGCGATCTGACCCATGACCGAAATGGTGGCCTCCACCACCTGCGCCCCATTCTGGGCCGAATGCGCGGCGCGTTGGGCGCCTTCGGCCGCCATCTGGCAGTTCTGGGCGATATCGCCGGAAGTGGCCGACATCTCCTCGCCGGCGGTGGCAACGGTGGCGGATTGGGCGGCAACCTCCTCGGCCCCGGTGGCTATCCGCACGGCGGTGCTGTTGACCAGCGTGGCGGCCGACGCGACCTGGGATGAGCTGGCCGCCACCTTCCTGAGCGCATCTGTAAACGAATCGGCCATGGCGTCGAAGGAGTTGCCGATGGTTCCCAATTCATCCCGGCTGGCCAGCCGCACCCGCCCGGTCAGGTCGCCGTTGGCCATGGCGTTACTGGCGTGGATCAGGGCGCTGGCCGCCGATGAAATCGAACGGATGATCATGATCCCCAGGATCAGCGACAGCGCAACAGAAATTACAATCGCCCCGATGACCAGCGTCAGGGTGGTGTGATAATGCTCGACCGCCTCTGTATGTGCGTGTTGGGCCTCAAATTTTTCATTCTCGAAAAGCTTCTGGGCCGGTTCGCTGGTAGCCCGGAAAAGCGGGTTGGTCTTGGTGATGGTCATTTCGGTGGCTTCGTGGAATCTGCCGGCCAGGATCTCCGCGCGCACCGGCTTGACCCCCTCGGTGATGAACTTTATACGGGTTTCGTTAAACACATCGGCTAATTTTCTCTCTTCAGTGCTGAATGTTCTGCTGTAATACTGTTTCCAGAGGCTGTTCATTTCTTCGATATCCTTCTCCACCGAGTTGAGGTGCTGCTCCGTGGCGTGATCATGCAGCTTGACGATATCGGGCGCAGCGGGGTTGTGCTGCAGTGACAGCAGCAGCTGGATGCGGCAGTCGCGCATCAGGTCTGAAATCTGGCTGAGGTACACCACACTGGTTAGGTTTTCCTTGTAGAGGGTTTCGATCTCCTCATTGGCCGATTTCATGCCGAACAGCCCCAGCACGCCGACCACGGTTACCGAAATGCAGGCCACCAGCAGGATAATCATGATCTTGGTCTTGATGGTCAGGTTCATGGTGTGTACTCCTTGTGTGTCTTAATGAGATAGACAGCTGATACCATACCAGACAACCTGCTTGAAGCAAGTGGTCTGGGGAAAATACTGTTTTGGAATCAAAACCGGTACGAAGCGCTTACAAAGGCCGAAATCCCCTCGCGCGGATAATCGCCGGGAATCAGATTGGCGGCGCCGGAGGTATCCGGGTCTTTGTAGCGTTTGTCAAACAGGTTGCGGACCGTGGCCTGAATCTCCAGGGTCTCGAAGAAATTCTTCAGCGTCACGGCCAGATCGACGACCGTGTAGTCGGGCATCTCTTTACGGTTGTCGCCGGCCGAACGGGTGCGCGGACC
>JAJZRX010000005.1 GCA_021850095.1 Deltaproteobacteria bacterium
TTACAATTGGGCGATTAAAGTTCATATTGCGGCACAACTCCTAGCCCGCCCATTTATGGGCAGGGCCAGCCCCCCTGTGGGGGGCGAATTTAAAAGCCGCGTCCTGTGGGCGCGGATTCTTTACTTTGATATGCATAGGCAGGACGAGGGTATTTCGATATCAACAAATGTGCCCCCGCGTTTCATGGCGCTGACACCAGATCTATCACTGACGGCAACGGTTGCTCAGCGTAAGTCCCAATTTAACGATATTGGTTATCAGGAAAAATCAGACTCACCGGAATGGGATGCCGTGATGGAAACGATGACCAATGAAATCAAAGTGCGGCATTATTCGCGCAAGACCTTGAAGACTTATGCCAACTGGACGCGGCAGTTTCAGCGATTTTTGAAGAACAAGTCGCCGCAGGAATTGACCGGTGATGATGTAAAAGCGTACATGACCCACCTGGCGGTGAAATGCAAGGTGGCCTCCACCACTCAAAACCAGGCGTTTAATTCGTTGCTTTTTTTCTATCGTCACGGTCTGAAGCGCGATTTTGGTGAGCTGCGCGATGTGCCGCGTGCCAAAAAGTCGCACTATATCCCCGTGGTGCTGTCGCGTGCTGAAATAGATGCCATACTTGCCCATCTATCCTATCCCTTTGATCTGGTGGTGAAACTGTTGTTTGGCTGCGGATTGCGGCAATTTGAATGTTTACAATTGCGGGTGCGGGATTTCAATTTTGATACGGGAAAGCTTGTTATACACGGTAAAGGGAAAAAGGATCGGACCGTGCCGATTCCCGAGGCGCTTCTGCCGGAGTTGAAGGCGCAGATCAGGGTGGTTGGCGAGTTGCACGACCGTGACTTGGCTGTGGGGTACGATGGAGTCTTTCTGGATGATGCAGTTGAAAAGAAATATCCCAAGGCGCCGAAGGAGTTTATGCACCAGTGGTTTTTCCCGCAGAAAAATCTGACACTTGTCCAGGAAAGCTGCCAGAGGCGGCGCTGGCATCTGCATGAGTCGGAATTGCAGGAAGCGCTCTACCCGGCTGTCCGCAAGGCCAAAATCCCCAAGAAAGTCACTTCACATACCTTCCGCCATTCCTTCGCCACCCACCTGTTGCAGGCCGGTTACGACATCCGGGTGATTCAAACCCTGCTGGGTCATTCCAGTCTGAAAACGACCATGATTTATACCCATTGCGTGCCGGTTATGACAATCAAAGAGCCGAGAAGTCCGCTGGATTTCTGAATTCATCTTGCGCAGTCCGCTCCACACATAAGCAACCATCACACAAATTCATATCTGCCCAATATTTAAGGTTATTTCCCAGTTCTGATGTTCATCGTTACTGGCGCGCCAGATAAATTAAGGGGTTACGTAATATACGTAACCCCTTTTTTCTTTGGTATCATTATTTTTATACGTTAAGTTCAGATAACGACCAGTTGGCAATCAATTCATATTTCTAGTTGAAGTACCGCAACTGTCGGTTTTTTTAACACAAGACTATGTGACTATTTACTGAAAACAGTATAACAACCATAAAACGTATACTTAACATGCCGGCATGAAATATGCTTATCTCATGAAGTTCAGGTGTAACAGTTAAATTATGTATGTAATTACCCATTGATGATTCACATACATCTTGATTAGCATAAGGGACTCTTGCAATGGAGAAGAGATATTTCACTCGGGTGGATTTCAGGAAAGGTGCATCTTTGAAACAAGAAAACCACCTGTTTTCAGGCGACATCCAGAATATTTGCCTGCAAGGGCTTTTCGTAAAAACCAACCAGTCCGTTCCGCTTAACACCCCACTGCAAGTTACCGTTTACTGCTCTTCAGATTCTTACATTCAATTAAACACCAACGTGGTACGCTGCGAAGAAAATGGCATCGGCCTGCAGATCAGTAAAATGGATGTCAACTCATTCGTGTTGTTAAGGAATCTGGTGGCAACGCAGTGCAATGACCATGGCCGTATCATGCGCGAAACCTACAAGGTCACCAACTGTATTCACTAGCGACACACTCCGCTACTACCCCACTTCTTCTCGGTAATATTCAAGCATAAAACGATATGGCAATAAAAAAGGACTTAAGCAGAGCTTAAGTCCTTGATTATTTTTGGTGGAGCTGAACAGGATCGAACTGTCGACCTCTTGACTGCCAGTCAAGCGCTCTCCCAGCTGAGCTACAGCCCCACAAAGTGAAACCTGTATTTACCAAACAAGATAACCATTGTCAATGTTTTTTTTGAAATACAAATGTCTTGACATAAGATCAGGATAAATGTTAAAAAATCAGCTCAATTTTATTAATCAAGCAAACAGAAATAATTGGAGGTGTGGTTTGGCTCATCATAAGTCGGCAATCAAGAGGATCAAGCAGAATGCAAAGAGGAATGCACGTAACCGTCATGTTTCCTCGACTCTGAAAACATATATCAAGCGCGTTCGTGAAGCAGTAGAAGCTAAAGACAAAGATGCAGCCGTGGCAGCACTCAAGGCCGCCATTCCGGTCATCGATGCGACCGCCTCCAAAGGGGTCATCCACAGTTCGAACGCATCCAGAAACGTTTCTCGCCTTACAAAGCTGGTTAACACACTCGGCTAGAAATCTTTTATATATTTACAAAAAAAGGGGGCCGCATCTGCTGCCCCCTTTTTTTGTTGATCTTTCGGTTGTTTTCTTCCAATAAAACACATAAAACAGCTTCTAACTTACTAAAAAAACTCTGCCGCAGATCCCCATTGCCAGCCCGTGCAACAGAGTATAGGGCTGCCCCCCTGATTTCGACTCGATATCACAGCGATAAAACTCGTCAAAGATCCGTTTCAGCTCACTTCGTGTAAAGTTTTTCGCCTGTAGAACAATGTCCCCCAAAAAGAACGAATGGATATTGAGTTCCCTGCCAATATCGGCCTGTGTTTTTTTAAAATCCAGCAGTTCCCTGACACGCCACAATTGACGGAAATGGCGAGTCAGAGCGCCGATCAGCATCGGCGCTTCTTCACCATTCAAAAAAAGCGCATCGAGGCTCCGTATCGAATTGGAAACATCCCGCAATCCCAGGTACTTGGCAAGTTCAAATGCGGTAAAGGCCTTACTGCTGCTGGCCATCGTACGCACGTCTTCAACAGATATGCGTTGCCTGGTCCCGGCGTAAACAGCCAGCTTTTCTATCTGCGACGAAAGCTCCTGCAGGTTGTTGCCGATCAGCACTGCCAATAACTCGGCTGCAGCTGATTCAATCGGCTTTCCCTGGGCGGTGGCTTCGCTTTGAATGAAACCGGACAGCTTATTATCATACAAGCGTTTGTATTCGACCAGCTCACCCTGTTTTTTAAGCTCCAGGAAAAACTTCTTGCGCTGGTCGATCTTGCTCCCGGTCAGCAGGAGACAGGTACTGGCAACCGGGTTTTTGATATAGGGCAACAGAACTTCCAGGGCATCAGCTTTGAGCAGTTCGGCCCGTTTGACAAGCACCGCCCGGCGATCCGCAAACATCGGCAGAGTCTGGGCTGCATCCAGAATATCCACACCTTTGGACTCATTACCGAAAAAAACATTAAAATTAAAGTCTTTCAGTGAATGATCAATGGCCCGTTCCAAGAGCATACGAACGGCCCGCTCCACGAGAAACGGCTCTTCACCATACAGATAGCAGACCGTGGGGATGCGCCCCTTTAGTATTGATGCTTCAAATTCCTGGGGTGTCATGGTCAGTAGGATTGCTCCGTCGCGGAGATGAACTTTTGTGAGATGATCCGGGCTGCTGCATCGAGGGCGCGCTCCTCGGCATTGCGCTGCAAAGCCAGATTGGCATTGGCAGGATAAATACTGGAGCCTTGCAGCATCCCCTTCCAGATCGGCAGTGCTGTTCCTGATCGATACAGCTCCAACTCCACCTCCAGGGTCAGTTTGTATTCGCGCACCCGGTCAGCAGCTGTGTAGGATATGATCTTATTGGCATAAGATACGAGCCTGCCCTTCATGTAAAGATCGGCAGTCGCTTCGCTACCTGCGGCAACCAGTCCCCGCAAGGCATGACATTCGTCATATAATGCGCGGCGGATAACCGTCTGGGCAGTCGGGCTGACACTTTCGTTTCCGATGAACGGCACCCAGAGCGTTTGACCTGCGGCGAGCTGCTGCACGCTGGAGTTTGTCAGGCGGTAACCGCACCCGGACAGAATCAAAACCAGCGCCACAAGTAGCAGCACACGATAAGGTGATCGAGACCACATCCCCCTACCCCACCACGATATTGATTAGCTTGCCCGGCACATAAATCACCTTGCGGACAGTTTTGCCTTCGGTAAACAGAAGTACTTTTTCGTCAGCCAGGGCCAGCGCCTTGAGATCGTCCTCTGTGGTATCGGCAGCAACCGTAACCTTTGAACGCAACTTGCCGTTGACCTGGACAACCACCAGCACTTCTTCGTCAACCACCGCATTCCGGTCATATTCCGGCCAGGAGGTGGCGGACAAGGGGGTCGAATGTCCCATGCGGAGCCACAACTCCTCGGTAACATGCGGCACAAAGGGCGCCATCAGCAGAACCACACTTTCAAGAGCCTCCTTCATGATCGCGTCGGACTGGCTGGAGCCGCCTTCGTAGGCCTGCAGCGTATTGAGCAGTTCCATTACCGAGGCGATGGCGGTGTTGAAGTGAAAGCGTTCTTCAACATCTTCGGTGACCTTGCGGATAGTTTTATGAACTGCCCGGCGCAGATTCCGCTCATCGGTGGTCAAGGATGCGACTTCCACAGATCCGGCTTTTCTGATAGCATCCAGGTGCTCATGAACCAGCTTCCAGATCCGGTTGATAAAGCGGAATGAGCCGTCCACCCCCTGGTCGTTCCAGTCCAGATCCTTCTCGGGAGGAGCGGCAAAAAGCGAAAACAGGCGGGCCGTGTCGGCACCGTATTTGGTGATCAGGGCATCCGGATCAACCACGTTGCCCTTGGACTTGCTCATCTTGGCCCCGTCTTTGATCACCATCCCCTGGGTCAGCAGATTGATAAAAGGCTCATCGGCGGACGTGTGACCAAGATCGCGTAATACCTTGGTAAAAAAGCGGGCGTAGAGCAGATGCAGAACCGCATGCTCGATGCCGCCGATGTACTGGTCGACCGACATCCAGTGATCAACCCGCTGACGATCCAGTATGCCGTCCTGAAAATCCGGACAGCAGTATCTCAAGAAATACCAGGAAGACTGCACAAAAGTATCCATGGTGTCCGTTTCGCGACGGGCGGCTTTTCCGCACTGCGGGCAGGAGCAGTTGACAAAGGATTCCATCTGGGCCAGGGGGCTTCCCCCTTCGCCGGTAAAAACCACATCCTTCGGCAGGATAACCGGCAGATCCTTTATAGGAACCGGAACAACCCCGCAGCTATTACAGTAGATTACCGGAATCGGGTTGCCCCAGTAGCGCTGGCGGGAAATACCCCAGTCGCGCAGGCGGAAGTTGACGGTCTTGGACCCGTGTCCTTCTGACTGCAGGAAGTCGGCGATGGCTTCTTTGGCAGCATCACTGGGCATACCGTCAAAACGTCCCGAATTGGCCATGATCCCGACATCGGTAAAAGCCTGATCCATTGTGGCCGGGTCAAGCACGGCTTCGGCCGGCTGGATAACTACCTTCAGTGGCAGGTCATATTTTCTGGCGAACTCGAAATCCCTTTGATCATGTGTCGGAACGGCCATAACAGCACCGGTGCCGTAGTCCATCAGAACGAAGTTGGCCAGAAAGATCGGCATGCGGGCCCCGGTCAGGGGGTTGATACAGTAGGATCCGGTGAAGACGCCTTCTTTTTCAAAATCATCGGCAGTGCGCTTGATCCGGTCTGTCTTTTTGATTTTCTCGATAAAGGCCACCACGCCTTCGGCGCGATCGGGGGTAGCCAGTTCCAGCGCACGGGGATGCTCTGGCGCCAGGGACATGAAAGTTGCCCCGAAAACCGTGTCCTGACGTGTTGTGAAGACCCGGATCGAATCGGACCTGTTTTCGATCGGAAAGTTGATTTCGCAGCCGAAACTTTTGCCGATCCAGTTGCGCTGCATGACCAGGACCCGTTCCGGCCAGCCCGGCAGTTTGAAGGTGTTTTCCAGCAGTTCTTCGGCATAATCGGTGATCCTGAAAAACCACTGATCCAGCTCTTTAAGGTTTACGTCGCTGTTGCAGCGCCAACAGCCGCCATCTTCCACCTGTTCGTTGGCCAGCACCGTTTCGCATTTCGGGCACCAGTTGACGAAGGAGGTCTTTTTGTAGGCCAGTCCCCGGGTATACATTTCCAGGAAGATCTTCTGTTCCCAACGGTAGTATTCAAGATCGCAGGTCGCCAGCTCCCGCTCCCAATCATAGGACAACCCCATTTTCTTGAGCTGTTTGCGCATATAAGCGATATTCTCATGCGTCCAGACGGCCGGATGGCTCTTGTTCTGGATGGCGGCATTTTCTGCCGGCATGCCAAAAGCGTCCCAGCCCATGGGATGCAGCACATTAAAACCCCGCATCCTCTTGAAGCGGCCGATGACGTCGCCGATGGAGTAATTTCTGACATGGCCCATGTGTATGCGGCCGGAAGGATAGGGAAACATTTCCAGCAGGTAGTATTTCTGCTTTTCAGCACTTTCCAGGGCCTTGAAGGTTTTTTCGTTTTCCCACCTGGACTGCCATTTTTGTTCGACCTCACTCGGCGAGTACTTCTCTTCCACGGTATATTCCTTTCGCTGCAGAGTAATTTAACGCTGTTATTGCATTTGCTGCGGGCGCCAGTCGGATTCTTTCTGGTGACAACGCTCACAGGCGGCCGGATCCTTGACGCTGAACGCCATGCTGAAACCATGACAGGCGCCGCAAAACTTGCCCTGATCCATTTCTTTCATAACCCAGCGTTTGTCGGTGTTGCCCGACGGCACGACCGCATAATGGCAATCGTTGCAGCCATAGCCTTTTTCGCTATGGGGTTTGTGGCTGAATTCCACATTGCCGGTATTGGTTGCAAGTTCATAGCGGACGGTTCTGGGTGTGGCCGGATGGCATTTCTGACAATTTGATTTCACACTGAAGGCTGTATTTTCGTCATGACAGCTGCCGCAGGATTTGCCCTGTTCCATCTGGGCCATACTGAAACGCTTGTTGCCGGGCCCCGGCAGATACAGGGCGGGATGGCAATCCTTGCAACCGTAGGCGGCGATATGGGGCGTATGGCCGAAAACAGCACTGCCAGGGCGAAACTGGATATCTTTTACCGTATGACATTTCTGGCAATCTGATTTGACGCCAAAGGCGGTTTTACCGTCATGGCAGGCACCACAGGAACTCCCCTTTTCCATTTCAGCCATTGAGGTGCGCCGGCTGCCTTTGCCGGCAATGAAAATACCGTTGTGGCAATCGGAACATGTAAAGGACGGGGCATGAACCGCATGGCTGAAAAGCGTGTTACCGGTTTCTTTGACCCGAAAAGTCACGTTTACCGTTGATTTATGGCACTTGTCACAATCCCCCTTGACGCTGAAGACGGTCGAGCCGTCATGGCATACTCCGCAGGAAGCACCTTTTTCCATCTGGGCCATGGTTACCCGTTCGTTATCAGGCCCGGCATTATAGGGCTGGTTATGACAATCGCTGCAGGTGTGGACATTAAGATGCTTGTCATGATTGAAACGGGCATCGTCTGAAAAGAGCACCTCTTTAACCGGATGGCATTTGCTGCAGTTCTTGACGCTGAAGGCGGTCTTACCGTCGTGGCAAGCCCCGCACGATTTGCCCTTATCCATATCTGCCATGCTGTAACGCCGGGCAGCGATCCCTGAAGCAACGATCGCGTTGTGACAGTCGTCACAGGCAAACAGGGAACGGTGCCTGGCGTGGCTGAAGGGTACCTGTCCGGCGTTTATGATGGTGAATGATAAATCCGCCGGCGTTCCAAGATGGCATTTTTCACAATTCCCGCTGACTCCAAAGGCCGTCTTGCCATCGTGGCAGGTTCCGCAGGACTGGCCCTTCTCCATTTGCGGCATGGTAAAGCGGGCCGGACCGCTACCTCCGACATACACAGCACCATGGCAATCATCACACTTGAAAAGCTTGAGATGGGCGCCATGGCTGAAGCGGGCGTTAAAAGCCTTAAAGGAGATGTCTTTTACATTCTTGTGGCATTTTTGACAATCGTTTTTGACGGAAAAAGCTGTTTTGCCATCATGACAGGCGCCGCACGACTTCCCTTTTTCCATATCCAGCATCGTATGAGTGACCCGGTTGGGGCCGGGAACAAACAGTTTGTTGTGACAATCCGAACAGTTAAACGTCATCTCCAGATGAGCTTTGTGACTGAAGACCGATTCGCCGCCCATGGCAACATCCCCGACCTGGTGGCATTTGATGCAGTCACCTTTGACGGAAAAAGCGGTTTTACCTTCGTGACAGGCGCCGCACGATTTACCCTGTTCCATCTGACGCATGGAAACATGGGGATTTGCCCGACTGGCCTTGAACAAACCGTCATGACAGTCGTTGCAGCTGTACACATCCAGATGTTTTTTGTGGCTGAACACCAGTGAGCCAAAATCGGGGATGGTGATCGAAACCGCATCAACCGGATGGCAGGTGGAACAGCTGGCCAATTGCGGCGTGCGCGGATTGTCTTTATTGTGGCAGGCTCCGCAGGATTTGCCTTTTTCCATATCGGCCATGGTGGCGGGAAGGTTGTTCTTGCGAATAACGTGATAAATGGCGTTATGACAGGCTGAACAGTTATTGTTCACATGCCGGAGATGATTTTCATGCTCAAACGGTATTTTCCCCGCCTTGGGAGAATCAAAATAGAGCGTTTGCCTGAAATCCGCATAAATGCACACCGGAACCGTCAACAGAAAGGAGAGCATGATAAATTTTATTACAAGATTCATTCCTTACACCTTTTAGCGTTCAAGAAAGTAACGTCAGAATCAGACAAAACCGCCATGGGAAAGTATCTCACTGGCAACACGGTGCAGCGGTACAACCCGATCCACCAGACCGGTTGCCACGGCCTCGCGGGGCATTCCAAAAACGACGGAGCTTTCTTCAGATTCTGCAATCACATAACCGCCCTGTTCCTTTATATGCCGGATTCCCTTGCTGCCGTCGTTGCCCATACCGGTCAGAACCACAGCCGCCACCCGTTTTTTATAAATACCGGCACACGACTCGAACATGACATCCACGGACGGAATGTAACGATCTGCACTGGTCGGTTCAACAATACGCGCAACAACCTGAACGCCGTGTTCCTCAAAAACCATGTTCTTGCCACCAGGAGCGATCAGAATCCGACCGGGAGCAACGGCATCGCCATCCTCCGCCTCTTTGATCTCAAAGCGGGAATGTTTGTTGAGCCGCTCGGCAAAGGCCTTCGTAAAACCGGAAGGCATGTGCTGCGAAACTACCACTGCAAACTGGTATTTGTACTTAAAGTCAGAAAAGATCTGTTGCAGGGCGGGCGGGCCTCCGGTAGACGCCCCGATGGCAACGATGTCGATCGAACGGTTTACTCCGGATGCAGCCGGGTTGAAGAGCGGCACATCATCCATAACGTCTGATTTGGGAGCGTTTATAATGCTGGATTGTTTGGGTTTGACCGAAACGATCTGAAGAATCTTACGCTGGAGATCGTCCTTGATGGACAGCAGATCCACCGAGGCGGGTCCGCCCGGCTTTGCAACAAAATCGAGCGCCCCGAGTTCAAGCGCCCGGAAAACCTTGTCCGCTCCGCTTAAGGCGCTGATGACGATCACCGGCAGTGAAAAACGGGTCGTCAGAATGCGCAGCAGGGTGAATCCGTCCATTTTAGGCATCTCCAGATCCAGCGTGACCAGATCCGGTTTGTGTGCAATTACCGCCTGAATCCCCTCTTCTCCGTTAGTCGCATACCCGACGACTTCAATCGATTCGATTTCCTGAAGCATCTTGGTAATACTGCGCCTACTGAAGGCGGAGTCATCGACGACAACGATCCTGATCTTTTTCATGGCCGGCTCCCATGTATAAAACGTTCGGGCCGCTGATAAATCATATCATTTTTGAAATGCCGGAGAGTGAAGAGCGTTGTAACGTTCATCAGCGATTCGGAATGTCCCAGCAGAAGAAAACCGCCATCGTAGAGTGCATTGTGAAACGATTCCACAACCCGCTTTTTGGCTGCCAGATCAAAATAGATGATCACATTCCGACAGAAGATAACATCCATCTTGCCCAGCATGGTCATGCGATTGGTGTCAAAAAGATTCAGATGACTGATGGTCACCAGCTTGCGAATGGCATCGTTGACCTTGTAGCCCTCGTCCAGAGGGGTAAAGAATTTCTGCAGGTCATGCCCTTCAGTGGCACGGAAAGAAGCCTTGCCGTAAACAGCCCGTCTGGCGTGCTGCAATACGCGCTGGCTGATATCGGTGCCGATAATCTCAACGTTCCAGCTTGAAAGTTCCGGAATTTCGCTCAACAGCATGGCGATGGTATACGGCTCTTCACCGGTTGAGCATCCGGCGCTCCAGATGCGAAGAGTACTATGTCCTCGAGCAGACTTGATTTTTATCAGTTCAGGTATGACTTCATCGGTAAAAGCCTTCAACTGGAATGACTCTCGGAAGAAATAGGTCTCATTGGTGGTGAGAACATCCATTAAATCCATGAGTTCCTGATCTTTGTTACGGTTATACTTTAAATAGTGATAGTAGTCGTAATAGTTGGGAATGTTAAGATCTGTCAGGCGACGCGAAAGGCGCTTCTCAAGTATGTATTTTGAATCCGAATCAAAATAAATGCCGCAATGACCATAGATGCAATCCCGCAACAGCAGGAATTCATCATCAGACATGAGGTGCTCATTGACAAAGGAAAAAGGCATGTAAAACCTGACATTGGTAACAGGATGAATGTATCGCGAATTCTCAATATTCGTACGTCTTAACCCACAGTTTCCGGTTTAGCGACTGCTGATCGTGGCTGCACGTTCCAGTGACTTTTTGGCCTGCATGGCAATATCATGATCGGAGTTTTCAAGCGCACGGCACATAATGGATCGCGCTTCAGGATCAGTGCTGCCTTCCAGAAGCTGAAGGCAGGTTATCATCAACAGCCCGCCTGAATGCGTGTGCATACGCCTGGCAATTTCCATGAACCGTTCCGGAGATACCAGATTAATTGCTTTCATGGCTGAACACTGCACCCAGACATCCTGATCTTCCAGAGTTTTTTCCAGATATTCGAGGGCCGCCGCGTCCATCATCCGTCCCAGAGCATCCGCTGCGGCTATCCGGACATCCGGTTCTGCATCGGACAGCGCCATGACTAGCACCTGAAAAGATTCCGCGGCATGGAGTGCCCCCAGGGAAGCCAGGGCAGCGCTGCGGACATGGGAATCCTCATCGTTCACCAGCAGCAGAAGGCGTTCACTTTCACCGAGATTGGCAAGGAGGAGAGCCGCACAACGGCGGTGATGCGCCAATTCTGAATCACTCAATCTGCGGGCCATATTTACTACAGCTGCCCGGTCAAGCGAAGCGAAGGATTGCAAACTTGCGACAGCAGCCGAACAGACGTCCGCCGCACTGTCGTCCAGCAAAGCCAGCACGTCAGGCACCGCAGAGACCAGCCCCAGCTTGCCGACAGCAATCGCAGCGGACTTGCGGACACGGGGTGAGTTGTCCTTGAGAGAGCTTACGAGCAGAGTGCTGTAATCAGTATAACCGCACTCACCGATCAGTAAACACAAGGCACTGCGCGCATTTTCGTCGGCCGCCGAATAACGGGAAACGGCTTCAGCCATACCCGCCTGACCGAATGTTTTCAGGGACATAAGAGCTGCTTCGGCAAAGCCGTCACTAACAAACGATTCCAGCAACAGCGGCACGAACCTGACGTCAGCGATAATCCGGCTGTACCAGATCAGGGCTTCGGTTAACAGACTCTTCCGAACATCGAACAGTTCCAGCAAGCCCTGAACGACATTACTCCCCTTCAGGGGGGTCAAACAGTCAACTATAGTGTGTCGAACAGCGGGATCCGAGCGCAAAAAAATCCGGTAAAGTGCTTTCACTGCCGCTGAACGGGCACTTTTGGGCAGGCACGAAAAACCGTTCAGGAGCAATGGCACTGACGTTTCATCCGCTATGTTTCCCAGACAGTCATAAACCGCTTTACGCAGGATGTCCTGCTCGGCCAGTTTTACGATCTCTTCCGGAACAGGGCCCGGCTTGGCCAGTTTACCCAATGCTTCCAGTGCGCTGAATCTGAACAGTATGGATTCGTGGGCCACAATTGCCCTGACCAGATCCGCTGCAGCCCGTGAGTCGCCCAACGACCCCAGCTGTTCGGCTGCAGCCGAAGCCACATTGACATCAGGATCATACAGCGAGTCGAGAATCGGCTGAAGAAAGAGCGGATCTCCGATGGCGCCCATGACGTCAATGACAAACTTTCTGACATCGGCATCTTCATCGGTAATTTTTTCAACCAGAGGTTGGGCGGCCAGTGATCCGAGCCGAATAACTGCTTCGGCAGCAGAATTTCTCAAACCGGCATTATCTTCATTGCGCAGCAGGTCAAGCAATTTTTCAATGGAGACCTTATCGGGGGCGGAACACAAAAAAGCATCGACAGCCTCCTTGCGCACGCGCCAGCTTTCATCGCCCATGGCGATAGCCACAACATCGAAAGAATCTGCCAGGGGGATTGATTTGAGCGACTTGAGCGCAGAGCGCCGGGTTTCTTCATCAGGTGAGCGAAGTGCGTTTTGGATGTCCTGTAGATTCATCGACGAACAACTCCGGATACTATTGGATTGGATTCGGCGCTAATAACGCGTTGTGTTTTCCTGGTTATATCAGGAAATTCCTGATGCGACAGCAGCGCGTCAATGTTCAGAATCATGAAGACCCGGTCGCCGGACAGGCAGACACCGACAACAAACTCCATCCCCACATCTGAAACCGTCTGCAGGGGTGGGGTAATATCCTTGACCGGGACGGTAATGACTTCCATTACATCGTCAACCATCAGCGCGAGCAGTTGCTTAACCAGGGAAACAATCAGGAGTTTACCGTTTTTCCCGGAGCTTTCAGCCGGCATCCCGAATCGTTTCCTCAAATTCATGACCGGTATGACCGTGCCGCGCAGATTTATCACGCCATCCAGAACATCGGAAGATCGGGGCAGACTGGCCAGTTTCTGCGGAAGGAGAATCTCTCTGATTCGCATGATGTCCACTGCAAACAGCTTGTCTCCCAGGGTGAAACATGCCAGCTGTATTTCGCTTAACTCGGCATCCATCTTATGCGCTTTCTTCTGCAACATGTAACAGCCTGGTGATCTCGTCAATGATCATGGCCGATTTAAAGGGTTTTTGCAGGTAGGCATTTGCCCCGCAGCCAAAACCGCGTTCACGGTCATCTTGCGTTTTCTTGGCAGTCAGCATAACGATTGGTAAACCCGCCGTTTGCGGATTATTCCGTATTTGACGACAGATCTCGAAACCATCAATATCCGGAAGCATTATATCCAGCAGCACCAGATTGAACTCCTCGGTTGCCAATTTTTCAAGGGCCATCTGGCCGGTAAACGCTCCGACAACTTCAAACCCCTTGACGGTCAAAAGAATAGTTTCGAGCTTAAGGAGGCTTTCCTCATCTTCAACGACCAGTATCCGCTTTTTTCCCATCACGCCCTCTTTCAGTACAATTGAATATCGGCACTATTCGCAAGGTTAAGAATAATTATCAGCAGGCCGTTGGAACGGCCTATACCGAGAACAAACTCCCGATCGATTCCTTCCAGAACTGAAGGAGCCGGCTCAACGGCATCCCGGGGCAGGCGAACGACCTGCAGCACTTCATCGACCAGAAGACCACAGTAGGATTCTGCATTTTTGATAACAATGACCCGCTCTTTGCCGGTCAGCTGCTCACGAAGCAAGCCAAGCCTCAAACGCATATCAATGATAGGGATAATCGTGCCGCGCAAGGACAGGATCCCGGTCACAAAGGAGGGAGCCCGGGGCACTTCAGTGACTTCTCGCGGTTTGATGATCTCTTTTATATCCATGATATTTATGCCGTAGATTTCGTTGGAAATCCGCAATACCAGGAACTCCAGATAATCTTCGACCACGGTTTCCAACTGTTCGTCGTCGGCAAACGCCGCTTCGCTTTCACAGCCTGAAGCTCGTCTGCCGGATAAAATGATTTCGAGCGGACTTGATTCTGAAAAATGGGCGCCTGAATCACCAGGAACGTCTGCAATGATCGGGACGACAGCAGAAACCGCAGGGGAACTATCAAACAGGTTCATCCCAAAAGCGGCAGCCTGCTCCGGAACAGGATCGGCAGACGGAACGCTCTTATCTTGCTTTCGGATTTCAGACTCGAACAAATCCGGAAGTTCGTGCGATTGAGCCTGCAGGGATTTTTTTCTGATCTTTGCCAGATCCATTCCACACCGCCTACATCATCATTTCATCTTTAATTTCATTGATTATGTCCGAATCGATCAGGGCGGCATCGCACCCGTAAGCGACCAGCAGGGCATTGGTCGCCATTGTATTGATCTTGCGGGGAACACCGCCGGTCAGTTCGTGTATGCGCTGAATCGCATCCGGGGTGAAAAGTCCCGCCGTACCTCCCGCAACTTCAAGCCTGAAATCAAGATATTCCATGATTTCATCCATCTTCAGCGGTTGCAGGTGGTAGTGCAGTGAGATTCTCTGACGGAGCGGTTCAAAACGACTGGTGGACATCATCTGACGCAATTCAGGCTGTCCCATGATGATAACGCCCAACAGATTGCGATCATCCAGCTGAAAATTGGTCAGAAGCCGGATTTCATCAAAAACTTCGGGATCCGAAATCATCTGCGCTTCGTCAATGACAAGCACCGGGCAGATTCCGCACTGGTTAGAGGAATAAACCGCGGTATGGATCTGATCGATCAAATCATCCTTGGCATCCGCCGGCTTCTCCACATCGAGAATGCGGGCAATGGTACGGAGAAACTCCACCGCGTTAAGCCGCGGATTGATAATGTAGCAGAACCTGAATTCGGGACCAAGGCGATCCATAAGCGCACGGGACAAGGTCGTTTTTCCGCAGCCGATATCACCGGTCAGAACAGCCAGTTCCCGTTCTCTGACAACAAATTCCAGGCGCGCCAGAGCCTCATCATGCCCCCGGCTTAAGAACAGAAAACGTGGATCGGGAGTTTTGCTGAACGGTTTTTCCCTGAAGCCGAAATAGCTTTTATACATCGCGGTCAGTTCCCGGTGCGCATGGCTTCGTTGACTATTCCACCCACATCAAGCACGATTATCGTTCGCTGGTCACCCAGATCGGCTGCGCCGGAAATACCGCGGAATTTTTTGAAGGCATCCCCCAGCGGCTTTATAACGATATCCTGCTGGCCTAGAAGATTGTCGACGACGATTCCGAGCCGCTTTTCAGCGACTCCGACGACAACCACATAAAATTCAGCCGGATGTTCGGTGCTGCGACTGATATCGAAATAACGCTCAAGCCTCAACAGCGGCAAGGTCGATTCGCGCAGCTGGACAACCTCTTTGCGCTCGATGGTTTTAATATCCTGATCCGTCATCAGCAGGGATTCCAACACCGATGTGATCGGAAGCGCGTATGTCCGGCCGCTGCAACTGATGATCAGCGCCTTGATTATGGCCAGGGTAATCGGCAGGGTGATAATGAAGCGGCTGCCCTTGCCTTTGCTCGTTTCGATATCAACCATTCCGGAAATTGCAGCAATGTTGTTTCTGACAACATCCATGCCGACACCACGGCCGGAAACCTCGCTGACTTTGTCCGCAGTGGAAAACCCGGGCAGAAACAGAAAATCGATGGCTTCGCGGTCGGATACCGAACTGATGTCGCTGACCAGGCTCTTCTGGAGCGCCTTGTTCTTGACTTTTTCCACATCAATGCCGTTGCCGTCATCTTCGACCTCGATAACAACGTGATTGCCCTTCTGGAACGATGAAATCCTGATGGTCCCCTTTTCATCCTTTCCGTTTGCCAGTCGGACTTCCCGTGATTCGATGCCATGGTCGATGGCATTGCGGATGATATGCATCATCGGATCGGAAATATCCTCGACAATCAGCTTGTCCAGCTCCGTGTCAGCCCCGAAAAACTTCAGCTCGACTTTTTTCCCCTGTTCGCGGGAAATTTTGCGCACGATACGCGACATCTTTTCGTACAACTGACCGACCGGGATCATGCGTATCTCCATAACCCCTTTCTGCAGATCAGTAAGCTTGCGTTCCAGACCTTTGGCCGCCTTGCCGAGCTCGATGGCCATGCGCGAAAATCCTTCGTTGCGCATTTTTGAGGTAACCCCGGCAATGGTGGAATGGGCCAGTACCAGTTCACCGACGATGTTCATCAGTTCATCAAGTTTGCCGATGTCGACGCGCACCGTTCTGCTCATGCTTTTGGCGCTTAAAGCGGCCTCGTCAGATGATGAAGCGGGAACCGTACTCTGCGGAGTCGGCGGCTGCGAAGCGGTTGCGACCGGTAAATCCGGGTTGGAGCTGGGGGCAGGGATACGCGAGTCAGGCAGGTCGGCAGCAGCCTGAATTGAACCAGCTTTAAGTCCGGATCCAAGCTGCGTTACGGTAACGGCATCGCCCTCCACGATACTTTTCAGGTCATTGAGCGGACGCGTTGACCCGAAAAGAATTTCAAAATCAATGTGGGTTTCAAGATTCCCCCCCACACTGGGCAGCGTGCTGATAACTTCGCCGGTGCTTTTTAAAAGATCGGTAACTGCCGACAACTCCTGATCAAATGTTTCCAGGTCAAAAGAAGTGTGGACAGTGAAGATACTTCGCCCCTTGGCGATATTATCCAGCAGACGATGTTCCTCATACTCCGTCAAAGCACCCAGTACATTTTCGGACAAGCCAAGAGATTCCAGGGGCGAGACGCCGGCCGCCTTCTCGGGAGGGGCCAGACAGTCATTGATCCGGGCAACGCAGGCCGCAATTTCGGCCGACCTGCTGGCAGTATTTCCTTCGGAAAGTGTTCTGACCAGAGAGGTCATCAGTTCGTGAGAATCAAACAGAACCGGCATCAATTGCTGACTCAAGGGGATTTTACCCAGCCGAAGCCAATCAAGCAGATTTTCCAGGTTATGGGCAAGTTCGGATATATCGTTGAATCCGAACATCCCGGCCAGTCCTTTTAACGAGTGGGCGCCCCTGAAAATGGAATTGAGGATGTCGGGATTGAAATCGCCGCCTTCAGCCATATCGGAGAGATCGGCCAGCTCGCTACCGAGCTGTTCCACAATCTCCTCGGCCTCTGCCAGAAAATCCGTGACGGCCTTATTATGTGAGGTTGTACTGTGATCACTCATGCGTGCATCCCAGGAAAAATTAACAATCTGATTTCAGATACGACGCCACCAGCTGCTGAATCTGTGAAGGATTGAAAGGTTTGACAATATACTCGTTTGCTCCCAGAAGTTTGCCTTTTTCAATATCCTTGGTGCTGCCTTCGGTCGAAATGATGAAGACCGGAATGTTCTCGTAATTAGCATTGGCACGAAGATAGCTGATCAATTCAAGGCCGTTGATGTCCGGCATATTTATATCGGTCAAAACCAGATCAACCTGCTCGCGCGGCAAAAGACGCAAAGCCTCGAATCCGCTGGATGCTTCCACGATACGGTAGTCACCGAGCGGATCAATGGCAGCCACGAGCATGGCCCGCATGGCCGCCGAATCATCAGCAATCAAAATTGTTTTTGTACTCACGCGCTAGCCCCTTCAAACAACCGTTGTTCCAATAATGACTTTCCCATGGCAATACCGGCTTGTGACAAAAAAATCGACAAGGGTTCCAGATTTCCAATCGGGCGTCTGCCCGGCATGGTGTCGCCGTATAAAAAACCGATCAGACGTAACTGACTGACAATCGGTCCGATGAACACTTCCTCCGGAACCCCACCACCCAGGAATTCAAATAAATACCTATCAAAAGGGGTCATTTTCGGTTTAAAAACACCGCTGCGGACAGATTTTCCCGAATCCATGAAAATCGAGTCGGCGTCCAGCGGAAAATGGATCGCGCGCACCAGTTCATCGCCATTTTTTACGCCGTTCGTTATGCCGAACTGTCCTGAACCGGATAGGATGCCGTCGGTGATGGTAAAAATGATGGCCCGGTCAAAAAATTCGGAGGCGAAGCGCAGGATCAATAAATGCAGACCACCCCGCACATCGGGGTTATTCAGCTCTTCCAGCATTCCCCGCAACAACGATAAACCCGCTTTAGAACCGGCAGAATCACTGACGGCCTGTACACCGTCGGACGTTTCCATTTCATTGCGCAGTTCGTCACCGAGATTGTAATGGTTCTGCAGACCGTGTGAAGCCGGATGTCTTGAACAGTTGATGTGATCACGCAATCGATCGATAAAATCCTGAAGTTTTTCCGGAGTTCCGATTTCGATCCGGCGAGGTTTTAGCATAAAACGGAAACCCATTTCATGCACCTTATTTTCGGATTCGGCGTGAGAATAATCGGACATGACAACAATCCGGATTGATTTGTGCCTGTCATGCAGGCGTTCGAGCAGTTCAATACCGCCCAACACTCCCGAGCCATCCATTTTGGGCATGATCAGGTCAATCAGCAGAAACGGGCTTTTTCCCGAATTGAGGAGCATCTCAACCTGGGCAAGCGCTTCCTCGCTGGTACCGGCCGTGTGCACAACCAGACCGCAACGGGAAAGCCCGCCGGTAATCGCTTTCAACGTCGGACCATCATCATCCACAACAATTACCGGCTGCTGAAAGGCTGATGACGGAGCAGGCAGAGTTGGCTCCGCCGGTTCTGAACCGTATAACGGTTCGACGTCCGGAGAAGAATCAGCATCAGATCCGGGCAGGGTGGAATCGCTTTTAAGATCCTGCAGTCTGCTGCTTTCCATGGCCAGAAACTGGGGATTCAGTCCCTGATCAAGCATGAACTGGGAGGGATCCATCCTGATCTCATCAGCAGCCGCATGGTCATCCTGCGGCGTAAAACTGAAATCACCCGCATCCCAGCCGAAAAGGGAGAAAACTACTTTTTCGATATGTTCTCTGACAATGTCGCTGACAACACTCTGTGATACAGAGAATTCATTGACAAGTATGACGCCGAGCAGCTCACGGAAGCCCTGTTCCTTCTGAAGTAGCAGAGCCTTACGGAGCAGTGCGTGAGTAATGGCCCCTTTCTGGATCAGCACCTGACCCAGAGTCTGCCGGCAGGTGCTGGAGGAGGCCCTGACAATCTGTCCCTTACGAAAAAAGACTGAACCATTCCTGCCCCTGCTGTTGAGGGAAAGAACACCAGTCTTTCTGCTGAGACTGACAATCTGAAAAATCTCGCCGAGTCCAAGGTCTTCAAGTTTGCCCGCAAGGCTCATGCAGCACTGTTCCCTGTAGTAAAGAAGGAATTTAGACTGGCGGATAGTACCGTAACAGTGCTCACAAGTAAAGCCTTTATAGGGATTGGTCAGCTCTTGGAACGGGCCGGTTTTGCATGACTGGCAGAGGTGTTTTTATCCCTTCCGCGGAACATGATCCGCAAGGGAACTCCATCAAATCCGAAGGCCTCACGAAATTTGTTGATCAGATATCGTTCATAGGAATAATGGATATTCTCGGGCTGGTTGGTAAAGATCACGAAAGCGGGCGGACGGGTGGCAACCTGGGTGGCGAAGTAGAATTTTACCCGACGGCCATGGGACAGGGGAGCATGGTGCGCATCGATGGCCGCATTGAAGACCTGCACCAGTTCGGAGGTGGAAACACGTTTGCAGAACTGTTCCATGACGGCATCCACGGTTGAGATGATTTTGCCGGTGCGCTGGCCGGTTTTGGCCGAGACGCAGACGATCGGGGCATAGGCCAGGTATTTGAAACCGGTTCTGATTTTGTCGATATAGATGCCCAGTGTGGCGTTGTCCTTTTCCAGCAGATCCCATTTATTGATGACAAACACGCAGCCCTTGCCGGCTTCATGGATATACCCGGCGATGCGCTCGTCCTGCTCGGTGACCCCTTCCTCGGCATCGATCACCATCAGCACCACGTCGGCCTTTTCGATGCTGCGCAGGGCATCGCAGACGCTGTATTTTTCCAGTTTTTCAGTGGTTTTGCCCTTGCGGCGGATGCCGGCCGTGTCGACCAGCACATAAGGTTTTTTATTGCAGGTAAAGGGGGTGTCGACCGAATCGCGGGTCGTGCCGGCGGTCGGATTGGCCACCACCCGCTCATAACCGAGCAATCGGTTGACCAGCGACGATTTGCCGACGTTGGGGCGACCAACAACGGCAATCCGGGTCACGCTTTCCACGACATCAGCCGTGTCCGTGGACGGAAAGACCTCCATGATGTTTTCGACCAGATCGATCACGCCCCGGTTATGTTCAGCCGAAATGGTATACAGCTGGTCAACCCCCAGCGAATAGAACTCCATCGAATCGTTTTCCAGCTTCTCGCCATCAACCTTGTTGACGACGTAAAAGACCGGCTTTTTTACGCGGCGCAGCATCTCGGCCACTTCGATATCGGCCGGGGTCAGCCCGCTCCGGGCATCCATCATGAAGATAATCACATCCGCCTCGTCGATGGCCAGGCGCGACTGCTCGCGCATCTGCTGCAGCAGACGGTTCTCGGTCACTGGCTCGAAACCGCCGGTGTCGATCAGGATAAAGGGCTTCTCGAAGCGGGTAATGTCGGCGTAATTGCGGTCACGGGTCACGCCGGGGGTGTCGTCGACGATCGCCCGGCGATGTCCCAGCAGACGGTTGAAAAAGGTTGATTTGCCCACATTGGGACGTCCCACTATTGCCACTAACGGTTTCATTCGTATCCCAACTCTCTCAATTTGGAGGGGCGCTCACTCCAGTTTTCAACGACCTTGACAAACAGTTCCAGAAACACCCGCGTATCCAGCAATCGCTCGATGTCCTGGCGGGCCTGGCTGCCGATCTTTTTCAGCATTTCACCCCGTTTGCCGATGATGATCCCCTTCTGGGTGTCACGCTCCAGCATGATGGCGGCGGAAATGGCGATCACGCCGTTCTCCCGCTCGATAAAGCTCTCCACGACGACGGCCGTGGAATAGGGCACCTCGTCGCGGGTCATGCGGAAAACCTTCTCGCGGATCATCTCGGCCACGATGAATTTTTCCGGCATATCGGTCAGGATGTCGTCCGGAAACATCGGCTGCCCTTCCGGCAGGTAGCCGGTGATGACCGATACCAGATGTTCGACGCCGTCACCGCTACCGGCCGAGATCGGCACGATCTCCCTGAAGGGAAACAGAGCCGACCAGGCCGCGATCTTCTCCAGCAGCAGGTTCTTGTCGGAAATCAGATCGACCTTGTTCAGTACCAGCACGACCGGTGTCGTGACCTTTTTCAGGATATCATTGACAAAGGCGCCGTCGGCCTGGCCGGTCGCATCCACCACCAGCAGCAGCAGATCCACGCCGCTGATGGCCGAACGGGCGACATCGACCATGCTCCTGTTCAGGCGTGAGCGTCCGGCATGAATGCCGGGCGTGTCGATAAACACGATCTGCCCTTCGGGGATATTGTGGATGCCCTGAATCCGGTTGCGGGTGGTCTGGGGCTTGTCGGAGGTGATGACGATCTTTTCCCCGATGATGCGGTTCAGCAAGGTCGATTTTCCCACGTTGGGGCGACCGATAATTGAGACGAATCCCGATGTGCTCTGCTTGTTTTTCATGTGGTTGGACACCATTCTTTCATGTTTCACTTTTTTGTCCAGGCGTCCCGCAGCGTGACGACCCGGTTGAAGACCGGTTGGCCCGGGAGGGAATCTTTGGGATCCTGGCGGAAATAGCCGAGACGCTCGAACTGGAAACGGGTTTCCCGGTCAGCTGCGGCCAGACTGGCCTCCAGCTTGCAGCCGGATAACCTTTCCACCGACAACGGATTGAGGAACTGCTTGTAATCGACCCCGCCCCGGTCGGGATTGGGATCGCTGAAAAGCCGGTCGAACAGGCGCACTTCGGCGTTGACGGCATGGGACGCAGAAACCCAGTGAATGACCCCCTTGACCTTGCGGCCGTCGGAGGTGTGAATGCCCTCGCGCGAACCGGGATCATACTGGCAGCGCAGTTCCAGAATCCGGCCATCTTCATCCTTGACAACACCGGTGCATTTAACGATGTAGCCGAAGCGCAGCTTGACCTCCCCCCCGACCATCAGACGATGGAAGCCCTTGGGAGGATCTTCCATAAAATCATCACTGTCGATCCAGATTTCGCGGGAGAAGTGAACCGTACGGCTCCCCATCTCCGGTTTCTGTGGATGATTGGGGGCTACGATCTCCTCCACTTCCCCGGCCGGCCAGTTGTCAATCACCACTTTGAGGGGCCGCAGCACCGCCATGGCCCGCGGAGCGGTTTCATTCAGATCGGTTCGTACGCACTCTTCCAGGATCGACATATCGATCCAGGAATCGCTGCGGCCGACACCGATCGTTTCACAGAATGCCCGCACCGCCGCTGCGGTATAGCCCCGGCGCTTGATCCCCATCAGGGTCGGCAGGCGCGGATCGTCCCAGCCGCTGACAATGCCGAGCTGGACCAGCTCCTGCAGTTTGCGCTTGCTCATGACGGTGTAGGTCAGATTCAGGCGGGCAAATTCATACTGGCGCGGCTTGGAAGGCACCGGCAGGTTTTCCAGAAACCATTCATAGAGCGGCTTGTGGTCCTCGAATTCCAGCGTACAGATCGAATGGGTGATGCCCTCGATCGCATCTGACTGGCCATGGGCAAAATCATACATCGGATAGATCTTCCAGGCATCGCCGACATGCGGATGCGGGGCATGGATGATCCGGTACAGAACCGGGTCACGCAGATTCATATTGGATGAAGCCATATCGATCCTGGCCCGCAGTACCCTGGCTCCATCGGGAAACTCGCCGGCCTTCATACGGCGGAAGAGATCCAGGTTTTCTTCGACGGAGCGGTTGCGATAGGGGCTTTCCTTGCCCGCTTCGGTCAAAGTGCCGCGATAAGCCCGCATCTCCTCGGCGTTCAGATCCTCGACATAGGCCTTGCCTTCCCGGATCAGGTATTCGGCCCACTGGTACAGCTGTTCAAAATAATCGGAAGCGTAATGTAGATTCTCGCCCCAGTCAAAGCCGAGCCAGCGCACGCTTTCCTTGATCGAATCGATATACTCCTGCTCTTCTTTGGCCGGATTGGTATCGTCGAAGCGCAGGTGGCAGCGGCCGCCGAAGTCGCGAGCCAGGCCGAAGTTGATGCAGATCGACTTGGCATGCCCGATATGCAGATAACCGTTCGGCTCGGGCGGAAAACGGGTCACAATTGTCGTGTGCCTGCCGCTCTTTACGTCTTCGTCGATAATCGTACGCAGGAAGTTGCTGGCTGCGGGTGCGGTCTGTTCGATAGTGGACATGGTTAACCTCTCGGGTGCTCTTTCAGTAATTCGCCCAGCAGCGAATTCGGGTAAGCTTTGGCGATCCGAACATCGACAAAACTGCCGATCAGGGAAGGATCACCGGTAAAATTGACGATCCGGCCGTTATCGGCCTTGCCGGAAACCTGGCCGGAAAGTTTGCCTTTCCCTTCCACCAGCACGCTCTGCAGACCGCCGACATACTCACGGCAAATCTCCAGGTTGATCCGTTTCTGGAGTGCCATCAAACGATCCAGTCGGGCCAGTTTCTGGGTGCGGCTCAACGCTTCAGGCAGATCGGCGGCTTTGGTGCCGGGACGGGGTGAATAGACGAAGGTGAACAGGTCGATATAGCGAACCTCCTCCACCAGCGAGAGTGTACGCTCAAAATCTTCATCGCTTTCGCCCGGAAAGCCGACGATGATATCGCCGGTAAACACGATGCCGGGGCGGATCGCCTTTAGTTTGCGAACCTTTTCCAGGTATGATTCGCGGCTGTAGCCGCGCTTCATACCCTGCAGAACAGCATCGCTGCCGGACTGGGCCGGTAGATGGATCTGGCCGCACAGCTTGGGTACATCGCCGAAACAGGCGATCAGCTCATCGGACATATCCTTGGGATGCGACGTGGTAAAGCGGATGCGCTCGATTCCGTCAACATCAGCCACCTGTCGTATCAACCCGGCAAAGCTCGGTTCATTCTCAACTTTAAGTCCGTAGGAATTGACGTTCTGGCCAAGCAGAACGACCTCCCGAACCCCTTCCTCCGCCAGCTGGCGAACCTCGGACAGGATATCCGCCGAGCGGCGGCTGATCTCGCGTCCCCGCACATAGGGGACGATACAGTAGGAACAAAAGTTGTCGCAACCCTGCATGACGGTCACGAACCGCGAAAGGCGGGATTGCCCCTTGATGGAAGGAAACAGGTCCAGGCGTTGATCATTGTCGATGAAGGCGGTTTCCGAGCGGCGCTGCCCCTGCTCCGCCCCCCGGACCATATCCGGCAGCAGGTGCAGGTTATGGGTGCCGAAAACCAGATCCAGATAGGGAAACTTATTAAGCAGCTCTTCCCCCTCCTGCTGGGCCACGCAGCCGCCAACACCGATAATCTGCGATTTGCCGTCACGCTTGTAGATACGGAGGTTTTGGAGGCGTTTGTAAACCTTTTCCTCGGCCCCGCCCCGGACACTGCAGGTATTGAGCAGGATCATGTCGGCAGTAGCCGGATCATTGGTCGGAGCGTATCCCAAATCCGACAGCATCGTGATGATCCGCTCCGAATCATTCACGTTCATCTGGCAGCCGAAGGTTTCCATGTAAATAAGTTTATCGTGCATAAGAACTGATTCTTATACGCAATAAGAGACTGTAATGTCAACAGAATTGGCATTTTAGCCCTATTTGGTCGATTTTTGCGGTCTTGACAAACCCGGAATCGGGCACGTATTGTCGAAACGGTTTATACATCACTCATAAAGAGACTGACGGATGATCATCGATTGGAACGACATAGATACGGTGCTGCTGGATATGGACGGAACCATTCTGGACCGCCATTTTGACGACCATTTCTGGCTGGAGCATGTGCCGCAGCGCTGGGCGGCCCATAACCGTACAACGATCGAATATGCCAAGGAGCATCTCTACGGACTGTTCCGGTCACAGGAAAATACGCTCAACTGGACCGATCTTGATTACTGGTCTGATCGTCTGAAGCTCGACATACCACTCTTGAAGCGGGAAATTGAGCATCTGATTGCGGTTCATCCCCATGTGGTCGAGTTTCTGCTGTTTCTGAAACAGCACCGCAAAAACGTCTGGCTGGTGACCAACGCCCATTCCAAGACCCTGGATCTGAAGATGAAAACGACCCGCATCGGGCCATACTTTGACGGGATCATATCGGCCCATCAGGTCGGCCTCCCCAAAGAGGACGACCGTTTCTGGGGCAAACTGCAGGAATTTGTCAACTACACTCCCGAACGTACCCTGCTGGGAGAAGACAGCGAGACGAACCTGACAACCGCCCAGCGCTTCGGTATCCGCTACCTGATCTACATCAGCCGCTACAGTTCAAAAATCACTCCCCGGCCATCGGAACATTTCCAGACGGTGGAATATTTCAACCGCCTCATTCCGCCACAAGGTACAAGTACGGTTTCCCTGATTTCTACTAACGCGGGATGCCCGGCATGAAATCAGCTCTGATCTGCTTCACATTGCTGCTCTACGGAGCGTCAATCGGATCTGCAACAGAACGCGAACTGCATATCGGTAAATTCAGCGGCGGCGACCTGACCGGCTGGAAAGAGCAGACCATCTGGAACGCTAAAAAAACCGGATACTCGTTCGTACCGAAAAACGGAAAAAAGGCCTTGATGGCAAAAAGCGTCAACTCCGCCTCCGGTCTGATTAACAGGACTGAAATTGATCCCAAGACCCATCCGCTCATCGCCTGGTCATGGAAGATTGACCATACCGTAAAAAAGGGAGACGAAAGAATCAAGAATGGACATGACTTTGCGGCGCGCCTGTACGTGGTCTTCCCGCGGGGCTTTTTTGGCCGGACCCGCGCCATAGAGTATGTCTGGGGCAACGTCATGCACAAAGGTGAAATCCTGCGCAGCCCCTATTCCGGCAACGTGGTCATGATCGCGGTGGATGCCGGAGAAGAGCTGGCCGGGCAGTGGACTTCCCATATACGCAACTACGCCGATGATTACCGTGCGGCATTTGGCGAAGAAGCTCCCAAGGTCGGAGCAATTGCGATCATGACCGACAGCGACAACACCCACGAAAGCGCGGTCGGCTATTATGGCGACATCAGTCTGCTGACGGCATACAAAGAAAATGATTCAAAATTCAAGGACCCGAAAAACAACGGAGCTGTTCCCAAGGAACAGCCCCGTAAAGACCAACAGCCGAAAGATGCGGCGCCAAAAGAACCAACAAACGGCAGCCACCTTCCGGTCACGCCCCCGCCCACTCCTCCGGCAGAGGTAAAGCCTTGAACCTGGCTACATCCGGCTCAAAATGGTTCTGAATTTTTCCAGTTTGGATGCGCCCTCTTCGATCAGGCGAATCAGATCTTTTCGGGCGCCGCCGGCCACATCCCGGCCTTTTTCAACCAGTTCGTCAGTTTTTTCACCGATGGTTTCAACCATGTTGTTCACGTTCGAGGCCAGGTCATCCACCACTTCATCGGCCCGGTTGCGAACTTTTTTAGAGTAACGGAGAATATCTTTTCTGGTTCGGCTGCCGGACTGGGGCGCAAACAGCAATGCCAATCCCGCTCCGATGACGCCCCCGGCAAAGATCAGCAATGCCGCTGCAGCAACTTTTTTATCTCGCTCTTCCATAATAATGTCCTCCTTTTAGTTTTTTCTTCATTGTACCCCAGCACGAAAGTTACACAAGACATTCCTGCACTTTATCAAGAGATCATCCGCACTTTGAAGAAGCGCCCCTTGATCTTGTTCCTGGCCAGACAGGCCAGAGCCGTTTCGGCACTGGAGTGCATGACCGCCAGATAGGTATGAAAATCAAACACGTCGATCTTGCCGACTTCACTCCCCGCGACGGCCCCTTCACTTGTCAGGGCCCCCAGCACATCGCCGGGACGCAGCTTGTTTTTGCGGCCGCCATCGATGCAGAGCGTCACCATCGCCGGGACCAGGGGCTTGGGCTTGCCATCAACGGCTGCCAGTGACTCCAGATCCCAACGGGGGATGCTGTAGCCCAATTCATCCTCAATCGCCTTCACCCGCCGTGTTTCATGAGCCGTCACCAGACTGAACGCCAAACCCTGCTCCCCGGCACGCCCGGTGCGGCCGATACGATGAATATGAATCTCCGGATCACGGGACAATTCATAATTAATCACCGCCGCCAGCTCCTTGATGTCCAGCCCGCGGGCGGCCACATCGGTGGCCACCAGCACCGAAACACTACGGTTGGCAAAGCGCACCAGCACCTGATCGCGCTCACGCTGCTCCAGGTCGCCGTGAATCGCCAGTGCCAAAAAACCACGCCTGACCAGATCATCAGCCACGTCCTGGCACTCTTTGCGGGTATTGCAAAAAACCAGCGTTGATTCGGGACGATAGTGGCCAATGATTCGAGCGACGGCTTCACTCCGTTGCGAGCCATCCACTTCAAAAAGCAGCTGTTGTATGACGCCTTCGTCGTGGCCTTCATCGATGCTGACTTCGACCGGATCGCGCTGGATGGCTGCACTCATGGCGGCGATCTCCTCGGGATAAGTGGCGGAAAAAAGCAGAGTCTGCCTTTTTTGGGGAGCGGCATCAATCAGCGCGCTGATCTCATCCTGGAAACCCATATCAAGCATGCGGTCGGCTTCGTCCAGTACCAGCGTCCGCAGGGCACTCAAATCAAGGCTCCCCCGGCGCAGGTGGTCCAACAGGCGGCCGGGAGTGCCGACCACGATATGGGCGCCATGCTCCATTGATACCCGCTGCGGACCAAAGGGGACTCCCCCGCAAAGGGTCAGTACTTTGACGTTATCGGTAAAACGCGCCAATCGGCGCAGCTCCTTGGCGACCTGGTCGGCCAGCTCACGGGTCGGGCAGAGCACCAGCGCCTGAACCCGCAGGGTGCCCACGTCCATGCCTGTCAGCAGACCGATCCCGAAGGCGGCGGTTTTGCCGCTGCCGGTCTTGGCCTTGGCAATCACGTCCTTGCCGGCCAGAATCAGCGGCAAAGTGTGAGCCTGAATCGGCGTCATAGCGCTATAGCCCAGGGACGCCAGGTTTTTGAGCATGGGGGGCTTGAGGTGAAGTGCTGAAAATGCTGTTGTGGTCATGCAGACTCTCTTTCTTGAGCCCTACCCTACCCCAATCAAGCAAGTTCGTCCAGTTTTCCATATAAAAAGGGCGGCTGAATTCCTTCGCCGCCCCTTGTTGACCTTTACCGCACAAACAGATAGCTAATTCATTTGGCCCGCCCGCCCATTTTTTTCCGCAGCACGGCCAAACCTGCCAGTCCTCCCCCCAGCAGCAACAGGGTGGAGGGTTCGGGCACGGCCGGAGTTTGTGAAAAACGCTGTTCAAACCCGAAGATTCCGGCGCCATCCTCTTCTCCGACCGCCCAGACCAGAATGTTCTTGGTCACCCAGATCTCGCTCTGCGGTGCAAATGCGGCCGAAGCGGACGTTATTGAAGTACTGCTTTGCGGATCCCCCATTGTGCTGAACTCGATGAATTTTGTCCCCAGATCAGCCAGCCCGGAAGCTGTGCCGATATCCTCGCGTATATAGGAACCGGAATCATAGCTGCCATCCAGCATGACAGACCAAAAGGCCCCGCCTGCCGCATATTCAAGCGAGTTGTCCTTAATCCTCAAGGTCGGGTCGAGAACCGACACCCGGAAACCGAACATAAGGTCAACAAATCCATAGATCCCATCGCCGGTTACATTCAGCTCACCGTTGGAGACTGAAAATCGCAGCCCCGGCCCCGGATCCATGCCTCCATCGTTGAGCGCCGTGACGCTGATATTGGCTGCATTCAAGCTGCGCGTCGAATCAGAGGTCATATAGCGGACCTGGCTCCAATTGTCGAACAGCTTGTCCCCGGCGATAATTGACCCGCCGTTGAACAGATCGGACAACGGCGTGGCGTGGGCGCCTCCGGCGATACAGACCGTTATCAGCATCGCAAACAGTACATTCATAAATCGTTTCATAACATCGCTCCTTTCAGAAATTCCTGGGTTCATCATCATTGGATAGCGCAGTTCGCCCGAGTACACTTGGGAATGCATGTCTTGACATCATTGGGCGTAATCAGACCGTCGTTGTCGGAATCACGCGGATCGCTGGCTCCGGTTGCGCGCTGACCGCGCGCCCTGCTGATCAGCGCCAGATCGTTCTGGTCGATATCGCCATCCTGGTCGGCATCGCATTTGGCCAGCGGAGTGCTGGCAACCGTCACCTCCTGCACCACCGGAGATTGATTCTGCGGATTGGCGTTGAGGGTCAGCTTGACTTCGATGAATCGACCGGTTTTGTTAAATGCCGTGCCGTTGGATACGGCTTGGAAAGCTTGCGAAGAAAGGCCGGACTGGGTGTCGGCGGTGCGTACTTCCGCCGTCACACCGGCTCCGGCGGGAACCGTGGCGATCCAGGAAACCTTGCCCCAGCTGGTGCCGCTGGCGCCGCCATCCTTGACCACCGACCAGTTGCCGGTCTTGGTGGTTATGCTCAACGCGGCCGTACCGGAAGCGTCACTGTAAGTATAGGGCTCATAACCAACCGGGATCACTCCCAGGAAGGAACCGTCGGTACCTTTGTACTTGGCCATGTTGTGTGATGCGCGGTGAACCTGCCAGATGTCGTTGTTGGCGTCGGCAATCACTCCGCGACTGTCGGAATCGCCCATCTGGCTGGCCTTGTCCCAGATTACTGCGCCGTTGGGGGCAAACTTGGCGACGCCACCAGACCGCTTGCTGACCAGGATGTTGCCATCGTTGTCGGTGCCGACCGCATAAGTGCAGTAGTTTAATGCTGCCGGCATACTCGAGTTGTTGGTTCCATCATCGATATGTTCTACATAGCTGTTGCAGGAGCCGCCCATGATGACGTGGGTCACGTTGCTGGCATCACGTCGCAGCGCCAACCCGTACACCGCGGACGGCATGGGAATGTTCCGTACCGTGTACGGCCCCGTGTTACTGCCAGTGTTGGCAATTCTGGTCAGTACCGGATTGGCCCAGTTAGCCCCCCACAGTGTGCCGTTTTGATCGATCAGACAGCCGTAGTTTGGCTGACCATTGGTGGACACCGGCCCGGCAATGGTATGACCATCCACCGCACTTATTTTGTAATATTCGGCATTATTGTAAAGCCCCACCCACAGATTGCCATCGGTGCCGATGCAGAGGGCGCGACCGATACCGTTAGGTCGGGTTATGCCGCCGCTGTAGATTCCGTCGGGCACCCGTTTGACCCAGGCGATGCGCTCGTCCTGAATCTCAGCCGGATCAATCATGCCGTTAGCGTTGTTGTCAACCAGGGGCATCATCTCGCCGGTCTGGATTGTGCCGTTGTTATCGGCATCCGTCGAACTGTTCACCACGCCATTGCTGTTGCGGTCGATAAAGGTGTTGTTAAGGATTTTGAAGACGGTCGGATAACCGCCGAACCAGCGATCCAGCACATAGGCGTTGCCCTGGGCATCCACGGCAGTGCGCGACGGAGCCGCACCGTTCCAGGCATCGTGGGCGTAAACGCCGGAGTTGAACCAGGTGCGGTAACGGGCGACCTCACGTCCGGGGGAACCGCCAACTTGAGACGAGTCAACTTTGGAGAGGGTGTCTTCGCCGGCATTGGCGATCCACAATACCGGAAAACTGGTACCGGTGATATTAAGCTGCAGCTGATTGTTGTTGGGGGCAGTGTGATTGACGCCGATCAACGTGCCCAGATCAAAATCGGCATCAAGGGTGTAGGTCTGGCTGGCGGCCAGGGCATTGCCCGTCATGAAAGACAGTACAAGGGCCAAGGGCGTCAATGCGAAGGTCAACTGTTTCGTGATCGATCGTTTCATGTTCGGCTCCTTTACTTTCAGTATTAAAGACGTGAAGCGCTTTCAGATCTGTTTTCGCTGCCTGATTTGGACTGGATTTTATTGGTCGTTGACAGAACCAGCGGCCGGATCATGACATCAAAGCCGGTAGTATGTGTCAGGCGGCGCTGTTGGCCGCCCTGAAACGGCACTGCATAAATCTGGGCCGCACCTTCCCGCAGACTGACGAAATAAATGGATCTGCCGTCGCTCGACCAGGCCGGATAATGATCTTCATCGGGAGAGCGGGTAAGATTGGTCACCGCGCTGCCATCGGCTTTCATGACATAGATATCGCCCCTGGCCATCTCGATGCGGGTTCCTTCGCGGCTGGATACAAACGCTATATGGTTTCCATCCGGTGACCAGACCGGGAAAGCGTTTGTGTAGGGATTGTCGGTAATTTTTACAGGGTGGCCGCCGTCAGGATCAATGACATTGATATTGAGTCCGCGCTCTTTGGCTTCCAGGTAGGCCAGCCGCCGGCCATCGGGCGACCAGGATGGGAAAAATTTTCGGTTTTTCGACAGAGACACGGTCACGCTATGTGCTTCTCCTCCCCCGGCAGGCATAACGAATATTTCCGAACTGCCACGCTCGCCATGAACCACAAAAGCGATCCAGCGGCCATCGGGGGAAAGCGTTGGAGCACCTTTGTCTGTTTGGCTGTTTGTCAGTTGTTTCAAGCCCGAGCCATCGGAATTGATGACATAAAAGTTGGCCCAGCGGTCACGGCTGGAACGGAAGATTATGCGCCCGTCCGGTGTCCAGGCCGGTGAATTGTCAGCCAACGTATCGGTTGTCAATCGTTTCTGACTGCCGCCGTCAGCATTCATGACATAAATCTCGGCGTTTCCATCGCGGTAGGAGGTGAAAGCGATTCGCTTTCCATTGGGTGACCAGGCCGGTTCCGTGTTTTCTTCCGGGCCGCTGGTAAGCGCCCGTTGAAGCGAGCCATCGCCGTTCATAGTATAAATCTGGGCATTTCCGGTGCGATTGGATACAAACAGGATCGTGCCGGATGCTTCAGCTAAAGCGGCCACGTAATTGCAAACCATCAGCAGCGCAGACAACAAAGCTATACGCAGCATCGTATTCACGGTCGCCTCCCGTTATTTCAGGAATCCGAAGTTGCCGCCGCCGATTTCAGTACCATCCTGTTTATAGATCTTGACAGTATGGGCGCCGGTCAAACTGGGACGGTACTCGAGCGCGAGATCGCCCGTGGCGCTTGCAGTTATCAATTGCGTGACCTTGGTTCCGTTGGAGTGAGTGACACAAACGCTGACAGTGCTCCACGGTGTCAGATTGCCGGCTTTGATAACAATCTTGTCGGTGCTGTCCGCCGTGGATGGCACAGAGACCCAGGCAGAGCCGGCCATTACAGATGAAGCTATCGCCAGTCCGAACATCAGGAGGAATGCGGTTAAATAATTGATCAAAGTTTTCATTTTTGTCTCCTTTCTTTAGTTGAATGCACTTTACGCCGCCTTCGCAACAGCGCCTGTTTTTACAACTAATTAATAAAGCATAGTTCATGCCATCAGCATATCAATCTGTTATTACTGAATTTTTATCCCCGGTCTTTCCGACTGTAAAATCTTTTTACAGCCGACTTGCATCCGCTTGACAGCACGAAAACGGCCTGACGTATTAAATCTGGGAACCACAAGAATAAGGCCGTAAAATTAATCGACACGTGTTTGCCAGGCTATAAATGACACGCATTTTGTTAAATTCTTTATCTTTGGAATTCAGAATGCTATCGTGACAACATTTCAAGATCACACTGAAACGTACCTCGGCATAGCAAAGGATCATTTCAATGACGAGCATTTCTTACGATGTCCTGATTATTGGAGGCGGCCCGGCCGGGCTTTCCACCGCTTATCTGTGTCATAAAAACGAGCTTTCCTATCTGGTTCTGGAGTCGGGCAAAGCCATTTTCCAAGGCATTGCCAATACCTATCCCGAAGGGAAACTGGTCTACGCCTCCAAACCCAAGGACGCGCCGGAGCCGTTCATGGTCGAAGAACTCCGCCCGCCCGACAAGCCGGTCACGGTCGAAAGCTATCTGCAGTATGTGCAGCATTTTGTGCAGCACGAAAACCTGAATGTTCAGACCGAGGTTGCTTTTGAGGATATCAGGGACGAACGGGAAGGGCTGACGGTTATTACTTCCAAAGGTAATTTCAAGGGCAGGAAGGTCGTGCTGTCGTTCGGCAGCAATATCCCCCGCGAGCTGTCCGTGTACGGCGACGCCAAGATGGTGGCCAAGAATGTCGAAGACGCCAGCAAATATGTGGGCATCAAAACCCTGGTAATCGGGGGCGGCAACACCGCCGCCGATGTGATCATCAACATCCTCAAGGCCAAACGCGAATTTCACGACACCCAGCCGGTCTACTGGGCGCACAAGGCCGAGACCTTTGATGTCAACAAGGAAACCGCCCAGCGTCTGGGGGAAGAGATCCTGCTGGGAGGCAATATCCGGCTGCTGCCGGGAGCGACACCCCGCATCGGGGAAGTCGATGACGAGGGGGTAGACCGGCTCGTTATCCGGATCAACGAATTCAAGCAGGCCGACGGCATCGACCTGTACCACGCCTTAAGCTTCCCGATGCAGAATGTCATCGCCTGCATTGGCTCCCAGGGACCAGTGCCGATTTTTGACAAACTCGGCATCCAGACCATCGCCTGCGCGGCCGGGGTTTGCAAGATCGCCAAGGAGGGCGAACGGCTGGTGCTGTTGTCGTCCGAATTCGAATCGACCCGCAAGGGGGTCTACGTCATCGGCGGGGCGATTTCTCCCTCCTACATGAAGATCAGCGAGGGGTCGATCGTCGAGGAGAAACACCCCAACCTGATCTATACCGCCATCAACGACGCCTACCACGTGGTGGAAGCCATCCGAAGCAAGCTTCCCAAATAACGATTCAAGCGCATATTCGCTGCGACACGACAGCAAAAAAGCTCCCTGGTTTTCCGGGGAGCTTTTTGATTGCAGTATACTTTCAGGATCGTTTCAGAAAACCGTCACCGCGGCGTAGCCGACCACTTGGCTCTGGTCTCCCGTCACATCGCCGCTGTTGCCGTAAGCAACCAGTTCGGCGGTTACGGCCCCCAGTTCATGGGCCGCAGTCAGCATGACAGCAGAAGGCGCCACTCCGCACATAGTGATGTTGCGATTGCGGCAAACCTCCAGCAAACCTTTAGCATCAAAGGCTAAAACCCTCTCCAGCGCCAATCCATCCTTATGGCGGGCCGTTTCAGCCGATTCATAGTGAGTCATGTCGGAACTGGCCACGATCAACACCTCGTCGCCGTATTCACGGAGTGCGGCAGCAATCCCCTGCCCGATTTCATGGAGGGCCGGAAAATCGCCATGACCAAGACAGATGGCCGCAAGCGAAACATCCGGCCGCAGGTACTGAAGGAAGGGGAGCTGAACTTCCAGGGAGTGTTCACGCTGATGGGCGCTACGGTCGGATTGCAGGTAGACGCCATGCTGCAGCAGCAAATCGTTCAGGCGGGAATCAATCGGCACCGCTCCCAGTGGCGTCAGCCACTCACCGTCCGGATACAGGGCTGCGGGAGCACCGGCACCGGTATGGTTGGGGCCGAGGATCAGGACCGTCTTTGGAATTTCAATGTGTGAATAGATCTGCCCGGCGATGGCGCCGGAGTAGACGTAGCCGGCATGGGGAGCGATGATGCCGCGCACAGGTTTTCGGGAAACATTTTTCGGAATCAGACTGTTCAGGCTTGAGCGAAGCTGCCGCTCGCTGCCCGGATAGAATTGCCCTGCCACAACCGGTTGTCGCTGCATGGTATACCCCCTTGGTCTGAAGTATCACTCAAACGGCAAATCACTCTCCACCGGGATCAGCAGTTCCTGTCCCAGCGGCAATTCGTCCTGGCGCTCATACTGCGGCGCTTCGTCCAGGGCCTGGATTTCTTTAAGTGTTGGCAGACTCTTTAAATCCTTGAGCCCGAATATTTCAAGAAATTCCTTTGTGGTGCCATAGATCAAAGGCCGGCCGGGAATATCCTTTTTGCCCAGAATTCTGACCAGCCGTTTTTCAAGCAGCGATTTGAGCACACCGCCGCAGTCAACGCCGCGCAGATGCTCAATCTCGGCCCGGGTGATCGGCTGGCGGTAGGCGATGATCGCCAGGGTTTCCAGGGAGGATTGGGAAAATTTAGACGATTTGGCCTTGATCTGACGAGTGACAAACGGCTGGAACACCGGACGGGTCCGAAATTGCCAGCCGCCGGCCACGGCCGCCAATTCGAAACCCCCGTTCCGTAATTGGTGGTATTCCTCCAGCTCCGCCAGCGCCGATCGGATCTCTTCACGGCTGTACTCGGTCAGCAGGTCACAGATCCGATCGGTGGACAGGGCGGATTCAGCTGTGAAAACAAGGCTTTCTATGATGGCCGATAATTCAGAGAGCATGGTGATTACACTTCCGCAAGATTTGGCGCCACGGCGGGAACAAACCAGATCGATCCATGCTGCTCTCCTTGAAAAACGCGGATCAGTTTGAGACGGCAAAGCTCCAGTAGCGCCAGAAACGTGACAATAACCCGTTCACGGGTCAGTTCGTCAGAAACCAGATCATCGAACTGGATGGTTTCCTTTTCCTGAAGGAGCGCAAGAATCTCGTTGATACAGTCGGCAATGCTGAGCGAATCACCCGGGGCCACGTCGTGAAACGTCTCGGCCGGGATGCGGGCCAATAGGAGTCGGAAGGCATCCACCAGCTCGAACAGACTCACTTCCAGCGGACCTTCCTCATTCTGGGCCGCAGCAAGAAACGGCTCGGTCACTGCCCGCGTGAAGACTTCGCGCCCCAGCAGCGCCCGGGCTCCGAACAACGTGCCAGCGTCCTTGTATTGCTGGTACTCCAGCAGACGCCGCACCAGTTCGGCCCGGGGATCGGCTTCTTCGTCCTCGGCGTCTTCCGGATCATCCAGCGGCAGCAGCTGACGGGATTTGATATGCAAAAGCGTAGCGGCCATCACAAGAAACTCCCCGGCCACTTCCAGGTTCAGATCCTTCATCAGCTTGATATAATCCAGATACTGACGGGTGATCACCGCAATCGAGATATCGTAAATATCCAGCTCATTCTTTTTGATCAGGTGCAGCAGCAGATCCATCGGGCCATCGAATGTATCAAGATGAACGCTGTACTGCTCGTGCAAGCCATCCAGCAGGGGCACGTTTTCCCCGGCCTGATGAGATGATCCGCTGCGGCTCATATCAGAATTTCAGCGCAGTCCGCACTTCAGCCATAACGGAGTCGGATATCAGGGATGCCCGCTGGCTGCCGTCCCGCAGCAGCTCGTCAACAAAAGCGGGATTGACCGCCAGCTCTTCCCGCCGGGCGCGGCAGGGCGCCAGCTTCTCGTTCATACAGCCGGCCAGAATCCGTTTGCAATCGACACAGCCGATGGCCGCGTTGCGGCAGGCCGGGATGATTTCATCCAGCTTTTCCTGCGGAACGTAAATCCGATGCAGGTTGAAGGCCACGCAGACATCCGGATCGCCCGGATCGGCGCGCCGCACACGGGCCGGATCGGTCATCATCGACATGACTTTTTTGCTGGTTTCTTCGGCGTTGTCGGACAGATAGATCGAGTTGCCGTAGGATTTGCTCATCTTGCGGCCATCCAATCCGAGCAGCTTTGGGGTTTCGGTCAGCAGCGCTTCCGGCTCGGGAAAAACATTTCCGTAGAGATGATTGAAGCGCCGGGCGATTTCACGGGTAATTTCAAGGTGGGGCAGCTGGTCGTGCCCGACCGGAACCCGGGTGGCTTTGTAGAGAATGATATCGGCCGCCATCAGAACCGGGTAACCCAGAAAACCGAAGGTGGAGAGGTCGCGCTGTTCGATGTTGTCCAGCATCTCCTTGTAGGTCGGGTTGCGCTCAAGCCAGGATACCGGCGTTATCATCGACAGAATCAGGTTCAGCTCCGAATGATGGGGCACCAGACTCTGGCGGAAAACAACGCTTTTGGCCGGATCCAGTCCGAAGGCGACCCAGTCCAGAACCATCTCGCGGGTACTTTCGGCGATCCCGGATGTGTCGGCATATTCGGTGGTCAAGGAATGCCAGTCGGCGACAAAAAAGAAACAATCGAAGGAGTCCTGCATTTTGATCCAGTTTTCCAGAACCCCGTGATAATGACCGATATGCAGCCTGCCGCTCGGCCTCATGCCGCTGACAATGCGTTGTTTCATGGTTAAGCGCTCCTTTTGCTCGTTGATCTTCAAAAAACGATACTTCATTAAACGTGAGGTTGCCTTTCACAGCGTTTCTGCTATTGTTGCGAGCCAATATATACCATAAGCGAACGAGGAAATTTACATGAACAAGCCTAAAATTGAAACCAAAATCATAAATCCGCTGGTCGGCGCAAACATACCGCTTCCCGGGTATGCCACCCCCGGTTCGGCGGCATTGGATCTGCGCGCCTGTTTGAGTCAGGCCATCACGGTTCAGCCAGGGGAAACGGTTCTGATACCCAGCGGTATTGCCATCAGCATTCACGACCCCGGTCTGGTGGCCTTACTGGTGCCCCGCTCCGGTCTCGGCATCAAGCATGGCATCGTGCTGGCCAACACAATCGGCGTGATTGATTCGGATTATCAGGGAGAGATCGGCATCGGCATTGTCAATCGCGGCGCCCTGGCCTATACGATTGAACCGGGCGAGCGCATCTGCCAGATTATGTTCGTGCCGGTAACACAGGTCGCACTGGAGATCGTCTCAGAATTCAGTCGGGAAACAGAACGTGGGGCGGGCGGTTTCGGGTCCACCGGAAGCAAGTGATTGTGCCAACATAGAACATGACGAGGCCCGCCGATTAATTTCGGCGGGCCTCGTCATGTCCGGAAACTTCGCTGTCAGGCGAGCCGGTTAGCGTACAACGGGAAACGTTTCATCAACTGGTTGACCCGGGTCTTGATGGCAGCTAGTTGCTGATCATTGCCGATATTGGCCACAGCTTCGGCGATAAAGCCGGCCACCAGTTCCATCTCGGCTTCCTTCAGGCCGTGCGAGGTGCAGGCCGGGGTGCCGACGCGGATACCGGAAGTCACGAACGGAGAACGGGTTTCAAACGGCACCGTGTTTTTGTTAACGGTAATGCCGGCCTTGTCCAGCGCTTCTTCAGCGGCCTTGCCGGTAATATCGCTGCCGGAGAAATTGATCAGCATCAGGTGGTTGTCAGTGCCGCCGCTGGTCAGCTTGAAGCCGCGCTTTGTCAGGCCCGCCGCCAGCGCCTTGGCATTATTGACGATCTGCTGCTGGTAGACCTTGAACTCCGGCTGCAGGGCTTCCTTGAAGGCCACCGCCTTGGCGGCGATAACGTGCATCAGCGGCCCGCCCTGAATACCCGGGAAAATCTGCGAATTGAGGGTTTTGGCAAACTCTTCGCGACAGAGGATCATGCCGCCCCGTGGTCCGCGCAGGGTCTTGTGGGTGGTGGTGGTCACGAATTCGGCATAGGGAATCGGGCTGGGGTGCACGCCAGCGGCCACCAGGCCGGCAAAATGGGCCATATCGACCATCACCACCGCACCGACCTTGTCGGCGATGGCACGGAAGGCCGGGAAGTCAATGATGCGGGGATAGGCGCTGGCGCCAACCACAATCATCCTGGGTTTGTTTTCAATTGCCAGCCGCTCCACTTCGGCGTAGTCGATGGTTTCGGTTTCGGGGGAGACACCGTAGGGAACGATGTTGAACAGTTTGCCGGAGAAGTTGACCGGACTGCCGTGGGTGAGATGCCCGCCATGGGACAGGTTCATGCCCAGGATCGTGTCGCCCGGTTTGCAGGCGGCAAAATAAACCGCCATGTTGGCCTGTGAACCGGAATGGGGCTGGACGTTGGCATGCTCGGCCCCGAACAGCTCCTTGGCGCGGTCAATAGCCAACTGCTCAACGATGTCGACGTGCTCACAGCCGCCGTAGTAGCGTTTGCCCGGATAGCCTTCGGCGTATTTATTGGTCATAATCGAACCTTGCGCTTCCATGACCGCTTCGGATACAAAATTTTCAGAGGCGATCAGCTCCAGGTTGTATTCCTGACGCTCGGTTTCATGGCGGATAGCTTCGGCTACCTGAGGATCAAAGCTGGTGAGAATCGACATGGTGCTGCTCCTTTTATATGCATAAGATTATTGGGATTGCTAAACAAGAAACGGGACGCATGCCGCAGCAGGTCCCGCTCTTCCGTGAGTCGTATTGCGGCCGGTTCAGTTATTGTACTTCTGTTCCAGGGCCGTGATCTTATCCAGGCGGCCCTGGTGCCGCCCCCCTTCAAAAGAGGCGTCCAGCCAGGCGCCAACCAGATCACAGGCTTTTTGCTCGTCCAGCACCCGGCCACCAAGAACCAGTATATTGGCGTTATTGTGCTCTTTGGCCATGCGGGCCATAAAGACATCGGTAACCAGAGCAGCCCGGATTCCGGGGATTTTATTGGCCGCAATCGACATACCGATACCGGTACCGCAGATCAGGATGCCCAGCTCGGCCTGGCCGGCAATCACAGCTTCAGCGACCTTCTGACCAAAATCAGGGTAATCGACTGATGAGTCATCATTGGTGCCGGCGTCAGTCACCTGTATTCCCCGACGGGAAAGGTAACTGTTAAGGGCCGATTTGAGATTCAATCCTCCGTGGTCACTTCCGATAATGATCATCCCGTTCACCGCCTAGATTTTCTTGAACAGCAGCGTGGCATTGGTGCCTCCGAAACCGAGCGAGTTGCTCATGGCATACTCGATTTTTGCGTCACGGGCCGTGTTGGGAACATAATCCAGATCGCATTCGGGATCGGGAGTCTCGTAGTTGATGGTAGGAGGTACGACGCTCTTCTCCATCGCCAGACAGGTAAAGACCGCTTCAACGCCCCCTGCGGCACCCAGAAGATGGCCGGTCATGGACTTGGTCGAGGAAATCATCAGCTTGCCGGCATGATCACCGAATACGGATTTGATCGCCAGAGACTCGTTCAGGTCGTTGAAGGGGGTCGAAGTACCATGCGCATTAATGTAGGTCACCTGTTCCGGGGAAACGCCGGCATTTTTGAGAGCCATCTTCATGCAGCGCGCCGCCCCCTCGCCACCGGCCGCCGGGGCAGTCATGTGGTAGGCGTCGCCGGTCAGGCCGTAGCCGACAACCTCGGCATAGATTTTGGCGCCGCGCTTTTTGGCCGCTTCATATTCTTCCATGATGACGACGCCGGCGCCCTCCGCCAGAACGAAACCGTCACGATCCTTGTCAAAGGGTCGCGAGGCTTTTTGCGGAGAATCGTTATGACTGTCGGACAGTGCTTTCATGGCGGCAAAACCGCCGATTCCCAGGGGAGTGACGGTTGATTCGGTGCCGCCGGCGATCATGGCGTCCGCGTCACCGCGGGCAATCATATGAAAAGCATCGCCAATGGAATGGGTACCGGTGGCACACGCCGAAACAGAAGAAAGATTGGGACCTTTGGCGCCGTAACGGATCGATATGTGACCGGGAGCCAGGTTAATAATCAGCATCGGAATGAAGAAGGGAGAAATCTTTTTGGGGCCGCCTTCGTTCAGGAGCGTATGGTAACGTTCGATTGACGGCAGTCCGCCAAGCCCGGCGCCAACCAGCACCCCTACCCGTTCGGCGTTCTCATCATTGATGACCAGTCCGGAGTCTTCCATGGCATAGTGAGCCGCCGCCAGAGCATACTGAATAAAAAGATCCATCTTCTTGATCTCTTTTTTATCAATATACGTTTCGGCATTGAAATCAGCGACTTCACCGGCAATCTTGACCGGCATGTCGCTGGTGTCAAAACGAGTAATCAGACCGATACCGGATTTTCCGGAAACCAGCGCATTCCAGTTACTGACATTACCGCATCCGAGCGGCGAAACCGCCCCGACGCCCGTAATAACAACTCTTCTCATGTTTGGCTACTCCGTATAGGATAAACTGAATCGACGATTACAAAGTTGGAAGGGCGTGAGAGGGGCAACCCCTCTCACAGAAATCGCTATCAGCTGTGCTCGGTGATGTACTCGATGGCGTCGTTGACGGTCTGGATCTTTTCGGCGTCTTCGTCAGGGATTTCAAGGTCGAACTCCTCTTCAAGAGCCATAACCAGTTCAACCGTATCCAGAGAATCGGCACCCAGGTCATCCATGAAAGAAGCTTCGGTAACTACCAGTGATTCTTCAACTCCCAACTGTTCAGCAACAATCTCTTTAACCCGTTTTGCAATATCAGACATCTTTCACCTCCATGTGATTTTAAACCTTTTCAGGTTTCGTGTGTAAAACTCGTGTTGGTAATTAAGCATGAAATCTTCAAAAGTCAATTGATATTTTTGAAACCGCGCCAAGATCGCGGCCGAAGTCAGGTCAGAATCATGCCCTGACCGTACCCCTGAATCAGATTACATATACATGCCGCCATTGACCGCCAGAACGTGCCCGGTGATATATCCGGATGCCTCGGACGCCAGAAAAACGACCGCATTGGCAATGTCATCGGCAGAGCCCAGTTTGTCCATCGGAATCTGGGCGGTCAGTTCAGCGCGGACCTTGTCGGAAAGAGCATCGGTCATGGCTGTTGCGATAAAGCCGGGGGCAACGGCATTGACGGTAATGCTGCGTTTCGCCATCTCGCGGGCATTGGACTTGGTCAGTCCGATCAGTCCGGCCTTGCTGGCGCAATAGTTGGCCTGGCCGGCATTTCCCATCTGGCCGACAATCGAGGCGATATTGATGATGCGGCCATAACGCTGTTTGCTCATGACCTTGAAGGCCGCCCGCGTGCAGAGGAAAGCGCCTTTCAGGTTTACATTCAGGACAGCGTCCCAGTCATCGTCCTTCATGCGCATCAGCAGGCCGTCGCGGGTGATGCCGGCGTTGTTGACCAGAATGTCGACCCGGCCGAATGCTTCGCTGGCAGCATCGATCATCCGTTCGGCATCGGCCGTCACTGTCACGTTGCCGACCACCGCCAGCGCCCTGGCGCCGGCTGCCTGCAATTCTGCCACAACGGCATCGGTCGAAGCCTGATCCATATCTACGGCAACTATTGTGGCTCCCTGGGCGGCCAGGGCCAGTGCGATGCTCCTGCCGATCCCGCGCGATGCGCCGGTGACAACGGCAACCTTTCCTTTAGGCATGGGTTTCTCCTTTTAATTTTAGTAGTTAATGACTCTTGTCCGCAAAGGTGGCTTTCAGTTCGGCCTCGGTAACCAGCTTGCCGTCAACAAAGGCTTTGGCAGTGAACATCCAGATTCCGCGCTTGCAGGCGGTGACGTCAAGTTCAAAACGGAGCTGATCGCCCGGAACAACCGGTTTGCGAAAACGGGCATTATCAATGCCGGTAAAATATACGACTTTGGAAGCGGCATCGGTGTCGGATGAGATGTAGGCCAGAATGGCGGCCACCTGTGCCATGGCTTCGATGATCAGAACACCCGGCATGACCGGATGACCGGGAAAATGCCCGGGGAAAAACGGTTCATTGATGCTGACATTCTTTGTGCCGACTATGCGCTGGCCCGGTTCCATCTCGATGATCCTGTCAACCAGCAGAAACGGGTAACGGTGCGGCAGAACCTTCATTATTTCATTAACGTCGAGCATGATAATCCCTCCCGGTTTGATAATAATTTCAGGCAGCCAGCAGTTTCAAGGTGGCAAGGTCTTCCAGGTTGGCGGTCGCAACGTCCTTGCTGATACGCTTGACCAGCCCTGACAGAACTTTGCCGGGCCCTATTTCAACAAATCGTGTGCACCCCAGATCTGCCATTGCGGTAACAGACTGTTCCCATAGTACCGGTGCACACACCTGGGTTACGAGGAGCGGCTTGACCCGTTCCCGCTCCTGGTTGGGAGCCGCATCGGCATTGGCCACCACCGGCAACAGCATGTCGTTGATTGAAACAGCATCCAGCACAACAGCCAAACGATCGGCGGCCGGCTTCATCAGGGCGCAATGGAAGGGGGCGCTGACCGGAAGCAGCATCGCCTTCCTGAAGCCGCGCCCCTTGGCGATTTCGATAGCGCGCGCAACCGCCGCCGTTGATCCGGCAATCACTATCTGGCCGGGCGAGTTGAAGTTTGCCGGTGCGACAACGTCGCCCTCGGATGCTTCACGGCACACATCCTCCAGCACATCCTTTTCAATACTGAGCATGGCTGCCATGCTGCCGCTGCCGACCGGAACCGCTTCCTGCATGAATGTTCCGCGGGCGCGAACTGTTTTGACCGCGTCAGCGAAAGCGAGTGCCCCGGAACAGACCAGTGCCGAGTACTCCCCCAGCGAATGGCCGGCCAGGTAATCAGCTTTGAGGCCGGTTTCCTGCTCCGCAACCCGCAACACGGCGATACTGGCGGTCAGGATGGCGGGCTGAGTATTGGCAGTCAGACGCAGCTCCTCGTCACTGCCGCCGAAGCAGATCGAAGACAACTTGAAACCCAGAGCATCGTCAGCTTCCTCAAAAACCTGACGGGCAACCGGAAAGTTTTCGGACAACTCCTTACCCATTCCGGAATATTGTGAACCTTGACCGGGAAATATATAAGCTGTTTTAGACATATAGGTGACCTTTCATCAAGCAGTGACTTAATTAAACTACCAGCGGATAAGAGCCGAACCGTAGGTAAAACCGCCGCCGAAAGCATCCAGCAGCAGCAGATCCCCCGATTTCAGACGCCCCTGACGATTGGCTTCGTCCAGCGCAATCGGGATCGAGGCCGAGGAAGTGTTGCCGTAGCGATGGAGGTTTACGAAGACCCGCCCGGAATCCAGATCAAGCCGTTTGGCAATGGCGTCAATGATGCGGCGGTTGGCCTGGTGCGGAATAAACAGCGTTAAGTCGGAGGAGGTTATGCCGTTGGCATCCAGGGCCGCCTGGGCCGCTTCCTCCATGGCGCGAACAGCATGTTTGAAAACCTCGTTACCTTCCATATGGATAAAGTATGAAGCGGGATCGGTAGCCGGGTTGGCGGCCGGGTTGCGGCTGCCGCTGCCGGGTTGATACAGCAGATCCCAGCAGGATCCGTTGCTGAATATATGGGTTGAAACCAGACCGTGCTGATCCCGTGAGGCTTCCAGGACGGCGGCGCCGGCGCCGTCGCCGAAGAGGATACAGGTATTGCGATCCTTCCAGTTCACCACGCGCGAAAGCACTTCGGCTCCGATTAGCAGAACTTTCTTGAACTGCCCGGAACGGATAAAGCTGTCAGCGATCGAAAGAGCGTAGATAAATCCGGAACAGGCGGCGGAGACATCAAAGGCAACAGCCTTGTGAGCACCAAGTTCGCTTTGTACTATACATGCGGTGGAGGGAAAGGGAAAGTCGGGGGTAACGGTCCCGAGTATTATCAGGTCGAGATCTTCGGGGGAGATGCCGGCCATTGACAACGCCCGCCGAGCCGCTTCCACCGCAAACGTGGAGGTATATTCGCCGTCGACGGCGATATGGCGTTCACTGATGCCGGTTCTGCTGGTGATCCATTCATCACTGGTGTCCACGGTCATGGCCAGATCGGCGTTTGACACTGTTTTTGCCGGTAAGGCAGATCCGGTTCCCGAAATTCTGGCAATCACAGTAGTATTCCCGTCAGTCATCGGAGGGGTTTTTCAGAATGTCACGTTGCAGGGGAACAGTATAATTTTCCAAAAGCTTTTCGGATACATGTTCGGTCACGCCGTTTCTGGCATACTCATGGGCAAAACGAAGGGCATTTTTGATGGCCTTGGCGTTGGAACCGCCATGGCAAATCATGCCGACACCATTGATTCCCAGCAGCGGTGCGCCGCCATATTCGGCGTAATCGACGATTTTCTTGAAGCGGTTGAAGGCACCGCGAACAAACAGATAACCGATTTTGGAAACCCAGCTTCTGACGATCTCGCGTTTCAGCATTTTGCCGGCCGCGTCGGATAATCCTTCCGAGAGCTTCAGCACCACGTTGCCGACAAAGCCGTCACAGACGACCACAGCAACGGAACCGGTAAAAATATCGCGACCTTCGATATAGCCCGCATAGTTAAGCGAGGTCTGACGCAGAACAGCATTGGTTTCGCGAGTCAGTTCATTCCCTTTGGAATCTTCCTCGCCGTTTGAGAGCAGGCCGACCCGGGGATTGCTGATTCCCATCGCATAGCGCGCATACACCTCGCCCATGATGGCAAACTGCACCAGATGCTGGGGTTTGCAATCGACGTTGCCCCCCACATCCAGCACAAGGGTCTGACCTTTCAGGGTGGGAAATATCTGGGCGATGGCGGGGCGTTCGATACCCTTGATGCGCTTCAGCACAAACATTCCGGCCGCCATGGTGGCTCCGGAGTTTCCGGCGCTGACGGCCGCACAGGCTTTGCCATCCTTAACCAGCTCGAACGCCAGCCGGACGGAAGAGTTGCGCTTTTTGCGAACGGCATCCGATGCGGAATCATGCATGCCGACAACCTCGTCGGCATGAAAAATATCAATATCAAGTCCGCTGGTGGCGTGCCGTGCAAGCTCCGCCTCCAAGCGTGCGCGATCCCCCACCAGCGTGACGGAAATACCGAATTCCCGGCAGGCTGCGACAGCCCCTTCGACTTCGACAACAGGGGCGTTGTCGCCCCCCATTGCATCAACCGCTACTCTCATCTGTCCCGGAAGTGACACAGGCAACAGCTCTTATTGAGCGTTGGAAAGATCGATGACTTCCTTACCCTTGTAGGTACCACAGGTTGGGCAGGCGCGATGGGGAAGCTTGGGCGCTTTGCATTGAGGACAGGTCGACACGGACTGGGTCGTCAGGAAGTCATGTGCCCTTCTCATGTTTTTACGTGATTTGGATGTCTTTTTCTTAGGTACTGCCATGATAGTTCTCCTTTTTATGGTGGCCCGCTTTTCCGGGTGCCACGGTATGTTATCGGGATGCCTTGAAATCCTTAAGGGCGCTGAATCTGAAGTTTATAACTTCGTTGCTGCATGAGCATTGTGATACGTTGAGATCCGTTCCGCAGGTGTGGCAGAGACCTTTGCAGTTATCGTCACAGAGCGGCTTCAAAGGGATCTCCATGGCAATCTGCTCTTCAATCTCGTGGGTCAGATCGATTTCGTCTCCCTGGTAGGTGGAAGAAAGCAGGTCCTGCTCCCCCAGTTCGATCTCATCCCCTTCTTCGTGCCTGACTCCGGTATCCTTGCGAAAAAACAGGGTGAAGCTGCTGTCGACAAAAGAATCGAAATCAGCCAGGCAACGTGAGCAGGAAAGCTTCAGCGGAACGGAGACACGGCCGGTGACCCGCACATGATCATACTCACGAAAAGCGTTCAGATCGCCCTTGACCAGTCCGGTAAACTGACAGGCTTGATCTTTCTGCATCTCGGCCAGTACCGGGAATGTATCGATCGGCTCTTCAATATGAAGGTCAAACGGCTTGTTCTTGATATGATCAACAACTATTTTCACACGCTGCCCCGCCGCTATCCTGAAACACAAAATTTAAAGCAAGTCAGTATAGTGAATATGCCCGGTTTGTCAAGAAGATTACAAAGTTGTTTTATTGTTTCTTCCGTATATCTCCACCATGCTGCCGATCCTTTCGGTAAAATCATCCGGCAGCATCTCCCAGGTGAAACGCCAGTCCCAATTGCCAAAAGCCTGGCCGGGGACATTCATGCGAGCCTGGCTGTCAAGTCCCAGCAGGTCCTGAAACGGCACAACAGCCGTGTCCGCAACCGACATCAGTGCCGAACGGATCAACTCCGGGACACAATTTGCGTCAGCGCAGGCCAGGTAATCAAAAACCTTGCGGCGTTGGGCGGTTGAAAGCGAATCACACCAACCCCGCGTGGTGTCATTGTCGTGAGTGCCGGTGTAAACGACCCCGTTTTTGACGTGATTATGGGGCAGATAGGAGTTGGACGGATCAGAATCAAAGGCGAACTGCAGGATTTTCATACCCGGAAAATTATAACGGTCACGCAGGGCTTCAACCTCGGCGGTAATAACCCCCAGATCTTCAGCAATGATCGGCAGAGAACCCAGATCCGAAAAAACCACATCGAACAGATCCGCTCCGGGACCCTTGACCCATTCGCCATGTTGCGCGGTTTTATGGGAAGCCGGCACATGCCAGGCCGCTTCAAATCCGCGAAAATGGTCAATTCGAACAACGTCAAACAGCTCGAACATGGTCCGGAAGCGTTTAATCCACCAGGAATACCCTTCACGCTTGACGGCATCCCAATCATAAAGCGGGTTGCCCCATAACTGGCCGGTTTTGCTGAAATAGTCGGGAGGCACACCGGCTACACAGGTCGGCTTCCCTTTTTCATCCAGCAGAAAGAGGTCACGCCGGCTCCAGACATCAGCCGAATCGTAGGCCACAAAGATCGGCAGGTCGCCGATAATGGCGATCCCGCGCGATTCGGCATGTTTTCGCAAGGATTTCCATTGCCTGAAAAACTGCCACTGGATGTATTTCTGTATCCCGATTTGCGGTCCCAGTTCAACCGAGGCCTTTTCGAACGTTTCCGGCGTCAGCAAGGCCAGCCCCTTACTCCAGCGGTTCCAGGGCTTGCCTTTGAAGTGCTGCTTGATCGCCATGAAGAGCGCAAAATCATGCAGCCAGGGGGTGGTATCGCAAAAATGCCAGAACTCCTGGGTGCGGGCGGTGGGAACGTGCTTCAGAAATGCCGATCCGGCCTGTTTGAGGCGTTCCAGCTTGAAATCTGAAACCTCAGTAAAGTCAACCCGTTTATCGGAAAATTCGGCAACGCAGCAGTCGAGCGGCAGATCCCCTTCCGCCGCTATCTGCTTCAGATCGATCAGAAGCGGATTACCGGCAAAAGCCGAGTATGCCGAATAGGGAGAGTTGCCGCAGGCTGGCGGGGTCAGCGGGAGAACCTGCCAATAGGACATGTCCATGCCCGCCAACAGATCAATGAAGCGCCGCGCGTCTTCTCCGAAAGAACCGATGCCGCCCGATCCCGGCAATGAAGTCGGGTGCAACAGAACCCCGCAACCACGTTTATTGAGCATCCAGCCCTCCTGGCAGTGAATTGAAAGCCGTAAATTAAGCATACTTCCCGGTGGTATGCAAATTATTTAAAAGTAAACTCCAATCCATGGTAGATGGTGCGAAAAAATATTCCGATATATTCAGTGGAATTTCTGCTACTATGCAGCCATGCGTGATCTGACTGAAACCACAACATACGGCGTTGTTGAAGCCAATGCTCTGGCCGGGCTGATTACGGAACTGAACATCGCCCGCCGGAATAACGGTTCGTACCCCAAGGGGCATCCGGTCATTACGGCATCATTGCAAAAAGCGGTGACCATTTACAGCGCTTTAATGGCGATCTCGCAAGAAATCCTGATTGCTCCCACCCGCAACCTGCTGATTGTCAACGGCGTTGCGCTTGACAAATCCAACCTTGTTTTCCGTAGTTTTGCAAAAGTTCTCTTTGAATGCGGCATCGGCCTTCTGCAGCTTCTGCCGGGGTTGACGGTTGACGAGCTGCACCGTTTTATTGTTATTTTGGGGCTGAAACGCGAGGAGATTCAGCTGCATGGCGGAATTGAACAGCTTTGGGCCAAGTCTGGAATAGCATCAATCCTGGTTCGTCCAATCCGCTATGACCTGCTCAAAACGACTGAAGAAAACTCCGTTTCCGCTGAACCGGCTACCCGCAATAATCTTTGGGAGCGTTTTGCAAACGCTTTTGCGCTTAACGAAATCAGTGCTTACGGCGATCAGGACGGCTTTGATCCTCAGCTTTTGGCTAAAGCGCTTAATCTCTACTATGCCAGCAACCCTTCCGAATTTGCCGCAAGCAATAGTCTGAACGCCATCAGTGAAATCATGCAGAATGCTTCCGGTTTGGATCCATCAACCGGCTTGGATGTCGATACCTCCTTTGATAAAATTGCCGAGTTCATGGAACAGCTCAACCCGGAACTGCGCCGTCAACTCCTGTCCTGCAGCTTAAAATCATCTGTATCTGAACTGGATCCGCAGGCCGAAAAACTGCTTTCGTCCCTCTCTTCAGAGGTGATCATCTCTACCCTGGATGACGTGAACAAGAACAAATTAAGCCTCCCTCCGATTTTGATGAGCCTGCTTAATAAACTGGGCAGCCATGATCATGACCATGCAACTGCCCCGAACGAAACCGTTCCGGATAAGGATGAACTCGGCCAGCGCATGAAGACACTCTTCAGGGAGCAGTCTTCAGAACAGTTCGTTCCGGAGCTTTACCAGGCCAAGCTCGATAAAATAATGACGGCCAGCCAGATTCAGATCATTCAAAGCGAGGAAATCCATGAACTGCAGAACGCGCTCAACCCGAAACTGATTGACAACCGCATCAGTGAAATCATTCTGCAGTTGATCATGCTCGACCCGACCGAATCCGACACTGATACGCTGGCCGACAACCTTGCTTCCATGTGTGCCTATTTTCTTGAAACTGGGGATTATCAGCAACTGCTCAAAATAATGAACGACAGCCGTGATCAGCGACTGCCTGCAAGTTTCCGCACCGCAATCAAAGATTATTTTGAACAGCGCAGTTTTATCGAAGAGCTGCTGAACGGACTCCACACCTGGGGTAAATCAAGCTTTTATCAGATAAAAGAATTGGTCGACCAGATCGGCGAACCGTGCTGCGAACCGATACTGGATGCCCTGGCAGACGAAAACAGCATGTCCCTGCGCCGTTTCATGATTGACCGGCTGCTTGAAATCGGCCTCCCGGCCGGTCAGGCCATTATTGCCCGTCTTTCCGATTCGCGCTGGTATTACATCAGAAACCTGATCGTAATCCTGCGTACGATGAATGATGACTCCGCCGTTGAAACGATCAAACCGCTCTGCCATCATGCTGACTCCAGAGTCAGGCTGGAGGCCGTAAAAACATTGCTGCACTTCCGTGACCCTTCCATCGAACAGAAGATTCTCCATGACCTGGACGGCAGCGACCATAACCTCAAGCTGGAAGCCATCCGCATGGCTGAAAAAAGCCATTCTCCCGAGATAACCGGAAGGCTGCTTTCAATTTTAAAGCGCTCCGGTTTCTCAAGCAGCGAATATGAACTTAAATCGGCGGCTGTCCACAGCTTGGGACAGCTGGGACAACCGGAAGTACTTCCTGAATTCGGAAAGATTCTGGGATCCCGGAATCTGCTCCATCCGCTGCTGCACACCAAGCTGAAGCTCGACATCGTCCGTTCACTGGAACATTATCCGCTTTCCCTGGCCAGAAGCATATTGGCGCGGCTTGCGGATGGTAACGACGAGGTGGCCGCCCAGGCCGCCGAAAGCCTGAACAAACTGGGTGCCAACAAACCATGAACAACCAATCACAGCAATCAGTACATGAATTTCTGCGTCACCTGCTTTCTGCCGCCGTCAATGCAGCCCTGTACGGCATGGGCCATCCCCAGGTTACGCATCTCACCCGTCTGGCGGCCAGCGGTATCCGTAACGTCCTTGAAGATCGTCAGGATTTTTCGCTGATAGCGCTGGAAGACGAGCTGATCATCGACGGAACCCCCCAGGATCTTGGTTTGATTACCGGACGCTTCATTCAGATGCTCAAGTCAAACGGAATCGGCCACATCAGGATTCTGGCCGGGGTAACCCAACCGGAAATTGAATCGCTGGTTGCCTCGCTTTCACGCCAGAACAAATCCACCAATGAAATCGCATCCAGCGAAAACATCCGGCTGGGAAGAGTTGACATCGAAAGCGACGGCCGGGAAGGGCAGAAGATCAACACAACATCTACCGGCCGGCGTTTTACCCTTCATGATTTACCTTTTCGGGAGCTGGAAGAGTTCAAGGAGATCTACGAAACGGTCAGGCAGCGTAAAAAACTGCAGCTATCGGGCATGGCCGAGATGGTGTCGGGATTTATCAACGTATTTCAAAATGAGGGCAGCCCGCTGCTCGTCATGGCCGCACTGCGGGATGTTGACGAGTATACCTTCACCCATTCCACCAACGTCTGCATCCTCAATCTGGCCCAGGCCATGGCACTGGGAATCGAGGGACAGCAGCTCAATGACATCGGAGTGGCGGCCCTGCTGCATGACATCGGCAAACTGTTCGTGCCGGAAGAAATACTGATAAAACAGGGCAAGCTGTCAGCGGCAGAATTTGAAATCATGCAGCTGCACCCGGTCAAGGGCGCCCGCTATCTGCTGGAAACCCCGGGAGTGCCGCGACTGGCAGCCATAAACGCCTTCGAACATCACATGAAATTCGACTTCAGCGGCTATCCGGCCGTGCCGGCCGACTGGCAGCAGAATCTGTGCAGCCAGATGACCCAGATTTCCGATTTTTTCGACGCCCTGCGCACCCGCCGCCCCTACCGAGAACCGATGGAACTGCCGGTCATAGCCGATATCATGTATGGCATGATGGGCAAAGAGCTGCACCCGGTACTGACACGCAATTTCCTGTTGATCATCAATCAGTTGATGGAGCCGCAGCAAGCCACCCCCCCGGCCTGAAATCAGCTGGTTCAATCAATGAAAAAACCCGCCTGGTTTGCCCAGGCGGGTTTTTTCATTCAGATTTCAGCACGATACTTTTCGGATCAATGCCTACTTGTATTCCGGCATCTCGTCAAACTGCAGATAACGGTAGATCTTCTCTTTGTTCGGCACAATCTTCTCATTATAGATTGCCAGGAACTCGGCCGGAGTCGGCAGTTTGCCCATGCGGGCCGCCACAGCGCCCAGTTCGGCGGAACCGAGGAACACCTTGGCGCCATCGCCGATACGGTCGTCGAAGTTACGGGTCGAGGTGGAGAACATGTTGACTCCGTCCGGTACGCGGGCCTGGTTGCCCATGCAGAGCGAACAACCGGCGATCTCGATCCGGGCACCGAAGGCGCTGTAGACCGAGAAATAAGCCTCATCCTTCAGCAGGTCGCTGTCCATGCGGGTCGGCGGGGTGATCCAGGTGCGTACGTTCGGATTGAACTTCTGGCCACGCCAGATCTCGGCGGCAGCGCGGAAATGACCGATGTTGGTCATGCAGGAACCGATGAAGACGTCCTGGATCGGTGTGCCGGCAACTTCGGACAGCAGCTTGACATCATCCGGGTCATTCGGGCAGGCCAGGATCGGCTCGGTGATCTCGGCCAGGTCGATCTCGATCACAGCGGCATATTCTGCGTTTTTATCGGCCTCCAGCAGCTCCGGTTTCTTGAGCCACTCGTTGACGGCGTCAATACGGTTCTGAAGTGTTTGCGGATCCTTGTAGCCGTCCTTGATCATCTTTTTCATCAGCGCCACGTTGGAACGCAGGTAGGTGGCGACCGAATCTTTAGAAAGCTGGATACAGCCGGCCGCAGCGGAACGTTCTGCAGCGGCGTCGGTCAGTTCGAAAGCCTGCTCGACGGTCAGCTCGGGAAGTCCTTCCATCTCCAGGATACGGCCGTTGAAGATATTGACCTTGTTCTTCTTGGGTACGGTCAGAAGCCCCTGCTTGATGGCCCAGTACGGGATAGCATTGACGGCGTCGCGCAGGGTGATGCCGGGATTGAACGTGCCCTTGAAGCGAACCAGAACAGATTCCGGCATGTCCAGCGGCATGAAGCCCATGGCGCCGGCAAAGGCCACCAGGCCGGAACCGGCCGGGAAGGAGATGCCGATCGGGAAGCGGGTGTGGGAGTCACCACCGGTGCCGACCGTGTCCGGCAGCAACAGGCGATTCAACCAGGAGTGGATAACGCCGTCACCCGGCTTGAGGGCGACACCGCCACGCTCGGAGATGAAGGGGGGCAGGTTCTTGTGCATCTTGACGTCAGCCGGCTTGGGATACGCGGCGGTATGACAGAAGGACTGCATGAACATCGGCGACAGGAACTTGAGGCAGGCCAGTTCCTTCAGTTCGTCGGCGGTCATCGGGCCGGTGGTGTCCTGTGAACCGACCGTGGTCATCTTGGGATCGCAAGCGGTACCGGGCAGAACGCCGGCTACGCCGCAAGCCTTGCCGACCATCTTCTGGGCCAGAGAATAGCCCTGGCCAGCCTTGGGAACCGGATTGACCGGCAGGGTGAAAACATCCGTGTCCGGCAGACCGAGGGCCTTGCGGGCGTTGATGGTGACAGAGCGGCCGATGATCAGCGGAATACGGCCGCCGGCGCGGAATTCGTCGGCGATGGTGTTGGGGTTCAGCTTGAAGGTCGAGATGACTTCGCCCTTTTCGTTGCTGATCTCACCCTTGGCGGTGTTGATGGTGATCACGTCGCCGTCGTTCATCTTGGTGACGTCGGCCTTGATCGGCAGTGCGCCGGAATCCTGGGCGGTGTTGAAGAAGATCGGGGCGATAACGCCGCCGATGATCACACCGGCAGTTTTCTTGTTCGGAACGCAGGGGATATCCTGGCCCATGTGCCACAGAACGGAGTTGCAGGCCGACTTGCGGGAAGAACCGGTACCGACCACGTCGCCCACGAAGGCGACCTGATGACCGGCGGCGCGCCATTCGGCAATATTTGCCAGACGGCCCGGGAAGCGGGTCTTGCCCATGGCCAGTGCGTGCAGCGGGATGTCGGGACGGCTCCAGGCGTCGCCGGCCGGTGAGAAGTCATCGGTGTTGATCTCGCCTTCGACCTTGAAAACCTTGACCTTGATGATCTCGGGCACTCCCTGACGCTTGGTGAACCAGTCGGCGTCAGCCCAGGACTGGAGGACTTTTTTGGCGGCGGCGTTGGAAGCGGACAGTGCCACCACCTGATCAAAACCGTCATACACCAGGGTCATGCCGGACAGTGCGCAGGCGGCTTCATCGGCCAGTTCGGCATCTTTGAGCGCCTCAACCAGAGGATTGACGTTGTAGCCGCCCAGCATGGTGCCCAGAATGCGGACTGCGTCAACTCTGGAAACCAGCGGTGATTTTTTGCTGCCGTTGACAATACCGGCCAGAAATTCGGCCTTGACCTTGGCGGCCGGGTCAACACCCGGAGAAACACGCTCTTTCAGCAGGTTCAGCAGGAATTCTTCCTTGCCGGCTGGCGGCGACTGCAACAGATTGCACAGTTCGGTGGTTTGTTCCGGGCTGAGCGGCAGAGCCGGGATACCCTGGGCCGCCCTCTCCTCTTGGTGTGCAAGATACGCTTCGATCATCTGTGTTCCTCCTTCGTGGGATATTGTTGTGCCAGGCTGTTTTGTGGGTAATAAAAGTGGATACTGTATACATTTTAGCGGAGTGCTTGTCAATTGAAGATTTGGGATTGCATAAGCGATCTCAAATGTAGCGGAGCTGACGGGGTGATTTCATTTCCTGCAAATAAATCTGTTGACCTTGCCGTTGAATGGCATTATTCAGACTACCCGGTCTGCAGCCGGAATATAATCCGGATTTTCATCAATGGTGCCGCCATGAAACGTATGCTTGCTCCCCTGCTGATCTGCCCGGCCTGCCTGCCCCGGGAGCAGCCGCTGGAGCTTTCTTCCGTCAAAGAACGGGACGATGAAATCATCAGCGCCGACCTTTCCTGCCGCACATGCCGCAAACGCTACCCTGTCCGGGACGGCATAGCGGTTCTGACACCGGATCCGGAGGCCGGGCCCGCTGGAGGACAGTGGAAATACGAAGAACAGGAAACCATCGATCGCTACCTCTGGAGCCACTACTCCGATCTGATGAAGGTTCCCGACGCCGGTGATGCCTATGCCGTCTGGGCATCACTGCTTGCTCCCCAGTCCGATCTCGCCTATGACGCCGGCTGCGCCGTAGGCAGACTGACCTTTGAAATGTCGCAGCGAAGCACGCTGGCAATCGGCTGCGACCTGTCATCCGCCTTCATCCGCACGGCACGGCGACTGGCCCGGGAGCGCAGGATCAGCTTTTCGCTTCAGCTGGAGGGAAATCTGCGGGAAACATTCACCTTTGAACTGCCAGGCAGCTGGCGACCCGACCGGGTCGAATTTATGGTGGCCGATGCCCAGGCTCTGCCTTTCGCCGCCGGAACGTTCCAGCAGATCACATCTCTTAATCTGGTGGACCGGGTACGCTACCCGCTGGCGCATCTCTTCGACATCAGCCGGGCTGCGCGCTCCCGTAACGCTTTTTTCCTGTTTTCGGATCCTTTTTCCTGGTCGACCGCCAACGCCCCCGAAGAGCTCTGGCTGGGCGGACTCTCAAGCGGACTTTATTCCGGACGGGGAATTGATAATGTTCGCGCCCTGCTGGAGGGGAAGCAGAAGATCATCTCCCCTGCCTGGCGGATCAACGCTCAAGGGCGCGTGAACTGGCGCCTGCGTTCCCATTGTAATCATTTTGAAATGATCAGAAGTGAATATCTGACTGCTGTGCGGTGAAGATTTTTTCACCGCGCGGCATGCTCGTGCTTGCCGTTTCCGGGTGATCGAAAATTGGCAGAAGTATCCGCACGGTTGTGCCGCTACCCGGCTTGCTCTCCACAAAAATTGCTCCCCGGTGAGCACTGATGATCCCATGCGTGGCGGGCATACCCAGGCCCCGGCCGGTGAACTTGGTCGTAAAAAACGGATCGAACAGTTTGTACAGGGTATCACTGTCCATGCCGCAGCCGCTGTCCCGAACTTCAATCCAGACATAGCGGCCGGCCGGAAGTTTTTCCTTCAGCCGGCTGTTGTTCAAGGTCGTCTGATCAAATTCGCTGAAACCGGTCGTAATCGTTACGTTTCCTTTTTCTTCACCGATAGCCTCTGTTGAATTGCTTATCAGACTCACCAGCACCTGTTTGATCTGTTCGGCATCCGCATTAACCGGCGGCACTCCATCAGCGGCGTTGATATCCAACTGTATCGAACCGGGAATGCAGGCCGACAGCACCGTTGAACAACCCGTCACAAGAGTGTTCAGATCCAGCGGCTTGCCGACAAAATGCCCCCGGCCGGAATACGACAGCATCAAACCGCTCAATTTTGCAGCGCTTTCGGCGGCTTTGACCGCCTGACATATATGCTTGCGAAGACTTTTCTGATCGTCACTCCTCATCAGCGCCAGTTCCAGGTTGCCAAGCAGCGACTGCAGCAGGTTGTTGAAATCGTGGGCAATGCCGGAAGACATTCGTCCCAGACTCTCCAGTTTGTTAAGGTACAGCAGTTCCTGCTCGGCTTTTTTATGCAGGCTGATATCGCTGAATACCAAGCGGCACTCCCCTTTCCAGACAGAATTTGCCTCGAGTTGCGCCCAGAAACCGCTGCCATCCGAACGGAGCATACGCAGTTCAAATTCATGCCGCCGTACACCGGTTTCTATAATCTGCTGCACATGAATCCGGAAAGCATTCAGATCTTCCGGGTCAATGTGGGTAAGGATGCTGTGCATCAGCAGAGACTCGCGCTCAACCCCCAGAAGGTTGGCGGCCGTCAGATTGGCATCTGATATCGAACAGCTGTCGTTAATGGTCAGATACCCCACCGGGGCAAAGTCATACAGGTCGGAATACATGGCCCGTGACGTTTCAAGCTGTTCGAGCATTTCGCGCATCTGATCGTTCTGCTTTTCCAGCTCTGCCTGATGAAGTTTCAGTTCACTTAAACAGATATCAAGATCATCGTTTGCTGGTTTTGTCGTTGTCATGGCGCTTTACCTGTTGACGGGAGAAGTTTGCAAGCACACATGTTGTTCGTACCCATACGGCAATGTACTTCTTAATTATTATACCAAGTTTATTAAACGTATTTTATATATACCAGATGCTTTTTTGACTTCAAGACCACGATCACAATAAAATAAAAATATTTTCACACAACGATCCTGAATGACGTCCGGACGCCTTATCTGTCAGCAGGTTGCATGAATTCGGGTGCATTCACGGCAAGTTTGTTTATACTGCGAGCATGACACTTCAATCCGCTTCAATCACCGAGAGCATTAAAAGCATCTTTCCCGCATGCTGCCATGGGCGGATTTTTCTGGTGGGCGGAATCGTTCGCGACCTGCTGTCGGGATGCAGCAGCAGCGATATTGATCTGACCGCGACGCTTTCCCCGCACGAGCTTGTCTCAAGCGGTTTTCACCGGGTTTCAGGAAAAACCACATCTGCAATCTGGTTCAGGCACGACGCCAGCCATGGCACAATCGAAATCACCCCTTTGGCAGATCTTTGCGGGTTGGAGGCGGAACTGGCCCGCCGGGATTTTACCATCAACGCCATTGCCATGAAGCTGTGCGGTGAAATCATTGATCCGCTGGGAGGAGTAGATCATCACGCACAGGGTTTATTGAAAGCCTGCACGGACAGCAGCTTCGATGATGATCCCCTGCGCATCTTTCGTGCCTTTCGTTTTGAAGCCGACGGCTGGCGCATGACGGATGAAACCGAGGCACTGATCAGCTGCCGGGAGTGGAACAGGGCGCTTGAGCATATTCCGGTGGAGCGCTTCAGCCGTGAAATGCTGAAAGCCCTTCAGGCCAATGTTCCTGAACGTTTCTTTCAGCGCATGCTGGAACTGGAGGTTGGCGGGAATTTTCTGCCGGAACTGTTTCGTATGCCACAGATCCCGGCCGGACCGCTCATCCATCACCCGGAAGGCGACCTTTTCAGCCACAGCTGCCAGGTTTTGCAACGCGTTTCAGCCATGACCGGCGATCCGCTGGCCCGCTTCTGCGCGTTTTTTCACGACCTCGGCAAGCTGGCCAGCGACCCGACCCACTATCCCAGACACCATGGGCACGATCAGGCCGGCTACGGGTTGTCCCGCACATTCTGCGACCGCTTGCGCATGCCGGCGAACTATCGCAACGCACTGGCCTGGACCAGCCGACTGCACGGAACGCTGAATTTGTGGGAACAACTGCGGGATTCAACCAGGGTGAGAACGGCGGAGCAGGCTTTAAGGGGGGGCATTGCAGACATTCTGCCGCTTGTATCCGCAGCGGACAAAACAGAAACCCGCCCCCCCGGCGACTGGCACGAGGCGGTCAGGGTGGCGGGTTTGACAACGGCTGAACTGGGGATTGCTCCTGCCAGGCTGGATGAACTGCCGCCCGGCAAACGAGCTGAATATATTTTTCAGAAAAAGGTGCAGAGCTTCCGGGCAGCCAAGGTTAAATCTTCAGTATCTCCCCGTCCAACCCCAGGCCCGCTACCGACCCCATGACTTCCAGGTGCAGGGAATCGCTGCTGAACAGTTCCTGCGAAACCCTTCGTATATCCTGGCTGCTGACCGCATCATAATTGGCCAGCACCTCTTCTATGGTCTGCTGACCCTCGAAATAAATCTCGTTTTTGGCCAGGCGGGTCATCAGACTGTCACTGCTTTCCAGCGACATGAGCGTTTTGCCCTTGAGCTGTTCGCGGGCCGAGTCGAGCTCATCCTGCGGCACTTCCTCGGCCACCAGACGCGACAGCTCTCCGCAGGCGATATCGATCACTTCCCGGCAATGGGCCTTCTCGGTGCCGGCGTAGATCACCATGGCGCCGCTGTCGGCGTGGGAAACCAGATAGGCATACACCGAATAGGCCAGCCCCTTTTTCTCCCGCACCTCCTGAAACAGGCGCGAACTCATGCCGCCCCCCAGAATGGTTGTCAACAGAAACAGCGCGTAGCGATCCGGGTGATTGTGGCGCTGACCGGGCGTGCCCAGACAGATCAGGGTCTGCTCCATCTCCCGCTCGGTCAGATGGACAGCTTTGCCGCTGGTGGCAAAAATAGTGGAAGGTTCAGGCTTCCACGCTGATTCGATTGACGAGAAAAGCGGTTCGACCATGGCAAGCAGTTCTTCATGGCGCACATTGCCGGCGGCCGAAATGATGATGTCCTGGGGGCGGTAGCGGCTCTGTTTGTGAAACAGGATCGCATCCCGCTGAAGAGTGCCGATCGTAGCGGCGGTGCCCAGAACCGGCATTCCCAGGGAATGTCCACGCCAGTGGTTTACATGAAAGCGGTCGTGGATGAACTCGTCCGGAGAATCCTCGCGCATCTTGATTTCCTGCAGGACGACCTTGCGTTCCCGTTCAATCTCATCGGCCGGGAAGGTGGAGTGCATGAAGATGTCGGCCAGCAGATCAACCGCCTGCGGCAGGAACTTGGCCAGCACCTTGGCGTAATAGCAGACGTATTCGTGACCGGTGAAGGCGTTCAGAATACCGCCGATGGAATCGATCTCGCGCGAAATCTGGCGGGCGCTGCGGCGCTCGGTTCCCTTGAAAAGCATATGCTCGATAAAGTGGGCCACACCGTTGTTTTCGGGGGCTTCGTGACGGGTGCCGCTGGCAACCCAGATACCGGTAGTGACCGTGTGCATATGCTCGACACGCTGACTCACAACCCGGACGCCATTATTTAATATCGTTGTCGTTATCATGGCGGTAAGCATACCCATATTTTTTAATACTTCAACCCCCCACGGATTTTTTATTCACATCCCGGCGCTAAAGCGGTAATAGTGACACCCGCAGCTGTGCGCATGAGTTCAGTGTGTTATCAAGGGGGAAATTCCGGATGTCCGCCTGGTTATTGTATCTTTCATTGGGAGCGTTTGCGGGAGTATTGGCCGGATTGCTGGGGGTCGGCGGCGGAATCGTGATCGTGCCGATCCTGACCTTCATCTTCACCGCCCAGGGACTGCCGGCGGAACATATCCTTCACCTGGCGCTGGGCACCTCCCTGGCCAGCATCATGTTCACCTCGGTCTCCAGCCTGCGCGCCCACCATGGCCGGGGAGCGGTTGACTGGACCGTCGTCCGGCGCATCACACCCGGAATCCTGGCCGGCACCTTTTTCGGCTCCTGGGTGGCGGCCCAGCTTTCGACCCGTTTCCTGAAGGGCTTCTTCGTGGTGTTCCTCTACTATGTCGCGCTGCAGATGCTGCTCAACATCCGACCCAAGCCGCACCGCCAGCTGCCCGGACGCCTGGCGCTGTTCGGCGTGGGCGGAGCGATCGGCGGGGTTTCCAGCCTGGTGGGCATCGGCGGCGGCAGCATGTCGGTTCCCTTTCTGGTCTGGTGCAATGTAACGATGCACAACGCCATCGGAACCTCGGCGGCGATCGGCTTTCCGATCGCGCTGGCCGGCGCCGCCGGTTATCTGGTCAACGGCCTGCCGGTCGCTCTCCCACCCCACTCATTCGGTTATATCTACCTGCCGGCTCTGACCGGCGTGGCCGCAGCCAGCATCGTCACCGCTCCGCTGGGCGCCCGGCTGGCCCACAGCCTGCCGATCGCCGGTCTCAAAAAAATCTTTGCGCTGCTGCTGATTGTGATGGGCACCAAGATGCTGTTGAGTCTGTGGTAAACTGCGCTCCATGACCGAACCGAACCATACCCAGCAGATTCAAAATCCGGAAACCTGGCTGCGCCGGGAAGCACTACATGTCCGGCGGAAACTGGCAACGGTTGTCCTGCTGGGAGTGGCGGGCGGCATCCTGATCATGGCCCAGGCCAGGATTCTAGCGGTCGCCTGTCAGGCGGTCGTCATCGACGGCGCACTGTCCGCCAGCATCCTTCCCTTGGCCGTCTGTGTGGCGCTGATCGCCCTGTTGCGCGGCGTCGGCACCTATCTGTCCGAGCGGCAGGCGATCAAGGCCGCATGCGAGGTCAAACAGCGGATCATCAGCCGGCTTTACCGCCGCCTGCAGCTTCTGCTGCCCGCCGGAGCCGCCGGCGAAGACGCCGGTTCCCTGGCCGAGGTCGTAACCTCCGGCGTTGAGGGGCTGGAAAGCTACCTGACCCGTTTCCTGCCGCACCTGGTTCTGGCGGCGCTGCTGCCGCTGCTGACCCTGACGGTGGTGTTTCCGGTGGAATGGCGGGCCGGCCTGGTGCTGTTGTTTTCGGCCCCCTTCATTCCGCTGCTGATGGTGCTGATCGGCAGCCGGGCCGAGCGGTTGAACCAGCGTCAATGGAGCCGCCTGACCCGCATGGCGGGCCATCTGCTGGATCTGGTACAGGGTTTGCCGGATCTGAAGATCTTCGGCGCCGCCCGCCGCGAAGCGGCCATGGTGGCACAGGTTTCCGACGATTATCGCCGCAGCACCATGGCGGTGCTGAAAATCGCCTTTCTTTCAGCCCTGATGCTGGAATTTTTCGCCACGGTCGGGACCGCCGTGGTGGCGGTCATCATCGGCTTCATGCTGCTCTCCGGACGACTGGAGCTGGTCAACGGTCTCTTCGTGCTGCTGCTGGCGCCCGAGTTTTACCTGCCCCTGCGGGTCCTGGGTCTTTCCTGGCACAGCCGGATGAACGGCACGGCGGCCGCGACCCGGATTCTGCCGCTGCTGCTCCAGCCCCTGCCGCAACAGGAAAGCGGCACCCTGCCCCCTCCCGTAAAAGCGCCAGTTCTGAAATTGGAAAACGTCACCTTCCGCTACGGCGGCCAGCGAGGCGGGATACAGGATATCAGCCTGACCCTGCCGGCCGGATCGGTCACCGCCATTGTCGGTGAAAGCGGCAGCGGCAAATCCACCCTGGCCCGGGTGCTGCTGGGACTGGCAACACCGGAATATGGGCGGGTGCTGGTTGACAGTCATGATCTCACGACCATGGATCAGGACCGCTGGCGCAGACGACTGGCCTGGGTGCCGCAGCGCCCCTTCTTTTCAGCGGCCAGCATCCGGGAGAATCTGCTGGCTTCCCGGCCGGATGCCGGGGATCATCATCTGATGGAAGCTCTGGCAACGGCTGCGCTGACGGATGCTATCACCCGGCTGCCGCAGGGTTTGGATACCCGGCTGGGGGACCGGGGCGCCGGGCTTTCCGGTGGCGAGCTGCGCCGCCTGGCACTGGCGCGCCTGATGCTGCGCGATCCGCTGCTGATCGTTCTGGATGAGCCGACCGCCGGGCTCGACCAGACCAATGAACAGCTGCTGCTGGATGCGATCGATCGTTTGGCGCCGGGCCGGACGGTGGTTGTGATCAGCCACCGGGAAGAAACCGTGCGGCGCTGCACCCGGGTGGTGCGGATGTCCGGCGGACAGCTGCTGCAACCCGGAAATAATGCGCTTCCGCAGGAGGTCATGCCATGAAAGCGCTGACCACTCTGGTGCGGGTCATGGCTGCCCGTCAATGGCACTGGCTGCTGGCCGGGATTCTGGCCGGAATCCTGGTGGTAGCCGCCAACATCGCGCTGATGGCCGTTTCGGGCTGGTTCATCGCCTCCATGGCGCTGGCCGGAATCAGCCAGACCTCCTTCAATTACATGCTTCCGGCGCTGGCCATCCGGGTGCTGGCGATTGTCCGCACCCTGGGGCGTTATGCCGAGCGGCTTGTCACCCACGAAGCCGCCTTCCGAATGCTGGCTGACCTGCGGGTCTGGCTGTTTGAGCGTCTGATCCCGCTGGTTCCAGCCGGTCTGGAGGGCTACGCGGCCGGTGATCTTTCGGGACGCTTGCGGGCGGACGTGGACCGGATGGAAAATCTGTATCTCCGGATCATCGCGCCGATCGCGACAGGAGCGGCAGTCATCCTGCTGGCCCCCCTCTGCCTCGGCCTCTGGAGCTCTGCCAGCGGCCTGGCGCTCCTGGCGGCTTTGTCTCTGGCCGGAATCGTACTGCCGCTGGTGACGCGCAGCATGGCGGCAGAACCGGGTGAAGAAGAGGTGCGGCTGACGGGAGAGGTGCGGGTTGCGGTAACGGAAGGGCTTCAGGGTGCCGAAGAGGTGCTGCTGCTGGGCGCCTGCGATCAAAAGGCGGACAAGGTCGAAGCCCTCTATGCCGGGATAACCCGGCAACAACAGCGCCTGGGCGGCATCAACGGAATCGTGAGCGCCGGAATGACAGCCGCCGGCGGCACAGCCCTGGCGGTTGTGCTGGCGATCGGGGCGACGGAGGTTTTCCGGGGACAGATCAGCGGGGCGGAACTGGTCATGCTGCTGCTCTTTTGCGCGGCCTGCTTTGAGGGGATTGCACCGCTGGCCGCCGCACTGCAAGCTCTGCCGGCCACAAACGCCACGGCTCAACGATTGACCGAACTGGCTGCCGCGCCCCACCCGGTTCCGGAACCGCCCCACCCGCTCCCGCCGGTTTCCGGTCATGGGGTCATCTTTCACAAGGTCTGCTTTACCCATGGCGCTGGAGCAGAGGTCTTAACCGATTTCTCACTGGAGCTTCCGGAGGGGAGCCGGGTGGCCCTGACGGGGCGGAGCGGAGCGGGCAAAAGCAGCGTCATCGAACTGCTGCTGCGCTTTCGTCCTTACCGGGGCAGCATCACCATCGGCGATGCGGAAGTGCGCGATATGGCCAGCAGCCAGATCGCCGGCCTGGTCTCTGCCGTTCCGCAACAGCCACACCTCTTCAACAGTTCGATTCGGGCCAACATTCTGCTCGGCGCTCCGGACGCAGACAACAGTAGTATCGAGGCGACCCTGGCAGATGCCGGCCTGGCGGAGTGGGTTGCAGCCCTGCCGGACGGCCTTGAAACAATTGTCGGCGTTGCCGGAAGCGCCGTCTCGGGCGGAGAGGCGCGCAGGATCGCCCTGGCGCGGGCGCTGCTGAAGGATGCGCCGGTACTGCTGCTGGACGAACCGACCGAAGGCTTGGATCCCGAGACGGAACGCACGGTCGTCCAGCGGCTGAAGATACGGCTGCAGGGTAAAACCGTGCTGCTGATCAGCCACCGTCCCGCCTGTCTGGAGCTGGCGGAGCGCGTGCTGCGGATCGATGACGGCTCTCCTTGACAAACAGCTCTCCGCTGTGTATCTGTAACCGGTTTTTCGCCAACACCACCGCTTATCCGTCGTTATCATCAGAAAGGATTTCAATGAACTACAGCACGGTAAAACTCCAGAACGGCTACACCAATCGTATCCTGACAATCGACGTCACCAGCCGTACCTGTGCGGAGCAGGCCCTGGATCCGCAGGTAAAGAACTACTTCCTGGGAGGGCGCGGTCTGGGTTTATACCTGCTGCACCAGGCGATCACCTCCCGAACCCGGGCCAGCGACCCGGAAAACCCGCTCATACTGGCCAACGGCCCGCTGGGGGGCATCCCCCAGTTTCCCGGCACCGCCAAGGCGATGGCGATTTCACTCTCGCCTCTGACCGGCATCGCCGGAGTCTCGAACTTCGGCGGCTACTTCGGCGCATTCCTCAAGTATGCCGGTTTCGACGCCCTGCAGATCAGCGGCCGCTCCGAAAACAGCGTCATGATCGTCATTGACGGCCAGAAAAACGAGGTCTCGATCCACGAAATCCCGGCCACCGAGCAGGTATTTGACCTGGAGCGGGAAATCATCGGACGCTTCACGGCCGCCGGACACGAAAAGCGCCACCTGGCCTTCATGACCACCGGCCAGGGCGCGGCCACCACCAGTTACGGCTGCATCAACAGCCATTATTACGATGTCACCAAGCCGGCCCTGGATGGCGGCAAGGGGGTCTGGCGCACCAAGCAGGCCGGCCGCACCGGGCTCGGCACCGTCATGCTCAACAAGAACGTGCGCGCCATCGTGGTGCTGGCCGACTATCCCCACGGCGACAACCCCTACGGAGCGTCCGACTGGGACAAGGCCAAACAGGCCGGCGCCCGGCTGCACAAGGTCGTCAAAGAAGTCGATCCGCATTCGCTCAAGATGTACCGCAAAGGGAGCGCCGGACTGATACCCTTCATGAACAAACACGAATACCAATCCCTGCCGGTCAACAACTACCAGGCCGGCAGCGATCCGCGGGCCGACCACATCTCCGGAAAATACTACGCCGAACACCTTTTTGAACATCGCGGCATGGACGGCTGTTTCCCGGGCTGCAACCTGATGTGCACTAAAGGGGGCTGGGTCACGCTCAAAACCGGCAACCATGCCGGACAGAAGGTCTGGGTGGACGGCCCGGAGTACGAAACCGCCGCCGGCTTCGGCTCCAACATCGGGGTCTGGTGCCCGGAGTTCGTGATGGAAGCCAACTGGCACTGCGACAACTACGGCATCGACACGATCACCAGCTGCGTGCTGATCTCGTTTTTGATGGAATGCTTCCAGCGCGGCTACCTGAACCGGGAAGAAGCCGACGGCCTGGAACTGGCCTTCGGCAACGAAGCCGCCGCGATGGAATTCCTGCACCGCATCGCCCGGGGTCAGGGAACACTGGCGCGGACCGCCGGCCGGGGCATGCTCCCGTTGGTGGAGCTGGTCGCGGAGATGTACCAGCGACGCACCGGCCAAGATGCCCGCAGCGAGCTGGATCGTTTCGCGATGCAGACCAAAGGGCTGCCCTTCTCGCTTTACCGCACCCACCGTTCGCTCTCCATGCAGGGTTCCTACGCTGCCGCCAGCGACATCGGCGCGCACCACGCCGCGGCCTGGCTGATCAAGGTCGACCTGCTGGGCGCCTTCCCGACCTTCGAGGACAAGGCCAAGGCGCTGATGACCTATCCTCGCGTCCGGCTCGGCAACGACAATCTGGGACTCTGCAAGCTGCCCTGGGTGGATGTCTTCAATCCCGAATCGGCCAAAACTCTGGGAGCCGATGCCCACATCAACCCGGCCTCGCAGGAAATCTACGCCGACTTCTACAACGCCGTGCTCGGCACGAATCTGACCTGGCAGGAAATTTTCGCCCAGACCGACCGCGACATCAACCTGCAGCGGGTCATGAACGTACTCCGTTTCGGCCGCCAGACCGCCGAGAAGGACTGGATCCCGGAGCGGGCCATCGGACCGACCGAAGACGCCTTCTACGACGCTGAAGCCGAGTACAACGACGGCGAGCTGGCCAGGATCTTGGCAAAGCCGCTGGAGCAGGTGCAGGCCATGGCGACCTCTGAAAAACGGGAAATTCTGATGCGCGAACGGGTTGCCGACCTGAAGAAGCTGGTCAAGGTTTACTACGAGGAACGGGGCTGGAACGAATCCGGCATCCCGACCGTAGCCACCCTGCAGGGTCTGGGATTATGGGATTTCATGACCGAAGAGGCCCGACAGCGGATCGTTGAGCTGAACGCCTGACAACCTGTCTCTATATGTCTCAATTTGTTTCAAGCACAATCATTGAGCATCATATTACTGGAACAAGAAAGATCACGTCATGAACAAATTACAGCACGACATAGACCGGGACAAGATCATCAATTCTTCCTTGGCCGGTTCTTTAGCGCATATGGAAAAAGCCCGTTCCCCCTTTGAGAACGCCATCCGGGAACGGGAAGTGCCGGTCTGTAATGCTTTTATAAAATCCGGCCGCTTGGCGCCGGTCAGCTTCAGTCAGAGCGGCAGGGTTCTTGAACCCAATCGCGAGATAGCCGCCTCGTTCCCCAATTCCATCGCCGCGTCAAAAAACAGGATTCTGTCGGCCGGAGACACCTTGACAGCCACGGTTTCCGGCAAAAGAGTGGCCGTGATGTTTTCCGGCGGCCCGGCCGCCGGCGGGCATAATGTTCTGGCGGGCCTCAAGCATATCCTGGGGGAAGGAAACACCCTGCTGGGGATCAAGGCCGGCCCCAAAGGTTTGCTGAAGGGCAATCTGTTCGAAATCAGCACTGATCATGTGCGGCAGATTCTGAATACAGGCGGCTTTAACCTGCTGGGCACCGACCGGACCAAAATCGAAAAGCCGGAAGATATTGAGAAGGTCAAGATTGTCTGCCGGGAACAGAATATCGATGCCATCGTCGTAATCGGCGGCGATGATTCCAACACCAACGCCGCCTGGCTGGCCGAGAAACTTTACTCGGAGGTAAAGGAGGACGGCAGCGGCGTTCAGGTTATCGGTGTGCCGAAAACAATCGACGGCGACCTGCAGTTGGACGATGATCTGCCGATTTCGTTCGGCTTCGATACCGCCACCAAGATTTATTCCGAACAGGTCGGCAACATCCTGCGCGACAGTTCATCTTCCCTTAAATACTGGCATTTCATCCGCCTGATGGGGCGCTCGGCCTCGCATGTGACCCTGGAAGTCGCCCTGCAGACCCATCCGACCATTGCTCTGATATCCGAGGAGGTCCGCGAACGCAATATCACCCTGCCTGAAATCGTGGATTCAATCGCCGAAACAGTCATCATGCGCGCCAGGAAAGGTATCAACTACGGTGTCGTGCTGGTTCCGGAAGGACTGATCGAGTTTATCCCCGGATTTACGACCATGATTGATGATTTGAATGACAAGATGGCCCAGTACAAGGATGACTTGAGCGGAAAAAGCATCAAAGACCAGCTGCTTTTCATCTATTCCAAACTGACACAGGCCCATGGAGAACTGCTGGAATCCCTGCCGGATTCGATCAAGTTCAAGCTGATGGAAGACCGGGACGAGCATGGCAACCTGCCGGTTTCAAAGATCGAAACCGAAACCATGTTGAGCGGCGCGGTGCGGGATCGCATCAACGAACTGGATAGCGGCATAAAATTCGGGACGCTCAATCACTTTTTCGGCTATGAGGCCCGCTGCGGCGCCACCACCGTTTTTGATTCGTCCTACACTTACAATCTGGGAGCAACCGCAGGTTCGTTGGTTCTGGACGGGCGCACCGGTTACATGGCCAGCCTGACCGCACTGGATCGTGGCGCCGCGCCGTTGGGGATACCGATCGCCAGCCTGCTGGATATCGAGATACGCAAAGGCAAACCGGCCCAGGTCATCGAAAAGGCCCTGGTCAAATTGGATTCGCCGGCCTTTATCTACTTTGACTCACGCAGAAAGCTCTGGGCCGAAAACGACCTTTCCAACTCTCCCGGACCGATCCAGCTCTGGGGTCCAACCTCCCGGCAGATGCCGAAGACGGTGGCGCTCAATCGCGAATATGATTCGCTGGAGTTCAGGTTTTCGGGCGAGTAGCGGGATAAAACTGCGCTGAAAGCATTCTGAAACAGTGCTGACATTGCTTGGCTGATTTACTGACAACAAAGAGGGCCGGATTTATAAACACGGCCCTTACATTTCATACATCCAATCCTCAAACAGTTCCGTTAGCAATAATGGTCATCGCGATGTGTGATCGCCGGATTAGATGGAAAACAATAATTTGCCATCGGCGGATATTGTCAGGAGTCTATCGTACCCTGATTTTTTACTGCCTTTTTCCTACCGAAACATTACCTTGTATTTATCTCCTGAACGGCGTCGGGCTCCGCTTGTCTCGGGGTGTCAGCAGCCAATCGGCAAGTTGCCGGGCTTCGGCAGAAGAGGTGTTCTTTTTCGCCCACTCGCGCAGGTTGAACCAGTTATCGGCGCTGAGCATCTCCATGCCACCTCTATCATTGATGGGGGAACCTGTGGGGGTCAGGACTTGAAGACTTGAACTTACTACAAGCTCTGTCGTAACCGTTCCATTTTCTCCGCAAGCTGAGGGAACCTGTGGGGGTCAGGGCTTGAAGACTTGAACTTACTACAAGCTTTGTCGTAACCGTTCCATTTTCTCCGCAAGTTGAGTATCCCGGTTCTGTCTTTTTTCAAGTCGCCTCACTGCACATGTCAGCGTTGACGGTTCTCGCCCGACGTGCTTCGCCAACTCTGTCAGTTTCCCGGTGCTAAATTCGAGCGTCGCCCAGGCTGCAACACTCCGCGCTTCGGAAGCCACTCGCTCCTGCCCCGGTGCTCTGAGGCGCTGATTGTCGATTTCGTAAATCTTCATCACCGCTTCAACGACTGCTTTCACGTCCGGCCTGTGTTCCGGCAGAGCTTCTGCTTTCGCAAGAACGGCTTCGATAAAGTGATTATTGCCAATGATGCGGTTGTCGCTGCATTTCTCTCCGTGGAACTCCTCCCGCCGACCATCGGTCATTCTCTCCCCGACAAACTCTGTAAATCTCGCGCGGGCATCTCTCTCCTTTCTTGATAACTGCTGCAGTATGGTTCCTGTAGCGAAGCGGAGCCGCCGCATAAGCTCCAGTTGAACTAACCTGCTTCGCGCCGCTGAACGTGCCATTTGGATTTTTAATCGGGTTTCTGTCTTTCTGGCGGGTCGATACTACTGGCTTTATGAGGATGATTCAATAAGAATTCTCAATAATTGCAGGTTCCTGCTCCTTTTGCCAGGTCCGTCAAGGTGCTGTTAGTCGCCGGTTCGCTTCTTTTGCCTTCTTATTTCCCTTGTTTTTCTCTCTTTGGACGCACGTATAGCGCTTCGCCGGCTTTTGTCCCGCGCTGGTTACTGTTTGATGTTTGTGAGGCATGCTGATATGACATCTGCTGTCAATAACGAACACCATATGTCCCATATCGGACAAACACGGACAATGAAAACAAAAAAGCCCTTGATTTCTCAAGGGCTTTTGCACTTGTCCGGGCCTGTCCGGACTATTTTATGGTCGGTGCGACTGGATTCGAACCAGCGACCACTAGACCCCCAGTCTAGTGCGCTACCAGGCTGCGCTACGCACCGATAAAGCTTTTATATCTACAACATATCTCTTATTTGCTGAAGTTCCTGTTTAAGCTCAACCAGCAGACTTGCCTTTACTTCAGAGCTGCTCTCCAGACTGACCGCTCCTGGATATACCAGTTTGCCCCTCGATGAAATCTTCTTCTTCACACCTTCAATCGTAAACTTTTCATCATAAAGAAGATGACGTACCTGAAGTATCAGATCAACTTCTCTTTTGGAATACAGCCGCTGTCCGGTTGTACTTTTTTCTGGTTTCAAAAAACTGAATTCTGTTTCCCAGAAACGCAGTACGGATGTTCTTACCCGGGCTAATTCAGCAACCTCGCCGATTTTATAGTACAGTTTTTCGGGTAAGGTTGTCGCCATAATGGGTCCGCCGGATGTCAGGCCCGTTCTTCTTCTGTATTGATTGCGCTTTTGAGAACCTGGCTCGGCTTGAAAGTCAATATGCGACGAGCGTTGATCGTGATCGTTTCACCGGTCTGGGGGTTACGTCCTCTGCGATCAGCTTTTTGTTTGACAACAAAATTCCCAAAACCGGCAATTTTAATTTTTTCACCGGATTCCAGAGTACTTTTAAGGATATTAAAAACCGACTCCACCATTTCGGCAGATTCTTTCTTGGAGAAACCAATTTTCTGATGAATTCTTTCAACAATATCGGCTTTAGTCATGACAACCTCAAACTGTGCATAGTTAATGCTCTGAAACAAAAGGAAAAAATTTATATCACAGGGATCGGCATTTCGCAACAGGTTTTTATCGTAATGAAACGTCTAATTTGTTTATAAGACTATCCGTAACTTTTTTATGAAGAGCGCTAATCTCTTCGTCATTCAATGTGCGCTCGTAGGAACGGTAGCGGATGCGTATGGCGATGCTTTTATATCCCTCCGGTATACCTTTGCCCTTATAGACATCAAATATCTGTATGTGCTCAATCTCCTTGGCCTTTACAGACCTGACGCATGCCAGCACCGCTTCCGACTGCAGGTCGTCGGCAGCCAGCAGAGCGATATCGCGGGTGCTGTCAGGGAAGCGGGATGGCGCTGTAATGGTACGCTTTGATCGAGACAGTTTGACAAGCTTTTCAAAATCAAGTTCAAAGCAGAAGACCGGCTTTTCAATGCCGAAATTTTCCTGAACGGTGGGATGCAGTTCCCCCACGGAACCGATCTGCTCGCGTCCTACCATGACACGGCAGGATTTGCCGGGATGGTAATAGGCATCAACTCCCTCGGACAGCCAGGTGACTCCTCCTACCGCCAGTATTCCCAGCAACGATTCCACAACGCCTTTAGCGTCGTAAAAATCGATCAGTTCGTTGGGGCGGTTCCAGACATCCCCGTCTCGTGATCCACACAAAGCGCCAACAATGTAAAGCGGCTCATGCGGCATGTTCTCACCGTCCACCGGCAGATAGACTCTGCGCATTTCAAACAGTTTCAAATCCAGCGATCTGAAATTGATGTTACGGGCAACGGTCTCCAGCAAACCGGGCAAAAGACTAGTACGCATTACCGACTGCTCGTCAACCAGCGGGTTGCACAGTTTAATGGCAGCATGGCGCGGATCATCCGCAGCCAGCATCAGCTTGCCGGCAGCGCCCGGATCAGTAAAACTGAAATTGATGATTTCATTCATGCCATGATCGACCAGAATATTTCTGACAATCTTTTCCAGCTGCTGATGCCGTGAAGGACGATCAGAGGCTATCCGGGCAATCGGCAGGGTTGCCGGAATCTTATCGAAGCCGTTCAAGCGGGCGATCTCTTCCACCAGGTCAATTTCGCGCTCTATGTCAACACGATAACTTGGCGGTGCAACATCCAGAGAACCATCCTGAATTTCGGTCACCTGGCATTCAAGGCGTTTGAGGATTTGGATGATCTCTTCACGCGGCAAGTCAATACCGATCAGGCTATTGGCCTTTTCAGGACGGAAGCGGATTGCCGGTGGTTCGCTAACAGCAGAACAGGCATCCAGAACACCCCGTGCAGAAACACCGCCCGCCAGCTCAATGATCAGCGCCGCTGCCCGATCCAGTGCCCGTACGACTCCGCCGATATCGATTCCGCGTTCAAAACGATGAGAGGACTCGGTATGCAATCCAAGACGCTTGCTGGTTTTGCGAACAGCTGCCGGCTTGAAGCAGGCGCTCTCCAGCAGAATCGAAACCGTGGAGTCTTCAATTTCCGAATTCTGCCCCCCCATAATTCCGGCCAGCGCCACCGGACGCGCAGCATCGCAGATCACCAGATCGGCTGAAGTCAGAATCCGCTGCTGACTGTCCAGAGTCGTAAACAGCTCCCCCTCACCTGCCCGACGCACAACAATCCTCTTTTCGGCGAGTCGGTCGCAATCGAAGGCGTGCAGAGGCTGTCCAAGCTCCATCATCACAAAGTTGGTAATATCGACAACATTGTTGATTGAACGGATTCCGATGGCGGCAAGCTTTTTGACAAGCCAATCCGGCGAAGGGGCGATTGTGCAGCCGGAGATATATCTGGCGGCATAACGGGGGCAAAGATCAGGATCTTCAACCACAACATTAATGCGCGACTGCACCGTGTCGCTATTCTCCGCCACAACCGGTTGCGGATATCTGACCTGCAGGCCAAGTTTGGCGGCAATCTCACGTGCTATGCCAACCACGCTGAGGCAATCGGCGCGATTAGGGGTCAGGCCGATTTCAAACAGGGTATCCTTAAGCCCCAAAGCGGTAAAAACAGGGGTCCCAAGAGTATGGGTGTTTCCGGGGAGAACCATGATTCCGGCACTCTCGTCAGCAAGGCCGAGCTCCTTTTCGGAACAGAGCATTCCGGAAGATTCCTCTCCGCGTATTTTGGATTTCTTGATCTTGAAATCACCGGGAAGTGTGGCGCCAATCTGGGCCAGGACAACCGTATCGCCCTCTTTGAAGTTCTGGGCGCCGCAGACAACGTCCAGGATCTCTTTGCCGTTATTGACCCGGCAAAGGGAAAGTTTGTCCGCGTTAGGATGCTGGCGCTTTTCTTCCACACGGGCAACCACCACATCGTCCAGACCTTCGCCCAGCTTCTCCATCGCCTCGACTTCAAGCCCAAGCATGGTCAACAGATCAGCCAGCTGATCGGGAGAAAGATCAAAATCCACAAATTCCTTGAGCCAATTATAGGTAACGTTCATATCAGGACACCATGACTGTAGTTAAGTTAGAACTGCCGCAGAAAACGGACGTCATTTTCAAAGAGCAGGCGCATATCAGAAATGCCGTACTTTAACATCGCAATACGCTCAATTCCCATTCCAAAAGCAAATCCGGAGATATTTTCAGCATCATAATTTACATGCCGATATACCTCGGGATCAACCATTCCGGCCCCCAATATTTCGAGCCAGCCGCTGTTCTTGCACACCCGGCATCCTTGTCCTCCACAGATTACGCAGGCGATGTCGACTTCAGCCGAGGGCTCGGTAAAAGGGAAAAAACTTGGGCGCAGGCGGACACCGGTTTTCTGGCCGAAAAGCTGGTTGGTGAAAACCGTCAGGATACCCTTAAGGTCACCGAAGGTAATGCCGGTATCAACCATCAAACCTTCGATCTGGTGAAACATGGGCGAGTGGGTGGCATCCGAATCGCAGCGATAGACCGTACCAGGAGCAATGATCCGCAAGGGAGGTTTCTGTTTGAGCATGGTGCGAATCTGTACCGGAGAGGTATGGGTGCGCAGTAGCAGGTTGTTCTCTACAAAAAACGTATCCTGCATGTCTCGAGCCGGATGTTCGGGAGGAAAGTTGAGCGCTTCAAAATTGTACCAGTCGTGCTCAATCTCGGGGCCTTCGGCAACGGAAAATCCAAGACCGGCGAAAATATCACAGACCTCTTCGATAACCAGGGAGACCGGATGCTTGGTGCCGGTTGACGTGCAGCGACCGGGCAGTGTAACGTCAATCCGCTCTGATTGAAGGCGTTCGGTTTTGGCGCGTTCCCGGGCCATAGCAGATGCCGATTCCAGGGCGGACTCGATTTCGTCACGAACGCTGTTAACCAGTTGGCCGACAACCGGTCGCTCCTCGGCAGAAAGTGCGCCCAAGCCCTTCATCAAAGCGGTCAGTTCGCCCTTGCGACCCAGCAGTCTGACCCGGATTTCCTGCAGCTGTTCAATCTGGCCGGCAGCGTTGACAGACAGCAGAGCCTCATTTTTTAGTTGTTCAAGCTGTTCCCGCATAGTTTGATTACCTTTGCGACAGGATTTGATGGTGAAACAAGCAGCCTACAAAAAAGGGAATGGGATACGATCCCATTCCCTTTGATCAATTCAACAAAAAATATCCTAGATGCTTGCCTTGGCTACGTCGGCAATCTGTGCGAAGCCTTGGGGATCGGTAACGGCGATGTCGGCCAAAACCTTGCGATCGATCTGAACATCAGCTTTTTTCAGTCCGAAAATGAACTTACTGTAGGACAGACCATTCAGACGGGAAGCCGCATTGATACGGACGATCCAGAGACTACGGAAATCACGTTTCTTGACGCGACGGTCCCGGAAGGCATAATTCAAGGCACGATCAACCGCCTCGGTCGCACTGCGGAACAACTTGCTCCGTGCGCCGCGGTAACCTTTGGCCAGCTTTAAAACCTTGTTACGTCTGCGTCTCGCTTTAAATCCTCTTTTTACGCGTGGCATACTTAACTACTCCTTCATCGGTAAATTGACCAGATCCACAAGGGGAGACAATTTCCTCATGGTTCATGGCAGGTGTACCCCTCGTCTGAACGAAGGGAAACTGTCAGTTATTTGTAAGGGATAAGCCGGGCGATATTCTTCTGGTCCACTGCAGCCACCATGGATCCACCGCGCAGATTGCGCTTGCGCTTGGTAGACTTGGGAGTCAGAATGTGGCTTGTAAAAGCGCTGCCGCGTTTAATTCTGCCGGTAGCGGATTTTCTGAAGCGCTTGGCAGCGCCGCGGTTTGTCTTGATCTTGGGCATGATGAAGCTCCTTATTTGTTGTATAGGGGTAATTGCGGATACTATCCGCTATTTTTTTACTTTGGGAGCGACAATCATATACATATTGCGCCCTTCTACTCGCGGCTGGTTCTCTATGACCGCCACATCCTGCAACTCTTTGGCAACCCTTTCGATAACCGCCCGTCCGACATCCATATGCGTGATCTCGCGACCCCGGAACACAAGAGTTATCTTGGCTTTGTTGCCCTCTTCCAGAAAACGCTTGACGTTCTTGATCTTGAATTCCAGATCGTGATCATCAGTTTTCGGACGGAGCTTGACTTCCTTAAGCAAAACGTGGACTTGTTTCTTTTTTGCTTCCTGCAGCTTTTTGCTTTGTTGATACTTGAACTTGCCATAATCCATGATTCGGCAGACCGGGGGAACTGCCGTTGGCGAAACCTCGACAAGATCAAGCTGCTGCTGTTCGGCCAGTTCCAGGGCTTTGGCAACCGGAATTATACCCAGCGCCTCACCATCCGCACCGATAACTCGCACTTCGGAAACCCGGATGGCCTGGTTGATATTAACGGTCGGTTTTGCTATGGCGACACCTCCTGATGACAGCTTTAATGCTGTCACCTGCAATAAAATCTATTTGAACTGTTTACATTCCTGCATGACAAAATCTACAAATTCTTCGGGCTTCATCGGTGGCAGGTTTTTACCGTCGCGATAACGGGCCGTCACCGTACCCTGTTCGACTTCTTTGTCACCGATAACCAGCATATACGGGGTTTTTTGCAGCTGCGCTTCACGGATTTTGAAGCTCAACTTCTCGTTACGCAGATCACTGTGCACCCGAATACCGGCTTCACGCAGAAGCTTGTATACGTCTTTGGCAAAGGGAACCTGGTTTTCGGTCACGGTAACGATAACAGCCTGTACCGGGGATATCCAGAGCGGGAAATTGCCGGCAAAATGCTCGATCAGAACTCCAATGAAACGCTCGATGGATCCGAGAATTACACGATGAACCATAACCGGACGTTTGCGCTCGCCATCTGAAGCGACATAGGTCAGGTCAAAACGCTCGGGCAGGGTAAAATCGCACTGGATAGTAGCACACTGCCAGCGCCTGTCAAGACAATCGCGCAGCTTGATGTCTATCTTCGGCCCATAGAATGCGCCATCGCCTTCGTTGATTTCATAAGGGCGACCGGAATCCTTCAAGGCTCCCAGCAAAGCGGCGGTTGCCTGCTCCCAGTCGGCGTCGGAACCGATCGATTTGTCCGGTCGCGTCGAGAGTTCCATTTCGTAATCAAAACCGAAGATACCCATGACGTCGTTAACAAAGGAAATAACCCCTTTGATCTCGGCGTCCAACTGTTCCGGCGTACAGAGGATATGGGCATCATCCTGGGTAAAGCAGCGCACTCGCATCAGACCATGCAGAACACCTGCCCGCTCGTGACGATGCACGGTACCCAATTCGAAAAAACGCAAGGGCAGGTCACGATAACTGCGCAGCTGCGACTTGTAGATCATCATGTGTGAGAGGCAATTCATCGGCTTGATGCCGTAGCTCTGCTCATCCACCTCGGTGAAATACATATTTTCGCGGTAATTCTCGTAATGACCGGAACGCTGCCAGAGTTCGCTCTTCAGAATCTGCGGTCCGAGCACGATATCGTAATCGCGCTTCAAGTGTTCCTTGCGTTCGAAATCCTCAAGGATCGTCCGCAGCATGGCGCCCTTGGGATGCCAGATCGGAAAACCGGCCCCGACTTCATCGGAGAATGAAAACAGATCCAGTTCACGTCCCAGCTTGCGATGATCACGACGCCGGGCTTCTTCCAAACGGTGCAGATACGCGTCCAGCTCTTTCTTGTCAGTGAAGGCGGTGCCGTAGATGCGCTGCAGCATACGGTTCTTTTCATCACCGCGCCAGTATGCGCCGGCAATCGAAAGCAGCTTGAACGCCTTGATGCGATCCGTGGAGGGCAGATGCGGCCCACGGCAGAGGTCGGCAAAGCCGCCCTGACGGTAGACAGAAACCCGCTCGACGCCCAGATCGTTGATCAGCTCGGTCTTATAAGGCTCTCCCATCTCTTCAAACATACTTATGGCTTCAGCGCTGGTCAACTCCAGACGTTCGATTTTCTGGCCGGCCGCTGCCAAGGCAGCCATCTTTGCTTCAATCCGCTCCAGATCTTCGGGTGTAAACGGTTTTTCAATATCAAAATCGTAATAAAAACCGGTCTCAATGGCAGGACCGATAGTGACTTTAGCCTGCGGGAACAGCTCCTTGACGGCCTGTGCCATCAGGTGCGAGGCCGAGTGCCGGATTATTTCCAGCGCTTCGGGACTCTTTTCGGTGATAATTTCGACTCGGGCGCCGTCAGGCAGTGGTGACGAAACATCAACCAACTGACCATCGACCTTGCCGGCCAGAGCGGCTTTGGCCAGACCAGCCCCGATCGAGGCGGCCAGATCAAAAACGCTGGAGCCGACCGGCAGCTGTCTGCTTGAATTATCCGGCAATGTAATTGTGATGGTAGACATTGAATATTCCTTTTTGAAAGAAACAGAAAAGGCATCGAAACATCGATGCCCGCATCCTGCCCGCCTAGCACTGCTTTAAATGGTAGGCGCGGGCGGTCTCGAACCGCCGACCTCTACCGTGTCAAGGTAGCGCTCTCCCCCTGAGCTACGCGCCTGCATCAAAAGCTGGAAAGTAATAGCAATTTGTTTTGGGGATGTCAAGCTGATTTTATTACTTTTTCCAATCTGGCCACGTTCTCCACATGCACGGTCTGGGGAAACATATCAACCGGTTGAATTTCACGGCAAGCATATCCCAGTTTTTTCAGCACGACCAGGTCGCGGGCCAGACTGGCCGGGGAGCAGGAAACATACAGTATCGCCCGGGGAGCAAGTGCCGCGATCCGCTCCAGAACGTTCGGTTCGCACCCTTTGCGTGGTGGGTTAAGCACAGCCAGATCAACCCGCTGCTCTTCTGCGGCTATTTCCTCCAGCAGCTCGGCGGCATCACCCACCTCGAATCTGCAGTTGCGGATGTTGTTGATCCGGGCGTTCAGTGCCGCATCGGCCACTGCCTCCTCGACCACCTCGACCCCAATCACCTGACGGGCCTGCCGGGCCAGAAACAGCCCGATGCCGCCGATACCGCAATACATGTCCAGAACGGTTTCGGAACCGGTCAGGGCGGCCCAGTCACGCACCTGGCTATAAATCAGATCGGCGCCGCTGTTATTGACCTGGAAAAAGGAGCGCGGCGAAATTCTGAAGGAGATGTCGCCGACTTTATCGGTCAGGTGATGAACGGGAGTCAGAAAAAAATCCTTTTGCCCCATGATGACGTTGCCTTCAGAACTGTTCACGTTCTGGGCCATGACCTGGATCTCCGGAACCTGCTCCTGCACAAACCGGCTTAGGTGATGAATCTCGTTGTAGGATCGCTTGGCGGTCACAAAGACCACCATGGCTTTCTTTTCACTGACCGAGACCCTGACGACCAGGTAGCGCAGCAAACCCATCTTGCTCTGCGGATTATACACCGGCACCTTGCACTTGGTGATGCCTTTCCTGACGGCATCCACAACCTTGTTGATCAGGGGGTGGTGCAGCGGACACTGTTCCAGATCATAAACATCGTGACTGGCGCGGCGATAGATGCCGATAAACGGGTCGGAGAACTTGCCGGCCACGGTCAACTTTGCGGTGCTGCGGTAATGAATCAGGTTGGTGGGGGAAAGCAGTCCGTGCACATTCGTACCGGCCAGTTCGGGATATTTGGCCAGTTCCGCAAGCACCATGCCCCGTTTCCAAACCTTTTGCTCGCTGTATTTCATCGCCACCAAAGGACAACCGCCGCACTCGGCGCTTTCATTGCATGGGGGCCGCTTGCTGCGCAAAAGTGACGGCTGCAGAAGCTTTTTGATATGACAAAAGGCGCTGCCGCCGGCAACGTGATCGATGACGACCAGCGCCGCATCACCCGGAATGGCACCGGCAACCTTCAGGGTCATTCCTTCTTCACTGCGGGCAGTGCCGTATCCATCCTCATCCAGGGACGCAATTTTCAGTTCAAGAATTGAATTCCGCACCAGGCGGGTGAAGGGGCGCTCCCCGGAGAGAGCAGCTTCAGCTTTCGCTCCGGCATGGCCCGGTTTTTTATGATTTTTATGTTCTGATCTGACTGGCTTTTTCAATGAGTAAACTTCCCCTATTTTATTCTTTAGAGTGCCTGACCGGACATCTGATCGGTCTGGCGCAGATAGTCCAAAAATTGACGAAAAGCCTGGGCGCGGTGGCTGATACGATTCTTCTGCTCCAGCTCCAGCTCGGCCAGGCTGCAGGAAAAACCATCCACCAGAAAAAGAGGATCGTAGCCAAACCCGCCGCTCCCCTGAGGGCTTTCCAGAATCTGGCCGGCCAGCCGACCGGCAAAGGTGCGTTCCAGGCCCTGGGGAGTGACAAATGCCAGAGCGCAGACAAAAGCAGCCTGCCGCGCGCCGACAGGAACATCCTGCAGCTCCCGCAGCAGGTGACGGTTGTTGGCGGCATCCCCGGCCCCCTCTCCGGCGTAGCGGGCCGAATAAACACCCGGGCGACCGCCCAGGGCGGCCACCGTCAAACCGGAGTCATCCGCCAGGGCCGGGATACCGCTGAAAGCAGCAGCTTCCCGGGCCTTCTTGAGGGCATTTCCCTCAAAGGTAGCGCCATCCTCAATCGTATCCGGAAAGCCGGCCAGATCGGCGGCACAAAAGACTCTGTCCACCATGCCGGACAACAGGGCTTCCAGTTCCTTTATCTTGCCGCGGTTACGGGTGGCTACCACGATCTCCTTCATCGGGCCAGGGCTTCCTGCTGGATTGCAAACAAGCGCCGGATGCCGGTCATGGCAACGGTGCGCATAGCGTCCATCTGCTCAATGGTGAACGGCTCGGCTTCGGCGGTCCCCTGAACTTCCACAAAGCGGTCGCTGGAGGTCATCACGAAATTCATATCCACCTCGGCCGTTGAGTCCTCGGAATAATCCAGATCCAGCAGCACCTGCCCCCCAACAATGCCGACGCTGACCGCCGCTACCGATTCACGAACCGGAATCAGGGAAATCTGCCCCTTGCTCCGCAGGGTCGTTAAAGCATCAATCAGAGCCACATAAGCCCCGGTTATGGAGGCGGTGCGCGTTCCTCCGTCGGCCTGGATGACATCGCAATCGATATGGATCGAGCGCTCACCCAGTCTGTCCAGATCAACCACCGCCCGTAGGGAACGCCCGATCAGACGCTGGATTTCCAAAGTACGGCCGGTCTGCTTGCCCTTGGACGCCTCGCGCGTCGAACGGGTATGGGTGGCCCTGGGCAGCATGGAATACTCGGCCGTCACCCAGCCGGTGCCCTTGCCTCTTAAAAAGGGGGGTACCGACTCCTCCACTGAAGCGGTGCAGATAACCCGCGTATCGCCAAATTCGATCAGAACCGAACCTTCGGCATGCTTGATAAAGTTGCGGGTGATCGTAATCGGGCGTAAATCGTCTGAACAACGCCCATCATTTCTTGACATGTAAGTAACTCCTGAAAGCTGGTAAGGGTGAATTTAGAGACATGTTCCTTAACCTTAACTCAAGCCACTGTCAAATAAAAAGGGGTTCGTCACAGTAATCAGTAAGTAATTTTGCTCTTTAACAATTGAAAAGCATGAGTTCCGTCAGGTAGTTATGGAAGCGTGACCAACCATTCTATC
>JAJZRX010000066.1 GCA_021850095.1 Deltaproteobacteria bacterium
CTCTAAAGGGGGAAACGAAAACGTGGCCGTTTCCCTCCATCAGCTCACCAGACGCTTCGGCGACTTCACCGCCGTGGACAACATCAGCCTCGACGTCCCCCGGGGACAGATCTTCGGCTTCCTCGGCCCCAACGGAGCCGGCAAATCCACCACCATCCGCATGCTGTGCGGCATTCTGACGCCAACATCGGGTAGCGGCAGAGTGGCCGGCTTTGACATCGCCACCCAGCCGGAGCTGATCAAGGAAAACATCGGCTACATGAGTCAACGTTTCTCGCTGTATGAAGACCTGACCGTGGAGGAAAACATCTCCTTCTACGCCGGAGTGTACCGCCTGCCGGCAGCCAGGCGCCGGGAGCGCACCGAATGGGTGATTGAAATGGCCGGCCTGAAAGAGCGGCGCAGCTCGAATGCCGTCCAGCTTTCCGGCGGCTGGCGCCAGCGGCTGGCGCTGGGCTGCGCCATCCTGCACGAGCCGCCGATCATCTTCCTGGATGAACCGACCTCGGGCGTTGATCCGCTTTCGCGCCGCAAGTTCTGGGAACTGATCTATGCCCTGGCCGAAGCGGGAACCACGGTCTTTGTCACGACCCACTACATGGATGAGGCCGAATATTGCGACCGACTGGCGCTGATCTATCGCGGCGAGCTGATCGCGGTCGGGACGCCGCAGGAACTGAAGCAGGCGCGGGCGGCGGGCGGGAGATTTCCGAGCCTGGAGGATGTCTTCATCGGCCTGATCGAGGAGCATGACCGCCCATGAACCTGCGCCGCCTGAAAGCTGTCGCCCGAAAAGAATTCCTGCACGTGCTGCGTGATCCGCGCAGCCTGATGATGGGGATCGGCATGCCGATGATGCTGCTGTTTCTGTTCGGCTACGCCCTGACCATGGATGTGGACCGGGTGCCGCTGGCGGTCTGGGACCAGTCCGTGAGCGTGGAAAGCCGCGAGTTCATCAGCCGCTTCAGAGGATCGCGCTATTTCGACCTGCGCATCAGTACCGACAACTACCGCCGCATCGAGCAGGCCATCGACGTTCGCGAGGCGCTGATCGCCCTGGTGATCCCGGCTGACTTCGCCACCCGACTTGCACGGGGCGAAACAGCGGCGGTTCAGACGGTCGTGGACGGCAGCGACCCCAACACCGCCACCATAGCACTAGGGTACGCCGAAGCCACGGCACGGGAATTTTCCCGCCAGGTGGCCATCAATCAGACCCGGCGGGCCGGGCTGAATCTGAAGCTGCCGGCCCTGGAACTGCGGCCGCGGGTCTGGTTCAACAGCGACATGGTTTCGCGCAATTTCATCTTCCCCGGCCTGGTTGCGGTGGTGATGATGATCATGGCCGCCATCCTGACCTCGCTCTGCATGGCGCGGGAGTGGGAGACCGGCACGATGGAGCAGCTGATGGTGACGCCGGTGAGCGCTGCGGAACTGATCTTCGGCAAGCTGGCGCCCTACTTCTGCATCGGGATGCTGGATCTGCTGCTCTGCGTGGGCGTGGGCCAATTTGTCTTTGATGTGCCGCTACGTGGCTCGCTCTGGCTGCTGACCCTGCTCTCGCTGCTGTTTCTGTTCGGCGCGCTTTCATTCGGGGTGCTGATCAGTATTATCACCCGCAGTCAACTGCTGGCCAGCCAGGTGGGGATTGTCACCACGGTTCTGCCGGCCTTCCTGCTGTCCGGATTCATCTTCCCGATCGAAAATATGCCGCTGCCGATCCAGACCGTGACCCATATCGTCACGGCCCGCTACTTCGTTTTTATCCTGCGGGGGATTTATCTGAAAGATGTGGGGATGGCCGTACTCTGGCCGGAGGTGCTTTTCCTGGCCGCTTTCGGGATCATCGTCATGACGGTGGCGATCAAGAAGTTCAGGAAAAAAATCGTTTAGTAAAAAGCATTACCACGGAGGAACAGGAGGTTTCACAGAGGTTATACAGATTTTCTCCGTTTGCCTCCGTGTCCTCCGTGGCGAGCTTTCTTGGGGTTTTGTGGAATGTTCGAACGTCTGCGCGCCATGCTGATCAAGGAATTCATCCAGGTCTTTCGCGACCCGCGCATGCGGATTGTGCTCTTCGTGCTGCCGGCGCTGCAGACGGTCATCTTCGGGTATGCCGTCAACATGGATGTCAAGAACATCCCCACCGCCATTTTTGACCGGGACAACAGCCGCGAAAGCCGCGAGCTGGCCGCGGTCATGGCCTCCTCGGGCTACTTCCGGATTGTCCGCCAGATCGACAGCGACGACGAGGCCCGCAGGCTGCTGGACCGGGGCAGCGTGCGGCTGGTGCTGGAGATGCGGCACGGCTTCAGCGAACAGCTGCAGCGTGGGGAAACCGTGCCGGTCCAGGCGCTGCTGGACGGCAGCGATTCCAATACGGCCGGAATCATCATCGGTTATCTGGGGCGCTTGGCAACCGACTACAACAGCCGCCTGCAGAGCGCTTACGCCATGCGTCTGACGGGTCAACTCCCCCGGGTCGGACAGGTGGAGATGGCCAGCCGGGCCTGGTTCAACCCCAATCTGGAAAGTCCCCCTTTCTACGTCCCGGCGGTCATTACCAATATCCTCTTCGTGATCACGATGCTGCTTTCCTCGCTGGCAATCGTACGCGAGAAAGAGATCGGCACGATCGAGCAGGTCATCGTCACGCCGATCCGCAAGGGGGAATTCATCCTGGGCAAGACCCTGCCCTTTGTGCTGATCGGCTATATCGACGTTTTTCTGATCAGTGCGGTCGGGGCGCTGGTGTTCGATACGCCGGTGCGGGGCAGCCTCTGGCTGCTTTTCTTTGCCACGACCCTCTTTTTGATGAGTTCACTGGGAATCGGACTGCTGATCTCCACCGTCAGCCAGACCCAGCAGCAGGCCATGATGAGCGCCTTCTTCATCATCTTTCCGGCCATGCTGCTGTCCGGTTTCGCCTTTCCGATCGAGAACATGCCTCTGCCGGCCCAATGGCTGACGCTGCTGAATCCGCTGCGTTACTATCTGGTGATCATCCGGGGGATTTTCCTGAAGGGGGTCGGGCTGGGCATTCTCTGGCCGCAGCTGGCGGCGCTTGCCGCCATCGGTGTCGTTGTGCTGCTGGTGGCGGTGGGTAGGTTCAAGAAAACAGCGGGATAATAATCCCAATTGATGACTCTACTCTTCTAAAAATATTTTTCACAGACTGTTTTTTTATTTTCCTGGTGCTATAGTACAAACAGCTGGAAGGAAGTACAAAACCTTCAAAAGGGGGCATTTGTTATATGGATGACACTCCACCGGGCTTTTTGGCGAAGTAGATGTCACGTGACTACATTTTCAGACAATAAACAGTTAATTTAACCGACATACCCTGTTCACAAGCAACAGGGGTACAGTTTTTGATGACCCGATCCAGACCGGATCGGCCAAATACCTGAAAAGGGATGAAGCATTAAAATAAAAACCCCCACCGCAGCAACGGGTGGGGGTTTTTATGTTTCCGGTCAGTTTGTTGGTTACATATTGTAGCCGGACTCCGAATGCTGGGTCTGGTCAAGACCCATGATCTCGTCTTCCTTCTCCACCCGCAGTCCAATGGTCTTGTCCAGGACAAAGGTGATGATCAGCGTCACGATGACCGCGTAGGCACCGGCCGCCACAACCGCGATCAGCTGGGTCATCAACTGCTTGGCGTTGCCGGCCAGCAGGCCGGTGGCGCCAACCGTTGCAAACACCCCGGTGATGATGGCACCGAAGGTGCCGCCGATACCATGGACGCCGAAAGCATCCAGCGAGTCGTCATACTTCAGCTTGGCTTTGAGCAGGATGCCGCCATAGCAGACCAGACCGGCGGCAACACCCATGATCAGTGCAGCACCCGGCTGTACAAAACCGGCCGCCGGTGTGATCACAACCAAACCGGCAACCACACCGGAACCAAAACCGAGTGCCGAGGGTTTACCGGAATGGATCCATTCGGCAATCATCCAGGAAAGGCCGGCTGCGGCGGGAGCTATCGTTGTTGTTGCGAAAGCCAGGCCCGCCAATCCGCCGGCCGCATCAGAAGTGTTCACTCCGACAATGGCAGAACCGGCGTTGAAACCAAACCAGCCGAACCAGAGCAGGCCGACCCCCAAAAGGGTCAACGGCAGATTATGGGGCGCCATGCGCTCGGTCGGATATCCGTGGCGCTTGCCAAGGAAAGCCAGAAAGACCAGAGCGGAAACACCCGATGAAAGATGGACGACCGTACCGCCGGCGAAATCCAGGGCGCCTTTTTTGAACAGCCAGCCTTCGGTCATCCAGACCCAATGGGCCAGCGGGTCGTAAACCAGGGTCGTCCAGAGCAGCACGAACAGACAGTAAGCGGAGAACTTGACACGCTCGGCCACCGCTCCCGAAATCAGGGCCACGGTAATCATGGCGAACATAGCCTGGAACATGGCAAAGACCAGCTCAGGAATGGCGCCCGGCTCCTTGGTGTAGTTCTGGAACAGTGCCCACTCAACGGTGCCGCTGGCGGCATCCTTCATGATGATCAGGCCGTTCAGCATGACCTTGCTGAAGTCGCCGATCAGGCCCATGCCGTTTACGTCTGGGGCAAAGGCCAGTGAGTAGCCGATTACGGTCCACTGCACACCGACGATACCCATGGCAACGAAGGAGTGCATCATGGTGGAAAGGACGTTCTTCTGGCGAACCATGCCGCCGTAGAACAGCGCCAGGCCGGGAATCATCAGCAATACCAGGGCCGATGAAACCAGCATCCAGGCGGTATCGCCGGTGTTCAGCACCGGCTTGACATCCGGCAGTGCGGCCGGTGCGACCGCTTCGGGAGCCACAGCAGGAGCAGCTGTCGCGGCGGCCGGGTCTGCTGCCGGAGCTGATGCAGCAGCGACTGGCGCGGCTTCTTTCTTTTCTTCCGCCAGGGCGGCAACCGGAATCAAGCCGGCCATGATAACGAGCATAAGTGCTGCAAGATAGAGTTTAAGTTTCATGTAATTCCTCCTGATGGTTAGCGCGTCGTTATCAGATCGCGTCGGAGCCTGTTTCGCCGGTCCTGATCCGGACCGCTTCTTCCAGTGAGATGATGAAGATCTTGCCATCACCGATCCGGCCGGTTTTGGCGGTATTCTGGATCGTTTCGACAACCTTGGTGACCAGATCGTCGCTAACGGCGATTTCCATCTTGATCTTTGGAATAAAATCCACGACGTATTCCGCGCCGCGGTACAATTCGGTGTGGCCTTTCTGGCGGCCATAACCCTTGACTTCACTGACAGTGATTCCTTCGATGCCGATCTCGTTGAGGGCGTCTTTCACTTCGTCAAGTTTGAAAGGTTTTATTATCGCTTCGATAAGTTTCATTGCGCCGACCTCCCTGTGTGCGTGTATGGTTAAACTCCCTGAAAAAGGCGGGGGCGGTGTGCGTCCGCCCCCGAATTGAAGGAGGGACAGCTAGAAATTGATGTCGAGCTGGGTGGTGAAGGTCGGCTTGCCGCCGGTAAGGGTACTCTGCCCGGGGTTATAGACGTTGACCCCCACCAGAAGAGACGTGTTTTTGGAAAAAGCCCACGAGCCGCCAACCGACAGCGCTCCGTTGTAGTTTCGTCCGCTCATGTAATCGATCGCCAGCCAGAGCTTGTCGGAAATTTCGGGCATGCTGCGATCCCAGGAAGCCAGGACACCGTTATTGATCTTTTTGCCAAGCTGTTTTTCGGCGCCGTTATAGCCGCCGACAGATATGCGGCCGATCACCGGAAAGGTCTTGGCAACCAGGCCGTAGGCAATATTCTGCATGGTATTTCCGCCAGTGGCGCCATGGTCAAAGGTGCCGATGTTGTACATACCGGCTGCAATGGCGGGCATTCCTTTTATACCGAAAGCATCTTCGGGGATACCCGCCTTGAAGTTGAACATGATCGGGTGTTTCGCCTGGGTGCTGTTTCCTCCCAGGTTATCGGTCAGATAATCGACGCCCAGTTCAAGTTTGAAGTTCTCCAGTGGGAGCACGCCGGCGGTAACCCCAAGATCGTAATAATTAGGGCCTGCATTAGCGGCATCGGAAAAGCGGATATAGTTGTCCACGCCGATGTTGACTTCCTTGAAGCCTTTGACATCCGTGGAAGGAATCCAGATCTGTGTCGAGGGGGTTGCCATCGCGGAACCGCTTGCCAATGCTACCATCAAACCTGCTGTTGCCAGAATTCTTGTGAGTTTCATCTTTCCTCTCCTTTTCATCGTTGATTGTGAACGGTGATCGGATGAAAGCTTCTTTGATCTCATCGCTGCACGTTCTGTAGAGTAGTTACTGTTGTTGGCCACAACACATCACACCTTCAGAGTCGCATGTACTGTTTGGCAAGCTAATTAGCAGAGAGCGTGCCAGAGTGGATATACACAATAATACCGGTATCTTGTCCTATGAAGGTGCTTCAGCGGCTTCATTCGGAACAGGGTGGAAGATTATTTTTTGAGCATCTTCGCCAGATTTATGTGCCGCAGTGAGCTTCTTGCAAAAGTATTTCCATTCATGCTTCGATACCTCAGCACGAACGGAAATACAGTTACTTAAGAGATTCAAAATCCTTATCACCCTGATGTATAGAAGGGTGATAAGGATTTTTGCAAGAGCCTCACAGTTTCGAATTTTAAGACGGCGGAGCGGCATCACAGCCATCACCACCGCTTCTGAAACTCATCTGCTGAAAAAGGGTGCAGCACGGTAAACTGATTTGACGTAAGGGGGTATTTTCGGGTAGGTTTGTTCACGCTCACAAAACACAAGGAGGCACAATCATGCAGATAGCCGCAAAAATCAGCGAGGTTCCAAACTTTGGTAAAAAGGTCGTTTCGGTTTCCGGGAAAGAAATCCTGCTGGTCAACATCAAGGGGTCTGTTTTTGCGGTCGAGAACGAATGCCCGCACCAGGGCAGCCCGCTGGGGGCCGCCATCGTCAAGGATGGCCATCTGTCCTGTCCCCGGCATGGCTACCGTTTCAATCTGACCGACGGGAAATGCGCTGAACACCCGGAATGTGTACTGGCCACTTACCCGGTCCGGCTTGAGGGGGATGATATTCTTGTGGATCTGGGCTGATCGTTGGATGGGCTGCTGTCAGCGCTGCTGATCACCAGCAGCTGCCTGCTCTCACTGGCGGCGGCCGGTCACGCCTTGCTGTTCAAGAGTGACCCGCGCTCGGCGCTGGTCTGGACAACGTTGAACTTGAGCCTGCCGCTGGTCGGACCTTTTCTGTACTGGTGTGTCGGCATCAATCGCATTTCACGGCGGGCCCGCAGCTGGCAGGAAAGCGGGCGCCGTATCAGCGGTACTGACATCTACCCGCTGGAACAGCATGGCGCCAGCCTCACGCTGCCGCCCGCCGCAGCGCACCTGCATGACCTGCGCGTTCTGGCCGACCGGATTGTCACGACTCCGCTGCGGGACGGCAACCGCATCACGCTGCTGGAAAACGGCGACAACGCCTACCCGGCCATGCTGGTCGCCATCCGGCGCGCCCAGGAAAACATCAACCTCTCCAGCTATATTTTCGATGCGGCCGGTATCGGCGGGGACTTCGTACATCAGCTCAAGGAAGCGGCCGCGCGCGGCGTCGAGGTGCGGGTCATCATCGATGCACTGGGCGAGAAATACAGCCGGCTCTCCCCCACCAGGCTGTTTCAGGGCTCCCCGGTTCGCCTGGCCCGTTATCTGCCGCTCCGTCACGGCGCCTATATCAATCTGCGCAACCATCGCAAGCTGCTGATCGTTGACGGTCGTGAAGCCTTCACCGGCGGCATGAACATCCGAGGCCGCCACATCCTCTCAACCAGCGATCCGGCGCATGCCCTGCTGGATACCCATTTTTCGGTACAGGGACCGGTCGTTGCCGACCTTCAGCGTTCGTTTCTGGAAGACTGGTTCTTTGTCACCGGCGAAAAACTTGATGCGCCCGCCTTTTTCCCGGCCATTGAACCGGTCGGCAACGCCCTTGTCCGCTGTATCAGTGACGGCCCGGACAAGGAATTCCGCAAGCTGGAACAGATCATCATCGGCGCACTGTCCTGCTCGTCACGCTCGGTGCGCATCATGACCCCCTACTTCATACCGGATCGCGCCATGATTTCAGCCCTGAACACCGCCGCCCTGCGGGGTGTTGAGGTGAGCATCTTTCTGCCGGGACTGAACAATCTCCCCTTTGTTCAATGGGCCGGGCAGGCGCTACTGTGGGAACTACTGGCCAACGGGGTCAAGATCTATTACCAGCCGCCCCCCTTCGTGCACACCAAGCTGCTGCTGGTGGACGATGTCTGGTCACTGATCGGCTCGGCCAATCTGGATACCCGCAGTCTGCGACTGAATTTTGAACTGAATTTAAGCATATTCGACACCGCCTTTGCCGCCCGGGTCAGGCAGCATTTTGATCAGGCCCTGCCCCACGCCCACCGCATCACTCTGGAAGAGCTTGAAAAGCGGCCGCTAGCCATCAAATTGCGGGACAGCTTTTTCCATCTTTTCGCTCCCTATCTGTAATCGGTCCGGCGATATTTCTCCGATGCTCAATCCAGCGCCACCACGAACCCGGCCGCAATCACCCGGTCCGGCGAGCGTTCCCGCACCTGCTCCGCTTCCTTGAGCGACGTGTAGTTTCCGGCCCGCACCCGGTAATAGCGCGCGCCCTTGACGACCGACTCACTGATTGACGAAACACCGTAGCGCCGCTTGATCTCGTCAGCCAACCTCCGGGCGTTTTCCAATCTGCTGAAGGCCCCCACCTGAATGCCGAAGGAGCCGCGATCATAACTGGCCGGGGCCCGGTAGGCCGTCCGGCCGGTCGCGGTCTGGTCGAGATACCCGAGCGCCTGTAGTGTGACCGGGCCGGTTCCGCTGTCGACAATGCCGATATCCCTGGCGGCCGAATAGGAAAGATCAATGATCCGGCCGGCCACAAACGGGCCACGGTCATTGATCCGAACGACAGCTTCGCGGCCGTTGTCCCGATGGCGGACCTTGACATAAACACCCAACGGCAAAGTCTTGTGGGCCGCGGTCATGGCATGCATATCATACCTTTCACCGTTGCTGGTGGTCTTGCCGTGAAAATCGCTGCCGTACCAGCTGGCGATGCCCGACTGGACGAATCCCTCATGGCTGGAAAGCGGCTCATAGCGCTCACCGTTGACCGTATAGGGTTTCTGCCCTACACTGCGTTTCGTCGTTGAATCCGGCCGGTAAACGCTTTTCTGATGACCGCCGCAAGCCGTCAGCAGGCCGCAGAAGACCAGCAGCAGGCTTATTCTGCCAATGACAACCCTTCGCAACCGACACGACATTTCATTACGGCACAATGTTCACCTCGGTTCCGACTCTGATGCGGCGCGCCAGCGCCAAACCATCGGTGTTATCCATGACAAAACAGCCCCCCGTCACCCGCCGGCCGACCCGTTTCGGGTTGTTGTTGCCGTGTATGCGATAGATGGCCCCTTTCCAGGTACGATGCGACAGAGAAATCTTGAACGGTCCCATGTAATTCAGCGGATCTCCTGGCGCTACCGCACGGGGCAGTTCGATGCCGCGCCCCCGGAATACCTGCCGGGAGTAGGGGGTTGGATACCACCAGGGGTGGAATTGGATGGCGGTCACTCTGCCAGCTCCGATCGGATAGGTTTTGAGGCCCGTAACGGCGGTGCCGACCGGATATTTCGCAACCGGAACCGGATCCGCAGCCCCCTTTTTCTCGAAAAGCGTCAGCAGATTGCTGCGGATGCTGATCTCAATGTAATGCGAAACCTCAAGGTCAGTTTTGACGCTGTCCCTGTTCCCGGTTTGAAGCCCTTCGGCGCTGAAGGCCGAATACACTGTCAGTGCTGAAATGAGTACTGTGGCAATAATGTTCCTGAAAAGCATAAATACCCCACACAAGTCTTCCCGTTCGGTTCGTTGGATTCAGGCTTGAATACCGGAAGAGAACACCACACGGTGTGTTGTAAACGACTGCACCTAATCGGATTCAAGGGGAAATAAGATAAGAAAAAAGGCTTCACGGAAAATCCGTAAAGCCTTTATTCTTCTGATGGTGCCGAAGACTGGACTCGAACCAGCACACCCTTGCGAGCACAAGAACCTGAATCTTGCGTGTCTACCAATTCCACCACTTCGGCAAGTGAGCAGTCTTCTTACCATCCTCTTTTTGAGATTGCAAGCATAAAAATGTCTCTTTCTTCAAAAAAGCCCAAATAACTTGACAAGCAAACATGTGCGATGTTATCAAAAACGTTCATATTTCAACACACTATCGGAGGAAACACCATGGAACGCACTTTTGCCATCATCAAACCGGACGCAGTCGAGCGCAAGCTGGCCGGTAAAATTCTGGACAGGATCGAAGCCAACGGCTTCAACATCGTCGGCATGAAGAAGATCAAGCTGACCAAGTGCCAGGCGGAAGGTTTCTACTACGTCCACAAAGAGCGCCCCTTCTTCAACGACCTGTGCGCCTTCATGTCACGCAGCCCGGTCATCGTGCTCTGCCTGGAGAAGGAAAACGCCATCGCCGACTGGCGCACCCTGATGGGCGCAACCAATCCGGCCAACGCCGAGCCGGGCACCATCCGCAAGGATTTCGCTCTCAACATTGAAGAGAACTCCTCGCACGGTTCCGATGCCCCCGAAACCGCTGCTTTCGAGATCCCTTACTTCTTCAGCGCCCTGGAGCTGGTATAACCCGTACAACCCATGAGACAAGAAAAGGCCCTGCTTGCGCAGGGCCTTTTTCAGTTTAACGACGCTATTTGATCCGTTTCAGCTGAAATGAGCCTCAATAGCTGCCGTCAGGGCATCCAGCGTATAGATTTCCGGCTCGATATCCACCCTCAACCCCAGTTCCCGGCAGCTCTTCGAGGTGATCGGACCAATCGATGCAACCGTAACCCCCTTCAGCATATCCAGCAGCAGCTCTTCACCCAGCATGGCCGCCAGATTCTGAACCGTGGACGACGAAGTGAACGTGATGCAGTCCGCCGAGCGTTTTTCCAGTGCAAAGAGCGCCTCGGGTGGCAATCGGTCCGGCAGGATATTGCGGTAGGCCACCGGGCCGTCCACGTGGGCTCCCATCCGTTTCAGTTCACAAGGTATGATCTCGCGGGCCTTGTCGGCTTTTGGAAACAGGATTTTAGCCCCTTTCAGATCCAATCGCGAAAATTCGTCCACAATTCCTTCGGCTTTATAATCAGACGGCACCAGGTCGGGGCGAACGCCGAAGCCCCTGAAGGCATCGGCGGTTTTCGGACCGACCGCACAGATCTTGCAGCCCGCCAATGCCCTGGCATCCAGCCCCAGAGCCACAAGGCGATTGAAAAAGAAACGTACGGCATTGACCGATGTCAGGATCAGCCAGTCATAACCCGGCAGTTCACGAATGGCGATATCGAGCAGCTGCCAGCTCTCCGGCTCCACCAGCCGGATCGTGGGACATTCCAGCACGGTTGCGCCTCGTGTTGCCAGTTTTGTCGCAAATTCTCCGGCCTGTTCTGCAGCGCGGGTGACGATGATCTTTCGGCCGCAGAGCGGGCGGCTGTCATACCAGCGCAGCTTTTCGCGCAAGGTTACAACTTCGCCCACAATCGTGATCGCCGGCGGTTTGAAGCCGGCTGCTTCGGCCCGGTCGGCGATATCGGCAATTGTGCCGGTCAGAACCTGCTGGCAGACGGTTGTCGCCCAACGCACCAGCGCCACCGGCGTATCCGCCGAGCGGCCATGCTGTATCATGCGCTGCATATTGCGCCGGAGCGTCGTAACCCCCATGTAAAAGACGACCGTCCCCCCCCCCAGCGAGAGTCGATCCCAGTCAATGGCCGACTCATCCTTGTCCTTGCCCTCCTGGCCGGTCACAAAGGCCACCGAGGCGGTAAAGTCGCGGTGGGTCAGCGGAATGCCGGCGTAGGCCGCCGCGCCAATCGCCGCCGTGACTCCCGGCACGACCTCGAAAGGTATTCCGGCTTCATGGAGCGCTTCGCACTCCTCGCCGCCGCGCCCGAAAACGAAGGGGTCGCCCCCTTTCAGGCGCACGACAACCTTCCCCTGCTGCGCTTTCTCAATCAGCAGGCGGCTGATCTCCTCCTGATCCTGATTATGCCGGCCGCCGATTTTTCCGGCGTAGATCCGTTCGGCACTTTCCGGAGCGTGGTTAAGGAGCTGCTCGTTGGCCAGATAGTCGTAAACCACCACGTCCGCCCGTTGCAGGCACTCCACGCCGCGCAGCGTGATCAGGGCCGGGTCGCCCGGGCCGGCGCCGACCAGATAGACGATGGCGTTATTCACCGATCGACCTCTGATAGACCTCTTCCAGAATGGCCTTGCCGCCGTCGGCCAGCAATTGATCCGCCAGCCTGATCCCGAGTTGCTCGCACTCGGTCACCGAACCGGAGATCTCGCCACGCACGGAGCGGCTGCCGTCCACTGCGGCAATGAAGCCGACCAGCCGCAGCTGGCCATCGCTGACTGTTCCGTGGGCAGCGATCGGCACCTGACAGCCCCCTTCGCAGCGTTTCAGCAGGGCCCGTTCGGCCCGCACGGCATGGCTGGTGTCGGCGTGATTGAAAAAGTCTATCGTCTCGGTGATGACCGGATCGGCCAGGCGGCATTCGATTCCCAGCGCACCCTGACCGATGGCCGGTATCGAGAGTTCGGTGTCCAGATATTCGGCCACCTGTTCGGTGAAGCCGAGCCGCTTCAGTCCGGCGGCGGCCAGGATGACCGCATCCAGCTTGTCGTCGGTCAGCTTGCGGATACGGGTCTCGACATTGCCGCGGATGATGCACATCTGCAGGTCGGGGCGCACCTTTAACAGCTGGGCCTGGCGGCGCAGTGCGCTGGTTCCGATGCGGGCGCCCTGGGGCAGATCGGCAAAGGTGACGTTGCGGGAAATAACGGCATCGCGCGGGTCTTCACGCTCGGTGATGCAGTGCAGCCCCAATCCTTCCGGAAATTCGGTCGGCACATCCTTCATGCTGTGCACGGCGATATCGATTTCACCCCGCAGCATGGCCTCTTCGATCTCCTTGACAAACAGTCCCTTGCCGCCCACCTGGGCCAGCGGCACATCCAGAATCTTGTCGCCAATAGTTTTGATCTTGGTCAGGGTGACTTCCATGCCGGGATATTTCTTTTCCAGCTCTGACTTGACCCAGTTGGCCTGCCAAAGTGCCAGCTGGCTGGCACGGGTACCGATGCGGATCTGTTTTGGGGGCATACATTCTCTCCGTTATTAATTTTGTTGGAATATTTATTTGGACTGCCAGTTGTTTTCTTGTCAGTAACCAAACGCTAATTGGTAGACATTATCATCAACGTGTACGGGAACAATTGCATCGATATTAGCGAAATATTTTTGAATTGATGTACCGATTGCCTGTGCAAGAAGTGGTGGCACGGCATTGCCAATCTGCTGATATTGCGACAGGTGTTTTTCCCATGACATTGTCGTTCGCTTGCCCATAAAAACATACGTATCGGGGAACGATTGTATCCGGGCACCTTCTCGTGCCGTAAAGTTGCGATTCAAGCAGGGGTGAATAAAGTTTGACTGAAAACTGGCTGCGACTGTCGGACAGGGGCGGTCAGGATAGGGTCGCATATTGTTCTGGGAGTAGACGATACCACTTATACTGGCAACATCACCACGTTTCCTTTGGCCATGTTCCGATGTGACATCCTTTACCGACTGGCCATAGGCAATCTGCTTGAATCGTTCAACAAGTCTGGGGGTATGGCGCATGGCAACATGGTTGAATATCTTCTCTGAGCCGGCCCTCATCGCTATTTGATATTCGTTCTGGGGTTCAACTTTGTACTCCTGTATATCATGCCCTTGACCCGCATGTATCTGTGGCAAATCTGAAATGGCATCCCAGAGTGATAATTGAGTATTAACGCCATGGGTTGTGCGAGGGATCAAATCCGGAGGAGAGAACGGCAAATCCTTTCGAACGCCGAAAAAAAAGACTCGTTGCCTTGATTGGGGAACGCCGAATTCAGCCGCATTCAATATTGTGATGCAAAGATTATAACCTGCGCTTTCGAACTCATCCCGGATAATCGATTTTACCAAACGTTTGTCCCGGGTTCGCATCGAGAGGATGCCGGTCACGTTTTCCATCACGAAAAATTTAGGTTGAAGCATTCTTACGAAGCGGACGAACTCCATGAACAAGCTATTGCGCGGATCTTTGGAATCCCGATTTCCGGACAGGGAAAAGCCCTGGCAGGGAGGCCCGCCGATGATGCCATCGATATCTCCGACAGAAAAATGATCCCGTGGGTTAACAGCACATATATCGTCGTTTACCACAACTGCATCAGGATGATTTTTTTTATAGGTTTCCGTGGCCCAAAGATCGATTTCGACCGCAAGTTTAGAAATAAAACCTGCTCGCTTGAAGCCAAGCGAGAAGCCTCCGCAGCCCGAAAACAGATCCATTATATTCATATCAATAGCCCTGACTCAATTCTCTTCTCAACGTTGCGCCAGTCAGCACACAAATGAGCAGCTACCCGTCTGTATAAAGCAATAACGATGTCAGCCTGCACAGGCAATCTTAAATTGCGTCTACTGCTTTTCCTGAGGACGTAGATCTGATCGATCTGGGAATACTTCGGATCAACATCCGGACTCACCTCATAAGTTTCTGTCACAATCAGAAAAAGACTATAGGGATTGCCCCGCTTGATCTTTTCAGCAGTGGCAACTGAACCTTCATACATGGTCTTGTCGAGGAATGTTTTGCATTCGATTGAAACCACCGGAACAGAGACCTCTTTTTTTTCTGACTCGCCGGAACCCGAAGCTTCAGTGGTGATAGTTATTTTCTTTGATATGGCAAAATCCTGATCTTTTGTATTGATGACAATTCCGGATTTTTTCTCAAAGGCATTCAAATCTGTGGGAGCAAAATAAAGATTTGAATATGCCTTGGTAGGCCCAAAAACAAGTTCCTTGCCTTTGAGTGCAGGTATTCCCTTCAAGAGGTGGTACATAAACTCTTCAATTACCGTTGAATGAAGCTTCGATTGAGGAGTAAAACCGTTAAGGTTACCCTTTTCCTTGCGGAACTTTGGCTGATCAATAAAATCCTTATACTCATTCAATAACTTAACTTTTTTAGTTATTGCGGCATCAGAATCACCCTTAATTGAATCAAGCGCTTTACGCCATTCCTGGTATCGCTTGTTGATTTCTTTCAGGTAAGTATTATTTACAGCACCTGTTTCTGATCGCAACTTGTTCGCAATGTTATCGTCGTGTATACGTTCTGACATCGTTTGTTCCCACTATCCACAGGATGCATTAAAAACTACACAATCACCGGCAAACGCTCCGTCAGTCGGATTTCTTCCGGTGTCACCAGCGCCCGGTAAGCCAGCGCTTCCACTCCGTTATCCAGCGCCAGCCGCAATAAACGCCCATACTCCGGGTCGATGGCATCGGCCGGCGAGACCGAATCGCCATCGCCGCGCTGAACCGTGAAGAAAATCACCCCGCGATCACCCTCACGCACGACCCGCATCAGTTCGCGCAGGTGCTTCTGCCCCCGCGTTGTGACGGCATCCGGAAACAGTGCCCGGCCATTTTCCACCAGCGTGACGTTTTTAACTTCCACGAAGCAGCGTCCGGTCGGTCCCTCCAGCAGCAGATCAATGCGGCTGTGCTCGCCGTAGGGCACTTCGGGCCGGATGGTTTGATAACCCTTTAATTCTGTTATGGTACCGTCCTCGATCGCTTCACGCGCCAGGCGGTTGGGCAGCCCGGTGTTGATCCCGGCCCAGAAGCCATCCGCTTGTACCAGCTCCCAGCTGAAGGGATACTTCCTGTCCGGGTTGGGGCTGCGGGACAAGTACACCCGGCTGCCGGGAAGCGCACAGCCCTTCATACTGCCGGAATTGGGGCAGTGAACCGTGACGAGCTCTCCGTTTTCAAGCCGCACATCCGCCAGAAAACGCTTGTAGCGCTTGATCAGGGTGCCGGCCAGCAGTGGCGGCAAACGCATTACTCTTCCAGCTCCAGCTCCTGCTCATCCTGCTGAAGCGACTCCAGCTCGAAAAGCTGCCGCAGGGCATCCACGTACAGGTCAACCCGCCCCCCCTGGCCGGCCGTTTTCAGCACGGCGGTGGGAGCGTGCAGCAGCTTGTTCATCATCGCCATTGTCAGCGCTTCCAGTTTCTTTTCGGCATCGGTCGGCAGGTCTTTCCAGCCCGAGATCGTTTTTTCCAGTTCGGCCTTGCGAATCTCGTCAAAGCGGCCCCGCAGGGCGACGATGGTGGGAGTCACCTCCAGGGTCGAGAGCCATTTGTGGAACTGGCCGATCTCCTGGTTGATGATCTCCTCGGCCTTTTCGGCCTCCAGGCTACGCTGGGCCAGATTGGCCTGGACGATCTCCTGCAGATGATCGACGGTAAAGAGATAGGCGTTTTCCACATCGTCCACCTTGGGATCGATATCACGCGGCACGGCGATGTCGATAAAGAACATCGGCTTGAAACGGCGCTTTCTGACAACCTCTTCGGCATCCCTGGGGCCGATGATGCAGTGCGGGGCTCCGGTGGAGGAAAGCACGATATCGGCGCGATGCAGATGCTCGAACAGTTCCTCGAAGCGGATCGCCTCGCCGCCGAACTCCTCGGCCAGCTTCTCGGCCCGCCCAAAGGTGCGGTTGGTGACCATCACCCCCCGGGCACCGCTGTTGAGGAAATGCTTGGCGGCCAATTCGCACATCTCACCGGCGCCGATCAGCATGACGGTCTTGTCGGACAGATCGCCCAGAATCTTCTTGGCCAGTTCCACGGCGGCAAAAGCGACCGAAACGGCCGAAGAGGCGATTTTGGTCTCGGTGCGCACACGTTTGGCGACCGAGAACGCCTTGTGCAAAAAACGGTTGAGGATAATGCCGGATGACTTGTATTCGGCCGCGTAGCCATAGGAGGTTTTGATCTGCCCCAAGATCTGCGGTTCGCCGACCACCATCGAATCGAGACTGGAAGCGACCCGGAAAACATGGCGGATGGCGGCCTCGGAATGGTAGGCGTACAGGTGCGGCTCAAGACTCTCCAGCGCAAGGCGGTGATAATCGGCCAGGAAGCGCTTGATGCGGGCGATTCCGCCGGCAATGTCTCGGGTTGTGGCATAGATCTCGACCCGATTGCAGGTTGAGACAATCACCCCCTCAATGATGCCGTCCAGGGCGGTCAATTCGGCAAGCGGCTTTTGCATCTGGTTGGGAGAAAAAGCCACTTTTTCGCGTATTTCAACTGTGGCGGTCCTGTGGGAGAGACCGACGACGATGATGTTCATTCTGGGTTCTATCCTTGAAAGCGGCTATTTGTAGGCGTGCAGGCCCGGCAGCCAGAGGTTGACGCCAATAAAGGTGAAGAGCATGACCAGGAAACCGGCGATTGTCAGCAGCGAAGCCCGTTTTCCGCGCCAGCCGGTCGTGAGCCGGCTGTGCAGCAGTGCGGCGAAGATGAACCAGGTGATCAGTGACCAGGTTTCCTTGGGATCCCAGCTCCAGTAGGTGCCCCACGCTTTCTCGGCCCAGATGGCGCCGGTGATGATCGCAACCGTCAGCAGCGGGAATCCGATCGTCAGGCAGCGGTAATTGATATCGTCCAGCGTATTCAACGAAGGGAGCTTCTGAAACAGCGCCCCCAGGCGCTTCTTCTTCAAAAAATGCTGCTGGATCAGGTAGATCACCGCCGCGCCGAAGGCGATGGTAAACATGGCATAACTGACAAAAGCCATGATGGTATGCACCCAGAGCCAATTGCTTTTCAGGGCCGGATTCAGCTCGCGGATGGCGGACGGGAAGGCACTGGACGAAATTACCAGCAACAGGGCGATCGGGATAACGAAGGCCCCCAGGATCGTGACCTTGTATTTGCGCTCGAAGAGGATGAAGGCGCCCACGATCGAAAGAGCGAAAAAAGAGAGCGATTCATGCATGTTGGTGATTGGCAGGTGGCCCGAGGAGCTGAAACGGTGGATCGTGGAGAGCAGGTGGGTGGCAAAGCCGGCCATGACCAGGCGGTCGGCCCACACTCCGACCTGCGAGGAACTGCGCAGCAGGAAGACCAGATAAGCCGCCGTGGCACAGCCGTACAGGGCAAAGGTGAGGTAGAAAAATATGTGACTCATGCGGTATCCTTGCGTTCAGTGAGCTCGGCGATCAAGCGCCCGGCAAGCGAGCGTAAAACCTGTGTATTGTAAGTGCTGGCGTTCCCATCCGTCAACAGCTTTTCTCGTTCCGCAGCCAGCCCCTCAAGCACAGCGCCATACTGCTCACCGATAAGATCGGCAATCAGATCCCGGACAGCGGTCGCCAGTGTCGGGCAGCGTCCGCCGGTGGAAACAGCTATTTCCAGATCACCCCGACGCAGAACCGCCGGGAAGGTGCAGTTTCCCGATAACGGATTATCGGCAACAACGACCAGTATACCGCGCGCCCCGGCATCTGCGGCAACTGACTGATTTACCGTTTCATCATCGGTGGCCGCCACCGCCAGAAAGACATTTTCAAGATCATCGGCGGCGTACCGCCCCCGGCGCACAACAATACGACCTTCTGCTTCCAAGGCCGCCAACTCCGGGCAGATTTCCGGCGCTGTCAGCCGCAGGGACGCTCCGGCGGACAGCAGGGTCTGAACCTTGCGCAGGGCAACCTTCCCGCCGCCAACTATCACCGCCGTCTTGCCGGGCATATACATATTTAATGGCAGTGTTGTCATTCCCAACCCTCCCCCGATTTGCCTACCATACTTTCCTGTGATGGTCCTTTCAACGCAATGACGCGGCCGTCGGAGAACGGTTATAAAGTACATCTCTGGCACCGCCATGGGGACCAAACGGATATTGAGTCAAGCGTGTTGTCCTGATCAGCAGGTGACACCGAATCACGGCATTATGTACCATTACCGGTATATCACCTGACCAGGGCAGCAAGGACAATAGAGGTTACACGGCCAAGCTAAAACAAAAAGGCACCTACAACAATCGTCGTAAGTGCCTGTAAGTATGGTCGGGATGACTAGATTCGAACTAGCGACCCCCTGCTCCCGAAGCAGGTGCGCTACCAGGCTGCGCTACATCCCGAAAGAGCGTTTTTTGTAGCACCAGCTAGCAGTTTTTGTCAAGGGGAAAGACGGGGGAGGCAGTCGTGACAGCCTGTAACAGCCCGCGGCGAGACCTGCCACTTTGCTTCCCCAATAAGAAACCAGCAGTTCCACGGCAGCAAGCGTTCCGCCCAATCAGTCGAAAACATTCCAAAAGTCAAGTCCATTAACCCTTCAACTGTCCCGCCTCAGTCGGAAATGGACTTTCAGGCCGCTTGATCTAATGGTAACTCAGCTTCCCCTGAAAGGTTGAACTCAGGGAAGGCTTTCTGTCGTTTTTGCTTTCTAAGTTCTCTGGCTTCTTC
>JAJZRX010000067.1 GCA_021850095.1 Deltaproteobacteria bacterium
AGTGCCCGGGTGATTTTTGCCATTGCTGAAACTCCTTAACGCTGGTGATGTAAAAAAAACAATTATGATCGGTATACGGGAAAATCAATATTCTGGATGAATCGTGTCTCGAAGAGCGGTGTCCCCGAAAGCGGTACGACCCGGAAACGCTGGCCAAGTTTTTCAACACTTCGGAAACCGTCGTCCTGCATCAGGGCGGTTTCGGCTCCAGCCAGCGCCCCTTCGGGCTGAAAGCGCGAAATATGTATCATGCTTTCGTCAAAAATTCCAATCGTTTTAAGCCACTCCGCCCGCAGAACCGCCCCGAAGGAACCGGTCAAAAGCACATTTCTCAAGGCTTGGCACTGTATACACGATCGTTCGGACAAAACCTCGATTCCTGCTCGCAGGGCGCTTTTGGCCAGCTGCAGCTGGCGAATGTCGTCCTGGGTCAGCAGGATCCGGCGCTGTGCGTCGCGGTGCAGCGCAAAGGCGTTGGCCCCCTGATGGCTGATGATCCGTGACGCCAGGTTCGATGAAAGCTCGTGCGCATCCCGCAGCCGGCCGCCGGGTTCGACCACTCCGCAGCGCAGCAGTTCGCAGAGCGCCTCGATGGCGGCCGAGCCGCAAATCCCCAGCGGCTGACCCCCGCCGATGACCTGCAGCCTGACCCGGTCACCGTCGAACTGTACGGAATTGATCGCTCCCGGCAGGGCAGCCATGCCGCAGGACAGGTTGCCCCCCTCGAAGGCCGGTCCGGCGGCGGCCGAAGTGGCCCAGATCGTGGACCCGCTGATCAGGGCGATCTCGCCGTTGGTGCCCATGTCCAGGCAGAGCGTGGCGTCATCCGGCCTGGCGCCATGGATGAACGCCACCGTGTCGCCCCCCACAAAGCCGCCCGGCATCGGGAATATGTAGATGTCCGCCTGACCGTCCCAATCCAGATCGGTAGATTTCAGGTGCGTGCCGCTGGTCTGCAGAGGGCGGTAGGGGGGGGAAGCCAGTGACTTGAGCGGCAGCCCCAGCAGGATATGCTGCATGGCCGGATTGCCGGCGATCGCCGCGCGACGGACATCCTTCCAGGCGATGCCGCTCTGCTGGCAAAGCTGCTGCCCCATGCGCAGAAGCTCGGCGCGGATCAGGGATGTCATCTCACTCTTGGCGGCTTCGGAATGAATGGCGGCGTCCAGTCGTGAAACCACATCGGCGCCGAAACAGCGCTGGGGGTTCAGGGCGCCGGTCATGGCGATCCGTTGGCCGCTGTCGCAATCGATCAGCGAGGCGGCCAGGGTTGTGGTTCCCAGATCGATAGCGAGCGAATAATCCGGCATTTTAGACGATTTCCAGCGGATGTGATTGGACTGGCAGAACCGAACCGATCCGGCGGGCATAAAGCCCCCGGCGGGAAGATTCGTCCAGGTAGGTTTCAGCGTCCTCGGGGCTCAGGGCAATCAGGAGTCCTCCGGAGGTTTGCGGGTCGAACATCGGCAGAAGCGCTTCCTCGCTCAACAGCCCCCAGTTGTGGACGAAGGGCTGGTAATAATCGCGATTACGATAACAGCCGGCCGGAACCATGCCCTCATGGATAAAGCCGGTTATGCCGCTCATCAGCGGGATGCTTGAAAACTCCAGTTTGAAGGTAACGCCGGCGCCGCGTGCCATTTCGCAGGCGTGGCCGAACAGGCCGAAGCCGGTCACATCGGTGGCGGCCGAGGCACGGCACTGCAACATCAGCTGGGCTGACTCCCGGTTGAGCTGCATCATCCAGGTGCTGGCCTCCTGGATGGTTTCGGGCGAGGCCAGTTCGCCCTTGATTGCGGTGGAAATGATACCGCAGCCGAGCGGTTTGGTCAGAATCAGCTCGTCCCCCGGACGGGCGGTGGAGTTGCGGATGATCTGCCCGGGATTCACCAGGCCAGTCACGGACAGGCCGTATTTCAGTTCGTCATCCTCGACCGTGTGCCCGCCCACCAGACAGACGCCGGCTTCCTTGAGAGTGCTCTGGCCGCCGGCCAGTATCTGGCGCAGAATTTCGCCGTCCATCGAGCAGGCCGGGAAGAAGGCCAGATTCATGGCGGTCACCGGCCGGCCACCCATGGCATACACGTCCGAGATCGCATTGGCGGCCGCGATCCTGCCAAAGGTGAAGGGATCATCCACCAAAGGGGTGATGATATCGGCTGTCTCCACCAGGGCGCACTCCGGCGCTATCCGGTAGATCCCGGCGTCATCACTCGTCTCCGGTCCCACCAGCAGATTGGCATCATCGTAGCTGAAAAGCCCATCCAGGGCTTTCGCCAGGCCACCCGGGCCCAGCTTGGCGGCTCAACCGGCCGCTTTTACCAGCTGTGTAAGTTTTATCATTCAGCGTACTCCTCGCGCGCGGTCTATTTCAGGTACACCCTCGGCACCCGCTTGCTGATGCCGCAGAAAATTTCGTAGGGAATCGTGCCGGCCCACTCCGCCAGCTCCTCGGCCTGTATCCGGTTGCCGCAGGCGTCCGGCCCCATCAGCACGACTTCATCGCCGACCGTCACGTCGGGGATGTTGGTCACATCCAGCATGATCCAGTCCATGCAGACCGTTCCGGCCACCTTCGCCCGTCGGCCGCGGATCAGGGCTTCGCCCCGATTGGTCAGTGTCCGGGGATAACCGTCGGCGTAGCCGACCGGAACACTGGCGATCAGGGTCCGCGCTCCGGCCGTAAAGCGCCGGGCGTAGCTGATGGTTGTGCCGGCTTCGACCCACTTCAACATGGCCACCCGGCTTTTCAGGCGCATGACCGGCTGCATCTCCAGCTTGCCCTGAAAGTCGGATGAGGGCAGGGCTCCATACAGGGTTATGCCGGGGCGGATCAGGTTGCAGCCTGGAATTTCCCGCAGCAGGGAAGCGGCGCTGTTGGAGATGTGGATGTAGCGCGGGGAGAATCCGGCCTTGCGGGCCTCGGCCACGGCCCAGTTGAAACGCTCGGCCTGCAGCCTGGTGAAGTACTGGCCGGATTCGTCCAGTTCATCGGCGCTGGCAAAGTGTGAAAAGATCCCTTCCAGCGACACCATCGGCAGCTTTTTGAGCTCGGCCAGAAACTGGGGCACATCCGAGTAGGGCACTCCCAGGCGCCCCATGCCGGTATCGATCTTGAGGTGCAGCTGGGCCTTGCGGAACAGTTTACCGGCCACCGCCGCCTGATTCAGGGCCCGGGCCTGCTCCAGGGAGAAAACCGCAGAAGAGATATTGTAGCCGATGCATTTGCGTTCCTGACCGGGATAAACCCCGCCCAGCAGAAGGATCGGCTTGTCGATGCCGCTTTTGCGAAGCTGGATGCCCTCGGCCAGGAAGGCCACCCCGAAGGCGTTGACCCCCAGATTTTCGAGCTCGCGGCTGATATCCATGAAGCCGTGCCCGTAGGCGTCGGCCTTGACAACCGCCAGAATCTCGGTCCGGCGTGGTATGGATGAGCGGATCAGGTTAAAGTTGTGTTTCAGTGCGCCGAGATCAATTTCGGCAAAGGTGGGACGGCCGTCGTACAATTTGTGTATACCCCTGAAAAATTAAAAGTTTCCGGTACGTGACAGCGGACGATATCAATAACACGTAAGCCGGCCACTGTAAAGCGAGGCGTGAAAACCAGCAAAAGCGGTTGCACGCGGAGTCGCGGAGAACGCAGAGCAGAGTGGTTGTCTCAATGCAGTCATCAGCCGTTTGGTGTAAGATATTAAACCTTACCCCCCACACCTTTAAACTTCTCTACGAAAGCGACTATTTTTTGAAAAACGCTCTGTTTCTTGGTGAGGTACTGCGGATTAAGCGGACTCATTTTTGGGAGAATCGCGTTCAACTCCGTACCGTTTTCGCTGGCAAATTCTCGTTTTAGTGAAGCGGTGATATACCGTTTCGCAGCATCTTCGTTCAGGTTTTCATCAGTAATCAATAGGGCAGCTTCACGCTGTTGTTCCGACTGGGCAAAGGCGAAGAAGGCCTCTATGATGCTGGCTTTGTCCTGGATAGTGTCGAGATCGGTTTGGTTGATGAAGTCAACCAGCAGACTCTCTTTGGCCCGGTTGCCGATGCTGGAACGGATGATACGGCGGACATCATCAACCAGGGTCACTTTATCCTTACGTTTTTTGTTGTGTTCAAAGATCAGCTCCAGGATGTAATCAAGATTGATTTCCTGAGATTTCAGCAGATCGACTTCAAAAACAACGTCATCCCAATCAATGGTCGAGGCGCTTTTATCGTTACCGGCTTTTTCACGGTGCAGCCAGTCGCGGATATCGTTATAGGCTGAACGATAGTCCTGAACAGAGCGTGCGGGGAGAACAGGGATTGACTGCATTGCGGCGAACTGTTCATCGCTTAAATAGTGCTTCGCCTTAAACTCTTCAACGGCCTTCGGGTCGGTGGTATCCAAATTACGCAATGCCTGTAACCCTGCAAATTCATCGTAGTTCAGCAGGATATTTTCAACCCGCAGGTATTCACCGAACAGCTTGGCGAAATCCTTTTTATCTTTCTCTTTTTCAACCGTTGAGGAATCGGGGAACCGCTGCTGCAGCTCGGCCACAATATCCAGATAACCACGACGGGCTTCACCGGTGACTACATCGGTAAACCCTTCCAGGTACTCTTTATAACTCTTCTCAAGCACAACATTTTTGGTGTTGCTGTTGCCAAACAGTGTGATCGCATCAATGGTAGCCTGTTCCAAATTACGGAAGGTGATGATATTGCCAAAGGACTTGGTGGCGTCATAAATACGATTGGTTCGGGAATAGGCCTGGATCAAACCGTGATAGCGGAGGTTTTTATCGACAAAGAGCGTGTTCAGCGTGGGCGCGTCGAAGCCGGTCAGGAACATGCCGACAACGATAATTAGATCGATTTCCTGCTTTTTTACCCGTGAAGAGAGGTCGCGGTAATAGTTCTGGAACTCTTTACTATCGACGCCGTAATTGGTTTTGAAGAGGGCATTGTAGTCTTTAATTGCGGCACTCAAAAACTCCTTGGCGCTGCTCTCCATGGCCGAGATTTCAAAGCTCTCGTCACGGATATCCCCGATGGCATCCTGTTCTTCATTGGCGGCAAAGGAGAAGATGGTGGCAATGGTGAGCGGTTTGTCGCACCCTTTCTGCAGGTTATTAAGGGTTTCATAATACATCTTGGCCGCATCCACACTGCTCACGGCAAACATGGCATTAAAGCCTTTACCCGTGGCGCCCAGCCGGTGGGTCTTCTGCCGGAACGTATTTAGAATGTACTGGGAAATTTCCTGAATACGATTGGGGTGCAGCAAGGCCTGTCGGTTTTCGGCAGCGGTGAGTTTTTTCTCGTCCTGTTCCGATTCAATGGTTTTAAACTGCGGGCGGACATCGTTATAGTCTACTTTGAATTTCAGCACTTTTTCATCGCGGATGGCATCGGTGATGACATAGGAGTGCAGTTCACGGCCAAAGACAGAGGCGGTGGTTTCAGCGCCGAGGGCATTTTCCGGGAAAATGGGGGTGCCGGTAAAGCCGAACTGACAGAATTTTTTGAATTTCTTTTTGAGATTCTTTTGAGCTTCACCAAACTGGCTACGGTGGCATTCATCAAAGATAAACACCACCTGTTTTTGGTAGATGGGCAGGTTGTCTTCGCTCTTCATCAGGTTGTTGAGTTTCTGAATGGTGGTGACAATGATTTTGTTGTCATCGGTTTCGATGTTTCGTTTCAGCCCTGCGGTACTTTCGGAACCGTTGACGCTATCGGGGGAAAAACGCTGATACTCTTTCATGGTCTGGAAATCGAGATCCTTACGGTCAACCACGAAAAAGACTTTATCCACAAAATCGAGTTCTGTTGCCAGTCGCGCCGCTTTGAAGCTGGTGAGGGTTTTGCCTGAACCGGTGGTGTGCCAGATAAACCCGCCGCTTTCGGTTCTGCTCCAGTTTTTCGCCAGGTGCGTGCAGTTGATTTTCCATAAAATCCGTTCGGTGGCGGCGATCTGGTAGGGACGCATCACGAGAAGCGTGTTGCTGGTATCAAACACGGAATAGCGCAGCAGGACTTCGAGCAGCGTTTTTTTCTGAAAGAAGGTGGCGGTGAAATCTTTGAGGTCTTTGATCAGGGTGTTGTCTGCTTTTGCCCAGTTCATGGTGAAATCGAAACTGTTTTTATCCCGCTTGGTGGTGTTGGCAAAGTAACGACTGTCGGTGCCGTTTGAGATGACGAAAATTTGCAGATATTTAAACAGGGAATTGTCGCTATTAAAGCTCTCTTTGCTGTAGCGGTGCACCTGATTGAAGGCCTCACGGATGGCGACGCCCCGTTTTTTCAGTTCGATCTGCGCCAAGGGCAAACCATTGACCAGAATGGTCACGTCGTAGCGGTTGGCGTGTGATCCGACCTGTTCAAACTGTGAAATAACCTGCACTTTATTGCGGGAGATATTTTTTTTGTCGAAGAGGTAAATGTTTTGGATATGGCCGTCATCAAAGACAAAATCGTGGATGTAGTTGTCGTGGATCTTGCGGGTTTTGTCGACGATGGAATCGCTCGGCTTGTCTAAAAACTCCTCCAGAAAGCGGAGCCATTCACCCTCTAGAAACTGCACGCTGTTGAGGGTTTGCAGTTGCACACGAGCATTTTTCAGCAAGGCATCGGGGGTTTTTACATCGGGCAGAAATTCGTAGCCCTGATTCTGCAAATCCTGAATAAACTCCCGCTCCAGGTCGTATTCGCTCTGGTAGGTTTCACACACCTGGCAGGTCCGGGTGTATTTATCCAGAACGATGAAGTTGTTGGACTCTGCGATGGTGGTGTAATCAATCATTTGTGATCCTTATTTTTAACCACGAAAAGCACGAAAGACACGAAAGGTTAAAGCGCCAGCCGTGTAATTGACGCTTGAGGATACGTTCCAAAATTGACCAGCAGGCCGAGTTTCATTCCGGTTGCTTTCAAATAGTTAAGCACCTGTGCTTTATGCTCTGCGGCAATATCTTTTACTGCTTTAAGCTCAACGATGATTTGTCCATAACAAATCAGGTCGGGTTTATAGGTTTGCCGGAGATTTTCACCTTTGTATGTCAGTTGTAGTTCCTGCTGGGCGACAAATGGGATTCCTCTTTGCGTTAGTTCCTTCTCCAAGCATTCCTGATACACCGCCTCGAGAAAGCCGCAGCCCATCTCACGGTAAACTTCAAAGATTGCACCCTGAATCTTGTAGCATTCATCCTTAAACAGAATTTTTTCGTCCATTGATTTGCCTTTTTTAACCACGAAAGACACGAAAGGCACGAAAATTTTAAAACCAGGGCCTTTCATTTCGTGTTTTTCGTGCTTTTCGTGGTTTATGAATTTGCCTCCGGTTTCGGAAAACTCAACAGCATATCGCGGTAATACTCATACTGCTTTTGGCGCAATTCAATTTCACGCGGCAAACCTTCGCTGATTGAGTTGGTGAGAGCGTCGAATTTATCCAAGATGGCGACGATGCGCTTTTGTTCGTTGAGGGATTTCTCCGGATCGTTCGGATACGGAATCGGGATTAACATTTTTGAAAACCCGTTAATCAACAATGTGTTGACCTTGGTTCTAGCCACATACTTTGCCTTTTCGGCAATGAATGATGTTGCTTGCATACAGTAGGAAACATACTTCGGGTTCATTGAATGCCGAAAAGCATAACAGTGGTCGTGAATTGCGACTTTTTCATCGCCAAGCCATGCCACAGCTTTACCAACATCCTCAACGGTCTCCCCGACATCGGTTATCACTACGTCTCCAGGTTCCGCATAGCGTAGAGCCCCAGCCATATCAGCTCTAACCTGAGATAGCGAATGAGTAGTATAAACGCCGTACTGAGTGTATATCTCCCCGTAGTGGATAACACTAATTCCGTCTTCGACATAATCAGCCTTGGTAAAACGTTTTCCACGAATAAATTCGCCAACCTCCCCCAACGTCTTCCACTCGACCTCAACCCCTTTCGTGTTTTTCGTGTCTTTCGTGGTTCCGTCTTCAAAACTCAACAACTGGTCGCGGTAGTAGGTGTATTGCTTTTTGCGGGCTGTAAGCTCGGCTGTAAGCTCGGCTGTAAGCTCGGTGAAGGTGTCCAGAATGCGGACGATTTCTGCTTGTATCTCAAGCGATTTTTCCGGGTTTTCAGGGCATGGGATGGGGATAAATATTTTATTCAATATGGCTTGTGTAAGGCTTGGTCTTCCAGATCCAGTGTCCAGTGCCATTAGATCAATCGTTTTAATAAAATGATAAAGATATTTCGGGGTAATTTTAGATTCATCAATTTCTGTATAGTAAATTGTGTCAACATTCCAAAATGGCGACTCAACATAGAAAATATTTGTAATCGAGCCTTTTCGAGGAATCAGAACGGATGGCTTGTCATATGAATATGTATCGACATATCCCATAATGCCGCCTGAGCCGTAAACTGGAACATCGCCTCCACCTAAGCCTTTCCAATCTTTTCCATGTTTTATTTTTGCGACCTGCTCCAAAGGTTGCCACTCCACCGCAACCCCATCAAGCAGCTTCTCCATAAAGTTCAGCGTACTCATACGTCACTACCCGATTTCCCAAGTTCCTTAACCGCCTTGTCGAAATCACTTTCCAACTGCCGCATCTCTCGCGCACGGTATGTTTCAAATTCTTTTTCGGCCTTTTCAATGGCTTGCCGCTTCGAAACACCCCCTTTGTGGGTGAGCAATTCACGGCGGTTACCAAGGAGCTGACGGTCAAGTTCGGCAATCCATTCCGCCATTGTCATGGCGTGCTCTTCCAGGGCTTGCAGCTCGGCGAAGTCGAGAAATTGTGAAACCAGCAAATTCAGTACAGTCAGCTCTTTTTCGGTCAAATAGTTTTTGGCAATCCCCACATCGCTTTTGGTGATGTAGTCACCTTTGAAATTGGTCATGCCAACCAGCGGTTTGCTGTTATCGACACGATCATAAATCACCTCGGCGGCAGTATGTTTGTGGGCGGCGTAGTGCATCTTGTTTTGCACCGTGGCGAAAAATTCCCGTGTCATGACGGATTTAGGGTCGTAATCAATTGCGGTGGCGTAAATATCCGTCACCTGCTGATATAGGTTGCGTTCGCTGGAACGAATGTCGCGAATGCGTTGCAACAGCTCACGAAAATAGCGCCCGCCACCGTTTTTCAGTCGTTCATCATCAAGGGTAAATCCCTTTACAAGGTATTCCTTCAATCTCTGCGTTGCCCATTGCCTGAATCGGGTTCCCTGCAAAGATTTCACACGATATCCAACAGAAATAATCACATCAAGGTTGTAGAAATTTGTTGGTTTTGTAGAAAAATCGGAATTTCCGATTTTTCTCACCGTTTCCTCTTCTAACAGTTCTTTTTCCTTGAAAATATTTAGAATATGCTCGTTGATTGTCGAGCGGCTTTTGTTAAACAACTCAGACATCTGTTCTATCGTCAGCCAAACAGTCTCATTCTCAACCCGAACAGAAATCTTTGTGCTTTCTGCATCGCTTTTGTAAATAATCACATCGTATGGCACACTTTTCACCCTCATGCCTCGACTCCCCCACTTTCAATCTCCGCCACAATGGCATCAATATCCTTACGAAGCTGATCAATTCTCGCCACCGTGGTTTTCAGCTCGGCATTGAGCTGCTGAATATCCACAACCTCGCGGGTGTCTTTGGCTTCAACATAGGAGCTGACAGAAAGATTGTAGTCGTTTTTGGCGATATCGGTGTAATCAACCGATTTCGCCAGATGGGAAACATCTTCTTTACTATCGAACATCTCCATGATCTGTTCGATATGGGCAGCGGTGAGCAGATTGTTATTGGTCTCTTTTTTAAACAGGCCGCTGGCATCAATAAACTGGGTAAGGTTATCGGTTTTATGCTTGGAGAGAACCAGAATATTCACCGCAATGGTGGTGCCGAAAAAGAGGTTTGGCGCCAATGAGATAACCGTTTCAACGAAGTTGTTATCGATCAGATACTGGCGGATTTTCTGCTCTGCACCGCCACGGTAGAAGATGCCGGGGAAGCAGACAATGGCCGCGCGTCCTTTGCCGGAGAGGTAGCTGAGGGCGTGGAGCACAAAGGCAAAATCGGCTTTGGATTTTGGGGCAAGCACACCGGCAGGGGCAAAGCGGTCATCGTTAATAAGGGTGGGGTCATCGCTGCCGATCCAGTTCACCGAGTAGGGGGGATTGGAGACAATGGCATCAAAGGGTTTTTCATCGCCAAAATGGGGTTCCAGCAGAGTGTTACCGAGAGCAATGTCAAACTTGTCGTAGTTGATGTTGTGCAAAAACATATTCATCCGGGCCAGGTTGTAGGTGGTGTGGTTGATCTCCTGCCCGAAGAAGCCGTCTTCGATAATGTGGTTATCAAAGTGCTTTTTCGCCTGCAGCAGCAGAGAGCCGGAGCCACATGCCGGGTCATAGATTTTATTGACCGTGGTCTGTTTGTGCATGGCAAGCCGGGCAATCAGCTTGGAAACGTGCTGGGGGGTGAAAAATTCACCGCCGGATTTGCCCGCATTGGCGGCATAGTTGGAGATAAGAAATTCGTAGGCATCACCGAAAAGGTCGATCTTGTTATCCTCAAAATCGCCGAAGTTAAGCCCTGCCACGCCTTTCAAAACCGCCGCCAGACGGCTGTTTTTGTCTTTGACGGAGTTGCCGAGCCGGTTGCTGGTGGTGTCGAAATCGGCAAAGAGCCCCTTAATATCGTGTTCGGACGGGTAGCCGTTGGCGGAGCTTTCGATGGCGGAGAAGATAGCAGCCAAATCGGTGTTCAGGTTTTCGTTGTCGTTGGCGTTTTTGGCAACATTTAAAAAAAGCTGGCTGGGATAGATGAAATACCCTTTGGTTTTGACCGCATCGTCTTTGATTTCCGGGGTGATGACACTGTCTTCAAGGGCAGCATAGTTGACGCTATCATCACCGGCTTCGATGTAGTTGGAGAAGTTTTCGCTGATAAAGCGGTAGAACAGCGAGCCTAAAACGAATTGTTTAAAATCCCATCCATCGACGGAGCCGCGGACATCGTTGGCTATTTTCCAGATTTGGGCTTGCAGCTCGGCTCGTTGTTGGAGACTTGACACCTTTGATACTCCTTTATTATTTCCGTTTAAATGGCTATTGGCCTGACAGCAAGCTGGTACAAATTAAAGTACTTGTTGCAATCGGAATTGCCCAAACTTTACGTGCGATACCATCACTATTGGCTGTCTACAGGGTGAGTTTCTTTCGGGCACTGGCCAGGCAGCGGCGGATGTCGGCGCTGCTGCGGCAGGTCAGCACCGAGCGCGCCAGTTTGCGGCAGGTCTCGATGCTGTGATTGCGGAGGGCCTGCTTGATGATCGGGATGCTGGGGGCCGAGAGGCTGAACTCGCGGACACCCATGCCGGCCAGAATCAGCGCGTTGAGCGGATCGGCCGCCATCTCGCCGCAGACAGAAGCCTTTTTGCCGGCCTTGGCGGCCGCGTCGGCCACGCGCTTGATCGAATGCAGGATGGCGGGATGGTGCGGATCGTAATACTGCCCGACGCGGGCGTTGTTGCGGTCGGCCGCCAGGGTGTACTGGATCAGGTCGTTGGTGCCGATGCTGACGTAATCCACTTCCTTGACCAGATATTCGATGATCTGCACCGCAGCCGGTATCTCGATCATGATTCCAAACGGAATGTAGCCGCGCACATCGTGCCCCTCGCGCAGCAGTTCGTTTCTGACCACCGTCAGGATCTCTCTGATCTGGCGGATCTCATCCAGGCTGCTGATCAGCGGGAACATGATGGTCGGGTTGCCGGCCTGGGAAGCCAGCAGTATACCGGCCAGCTGCTCCTTGAAGATGTCCTGGCGCTCCAGCGAGACGCGGATCGACCGCCATCCCAGGAAGGGGTTGTCCTCGGCCGGGTAGGAAAAATAGGACAGCCCTTTGTCGCCGCCGATGTCCAGGGTGCGGATATTGACACTCTGTCCCGGAAAACCCTCCAGAATCTTGCGGTAGATGCCGGCCTGTTCTTCACGGTTGGGGAAGGCCGAACGGGCCATGTAGGGGAACTCGGTGCGGTACAGGCCGACCCCCTGGGCGCCATGCAGGTTGGCGACCTTGACGTCCGAGATCAGGCCGATGTTGGCGCTCAAGGTGATCGCCACCCCGTCGGTCGTGACGGCCGGCAGGTCGCGCAGCCCCTCCAGCTCCTTCATGCGGCCGGCATGATCCTGCTCCAGCCGCACGTATTCCTTTTTGATGGCGCTATCCGGGTTGAGATAGATGTGGCCGGAGGTGCCGTCCACGATGATCTCGTCCTTGACGTTGGCGGCCGACATCAATCCTTCAATACCCAGCACAGCCGGGATTCCCAGAGATTTGGCCATGATGGCGGCATGGGAATAGATGTTGCCCTTCTCGGTGACGATGCCCAGGATCTTGTCATGATCCAGCATGGCCAGATTGGAGGGGAAGATTTCCTCGGCCACGATGACCCGCTTTTCCTTCAGCATGATGTCGTTGGTGTTGTTGCCGACAATCGCATCGATAACCCGCCGTCCGATGTCCTCCATGTCGGCCGAGCGTTCCTTCAGATAGGGGTCGGCCATAGCCGAAAAAGCCTGGATATAGTGCTGGACAACGTCGTGAACCGAGTGGGTGGCTCCCAGACCCTGTTCGATCAGGTCAATGACTTTGGAAGAAAAGCCGCGATCCTCCAGAATCATCAGATGGGTGTGAAAAATGGCGGCGTCGTCGGCCGAAAGGGTTTCGCTGACCCGTTTTTCCATGTAGATGGTCTGAATCTTGGTCTTTTCCAGAGCCAGATTGAACTTCTCCAACTCCTCGGCTTTGCTGCCGACTTTGGCCAGTGTCACCACCTTGTCGTTAAAACGGTCCAGAATATAGACTTTGCCGCGGCTGAAGCCGCCCGATACCGCCGTGCCGGCCAGCATTCGGGATGGGGAGCCCTTCTTGCCGGCCGGTTTTGACGCTTCAGGCGTACCGGCCGAGCCGTTTTTGACTTTGGCCAGCTCCTGCTCGAACCAGGCCCGCTCCTGCTCCTTGTGCTGGATCGAATCCAGCAGGCGGGCGTTGTGGATGATGCTGCCGATCTGGAAGGTGATCGTGCGCAGGGCGCTGATCTCGTCATCGCTGAAGCGGCGTGCTTCGCGGGTCTGGATGACGATGACGCCGATGGGCGCCTTGTGCTCGAACAGCGGCAGCCCCAGAAAAGAAAGGAACTTCTCTTCCTTGGCTTCTTTGAAATACTTGTAGCGCGGGTGCGAGGGGGCGTTGTCGGTCATGACCATGTCACGGTTCTCGACCGCCAGACCGGTCAAACCTTCATTAACCTTCATCGAAACCCGGTTGACCGATGTTTTTGACAAACCCTTGGTTGCCTTCAGCACCAGGGTTTCGCCGTCGCTTTCCAGCAGATAGATCGAACAGACTTCGCTGGACATGCGTTTGGCGACCAGATTGACGATGTTGTCGAGCGTTTCCTGCAGATCGTGGGAATGCAGGATGATAGTGCTGATGTCTTCGAGGGTGCGCAGGCTTAAGGATTGCTGGGTTTCTTTCATCGGAAGGCCCCGGTGAGCTGGATTTGGGGGGAGTATAGAGCGTTTGTGATGGAATGTAAAATACTGATGGCGCATATCCGCTGGAAAAGTGGACGCCTGTCTGCTATCGTATCGCTCCGCAGTATGACGATCATCACACAAAGAACAGGGGAACAGCCATGAACGATACAACAATTGACGCGACGCTGAAAAACGGGCTGGATCTGCTCGATTCGGGCAAGCTTAAGGAAGCCATCACCGTGCTGGAAGGCTACTGGAAAGATCACCAGAATCTGCCCGACAGCTGGTTCTATCTGGGGGATGCGCTGGCCGAGAACGGTCAGCTGGATGAGGCGATCAGCCGCTACCGCGAAGGGCTCAAGCTGGCTCCGGAAGACGCCGATGCGCTGACAACCCTGGGGGATATGCTCTTTGAAGCCGGAAAGCACAAGGACGCCATCGCCTGCTACAGCAAAGTTCTGGAGATCGATCCCAAGGATGCCGATGCGCTGGTCAGCATCGGGCTGGTCCACAACAGCCAGGAGCGCAGCGAAGACGCCATCCGGGCTTTCAATCAGGCGTTGGAGCTGGAGCCGGAGAACGTCTTTGCCTGGAATGCCCTGGGGGATGCGCTCTACGGGCAGGGTGACGTGGAGGGGGCCATCAAGGCCTTTGAAAAAGGGGTCGAGATCGATCCGGAAGATCCGGCCGCCCATTTCAATCTGGGCGAGCTGTATTACGACCTGGAGGAGCTGGAAGAAGCCGAGGAGGAGTGTCTGGAAGCGGTGCGTCTGGATCCGGCCTACGGCATGGCCTACCTGACCCTGGGGGGCATCTGCATGGATCAGGATCGCACCGCCGATGCGATTGCTCACTTCGAACAGTACCTGAAACATGAAAAATCGCCCCAGGCGGCCGACATGATCGCCGAAGTCAAGGCGGTGGTGGAAGGCCTGAAGGAAGAGCTGAAAGGGTAAACGATGAACGAGAGCAAAACGGTTCTGATCGATTCCCATGCCCATATCTACTACCGTGATTATGCCGGCGATTTTGATGACATGCTGGCGCGCGCCGCCGACGCCGGCGTGGCGGCCATGCTGGTGGTCGGTACCGATATCGAATCCAGCCGCGAGTCGCTTGAGCTGGCTGAAAAATATCCCCAGCTGTATGCCGCAGTCGGCATCCATCCCCACGATGCCGGGCGCGTGACGGAAAAAAGCTATGGCGTAATCCGCGATCTGGCACAATCCAGCCCCAAGGTGGTGGCGATCGGCGAGATCGGGCTTGATTTTTACCGCGACCGCTCGCCCCGGGATGCCCAGGAGGCCGTCTTCCGCCGTTTTTTGAAGATGGCGGTGGAGCTGGATCTGCCGGTGATCGTCCACGACCGTGACGCCCATGAGCGGGTCATGGCCATCCTGCGGGAAGAACAGGCCAGGCGGGGCGTTCTGCACTGTTTCTCGGGCGATGCCGCCATGGCGGCCCAGGCGATCGGAATGGGTTTTTATATTTCGATTCCCGGAACGGTCACCTATTCATCCAATCAGGCGCTACGGGATGTGGTGCGGGGCGTCAGCATCGAGCGGATGCTGGTGGAGACCGATTGCCCCTACCTGACCCCGGTTCCCCATCGCGGCAAGCGCAACGAGCCGGCCTATGTGCGGCTGGCGGCTGAAAAAGTCGCCGAAATCAAAGGCCTGACCCTGGAGGATGTGGCCCGCATCACCACCAAGAACGTGCGTGATCTGTTCGGCATCCGCCTGTGGGACCAATCCACCAAGATCGCCTACCGCATCCGCAATTCGCTGTACCTGAACATCACCAACCGCTGCTCCAACCGCTGCAGTTTCTGCGCAAAATTCGACGATTTCACCGTCAAGGGGCACAATCTGCTGCTGGATGGCGAGCCCTCCTTTGGGGAGGTCATGACGGCGCTCGGCACGACCGAGGGGTATGATGAAGTCGTTTTCTGCGGCTACGGTGAGCCGCTGATCCGGCTTGATCTGGTCAAACAGGTGGCGGGTGAGCTGAAGCGGCGCGGCTGCCGGGTGCGCATCAACACCGACGGTCAGGCCAATCTGGTGCATGGCCGCAATATCCTGCCGGAGCTGGCCGGCCTGGTGGATACGGTTTCGGTCAGCCTGAATGCCGCCGATGCGGCCGAATATGACCGGCTCTGTAATACTCCCTTTGGCAACGCCGGTTTTGCCGGGGTCTGCGACTTCATCCGCGAAGCGAAAAAACACATTCCGCAGGTGGTGGCCAGCGCCGTGACCGTGCCGGGCAGCGACGTGGAAGCCTGCCGTTGTCTGGCGGAATCGCTGGGAGCCGAGTTCAGGCTGCGGGAGTATGCCGAAGTGGGCTAGGGGACGGCTCTTTGCGGAGTCTTAATTTGTATCAGAATGTATCTTATGGTTTTAAGCTGACGCAAAATGTATATGTCTTGCGGGGTGGTCACTGCAGGAGTCGGGGTAGAATCGGAACGAAAAAAGCCGCGTCGTTGCGACGCGGCTTTTGAAAATTTGGGGTGGCTAGAGGGATTTGAACCCTCGAATGTACGAGTCACAGTCGTAAGTGTTAACCGCTTCACCATAGCCACCATGGGAAACGATCTAATAAACCGAAAGCGGTCCCGGAGTCAAGAAGTTTTTTGTACATATTCCCGGTGGCTGATCGGTTATGAATACAGTAAAAGAGATTTGATTGTGACAGATAGGTGTTTACTTATCAGTTGTTATGTGATATTAAATCCAGCTCTAACGAAGAATAATTTTTTATTATTCTGATACAAACGCAGATGAGGGGAGGTGCAGACAGTGCTGGCAACCGAAAAGAAGCAGGAAATCATCAACGAGTTCAAGAAACATGAAAGCGACACAGGTTCTCCCGAGGTTCAGATCGCAATTCTGACCGAGCGGATAACTTATCTGACCGAGCATTTCAAGATCCACAAAAAGGACCACCACAGCCGTCGCGGGCTTTTGAAGCTCGTCGGCCAGAGGAGGCGCCTTCTGGACTACCTGAAGGGCAAAGAGCTGGACAGGTACAAGAAGGTCATCGAACGACTCGGCATACGCAGGTAATGGCAGGCAGTATACCTGTTTCGCGCAGGTATATTGCCAACCCCATTTTTTGCTGTGCTCATTTTGAAAGAGGGCTTCGCGGCCCTTTTTATTTTTGTTGGGGACGTGGGTAGAGTTTCTTCGCATCCGTTGCAGGTGGAGAAATTGTAGCGACGGCCCCAACGCAACCGTAGAGGAGAATTGAATATGGAACAGAGTGTACAGGTTGAGTTTGGCGGCAGAACGATTACGATGTCCACCGGCAAGATGGCCAAGCAGGCCAGCGGCGCCGTTGTGGTCAGCAGTGGCGATACGGTGGTGCTGGTAACTGCCGTGGCGGCGAAATCCGCCAAGGAAGGGCAGGATTTCTTTCCCCTGACCGTCAACTATACCGAGAAAGCCTATGCCGGCGGCAAGATACCGGGCGGGTTTTTCAAGCGCGAAGCGCGCCCTTCCGATCCGGAAACCCTGACCTGCCGCCTGATCGATCGTCCGATCCGTCCGCTTTTCCCGGAAAACTTCCTCAATGACACCCAGATCATGGCTACCGTCGTGTCGGCCGACAAGGATAACGATCCCGCCATCCTTTCCATGCTGGGCGCCTCGGCTGCCCTGACGATCTCGGACGCGCCTTTCAACGGCCCGATCGCCGGCGTCAAGGTCGGCCGCGTGGACGGTAAACTGATCTGCAACCCCTCCGCCGAAGAGCTGGAGAAGAGCGATATCGAGATCGTTGTGGCCGCCAGCCGCGATGCGGTCATCATGGTTGAGGGTGAGGCCAAGTTCGTTTCCGAAGCCGATCTGCTGGACGCGATCTTCTTTGCCAAGGAAGCGGTACTGCCGCTGATCGAGGCCCAGGAAGAGCTGCAGCGCAAAGCCGGTGTTCCCAAGCGTGAAATCGCCCCGATCACCGTGGATGAGCCGCTTCTGGCCCGGGTGCGCGAGCTGGCCTACGACCGCATCGGTGAGGCGGTCAAGCTCAAAACCAAGCAGGAGCGCCACAACCAGATCGATCTGATCAGGGACGAAACCATCGAGGCCCTCAAGGATGAGTTCGAAGGTTCGGCCAAGCAGATCAAGGCATTTCTGGGCGACTTCGAATATGAGCGCGTGCGCGCCGACATCCTCGACACCGGCATCCGTATCGACGGCCGCACAACCACCACCATCCGTCCGGTCAGCACCGAAGCCGGCCTGCTGCCGCGCGTGCATGGTTCGGCCCTGTTTACCCGCGGCGAAACCCAGTCGCTGGTAACCACCACTCTGGGTACCTCCAGCGACGAGCAGCGCATCGATTCACTGTACGGCGAATCCCGCAAGCGCTTCCTGCTGCATTACAACTTCCCGCCCTTCTCGGTGGGTGAGACCAGCTTCCGTCTGGCTCCCGGCCGCCGCGAGATTGGCCACGGCATGCTGGCCGAGCGGGCACTGTCGGCTGTTATTCCCCAGCATGACGATTTCCCCTACACGATCCGCATCGTGGCCGAAACCCTGGAGAGCAACGGTTCTTCCTCCATGGCGGCTGTTTGCGGCGGCTGTCTGTCACTGATGGATGCCGGCGTTCCGGTAACCGCCCCGGTGGCGGGTATCGCCATGGGGCTGATCAAGGAAGGCGAGAAATTCGCGATCCTGTCCGACATCCTGGGTGACGAAGACCACCTGGGCGATATGGACTTCAAAGTGGCCGGCACCGCCGAGGGCGTGACCGCCCTGCAGATGGACATCAAGATCGGCGGCGTGACCAAAGAGGTCATGCAGCAGGCTCTCAAGCAGGCCCGCGAAGGTCGCCTGCACATCCTGGGCAAGATGGCTGAAACCCTGGCCGCGCCACGGCCCGAGATGTCGGCCTATGCTCCGCGCATCACCACCATCTGGATCAAAACCGACCGCATCCGCGACGTGATCGGCACCGGCGGCAAAAACATCCGCAACATCACCGAGACCACCGGCGTGACCGTGGATATCGAAGATACCGGGCGGATCAACATCGCCAGCACCAACAAGGAAGCCTGCGACCTGGCTATCCAGATGATCCGCGGTCTGACCGACGAGGCAGAAGAGGGCAAACTCTACATGGGCACCGTTCGCAAGATCATGGACTTCGGCGCTTTTGTGGAAATCATGCCCGGCACCGACGGACTGGTTCATATCTCCGAGCTGGACACCACCCGGGTCAAGCTGGTCACCGATGTGTTGAACGAAGGGGATCAGGTGCTGGTGAAATGCATCGGCATCGACAAAAACGGCAAGATCAAGCTTTCCCGCAAGGAAGCGCTGGGACTCAACCTGGATGGATCCAAAGTTGCGGCTGAATAAACCGGCCGGACTGAATCTGA
>JAJZRX010000068.1 GCA_021850095.1 Deltaproteobacteria bacterium
GCGCCAATGCATTTTTCTTTCGATATTCGAGAAGGGCCATAGGGTTCTTATCCGCTACAAAGCTTTTGATGGCATCAAATGATTCTGCATAGGCCTTATAGGCTACAACCAAGCCGGTTTTGCCTTCGACAAGAAGATTTTTCGCCTCGGGTGGAAGCGCGTCCGGGATGGCCCTTTTTGCCAGTAACTCACCAGCCTGCAGACATTCCGTTTTTGCCTTGTCAATAATAGTGGGCAGGCTGACTGATACCTCACCACCTGTGATGACATTTTTCAGTTCATCAACCGCCAATTTAATGGCCTTATTCGTGAGGTTTTCGACGCTCAGAATTTCTTTTTGAAATGCCATCAGCTTTTCTTTGTCTGCAGGGGAGAGTGTAATGGCAGGAATCTGTTGCTGCGGCGCTGGAGCCTTTTCGGACGAGCACCCGCATAGTGCGATAATCCCGCTGATAAGAGCAATCAAGACGATGTGTTTCATGATGTATATTCTCCGTTGTAGTGAGTGCACGTTCAATATGGGAGAATTATACATTCTGCCATATTAAAATCAACTCATGTACATGATTGGGCATTTCATATCGGATTTTACTTTTCGTTTTTATTAGAGTTGCTGGCAGAGCGTTGTATCCGCTCACGTACTATGTGAAGCAGTCTGCGCGCCCAGGCAAATTCTGTGGCGAGAATGCCCAATGCAATCGGGATAACTACGATGGCCGGACCGGGCAGAACTATCATGGCAATACCAATGAGTAGAATAGTAATGCCGAATACTGCCACGAACAGACGCTTCAGTTTTTTGAACGACCAGTCATACATGGTTAAACGATTGATTATTCAAAATAGTTAACATCTGACGAAAATGGTTGCAATGAATTCACTCCTCGGAAATGGTGGCATAGCCCGCAGCCGCAATACTCTCGCGAATCGCCGCCGAAGTGGTCTTGGCCGGATCGTAGAGAAACTCAACCTTGCGGTCGCTAAGCAGTGTCGTCACCTTGGTCACTCCGAAAATTCTCTTTGCTACGCTCTCCAGGTGTCTGGCGCAGCCGGAGCAATCCATGCCGCTAATATTCAGTTCAAGGGTTGCATGTTGTCGGATCATCGAAAGTCCTTTTCATTCGACTGAATCGAACGAGCCTTTTAATGTCCTGCTCAGGACAAGCAGCAAAGTATGTACGGCACGTTCTCACGGTGGTTTTACCCACCGTAGCTGTGAAGCCCTGAAAGGAACAGATTCACCCCGAGATAACAGAAGATGGTCGCGGCAAAGCCGATGATCGACAGCCAGGCAGCCCGCCGTCCGGCCCAACCGCGGGTAATCCGGGCATGGAGAAAGGCCGCGTAGACAAACCAGACAATCAGCGACCAGGTTTCCTTCGGGTCCCAGCTCCAGTAGGTTCCCCAAGCATAATTGGCCCAGGCTGCACCGGTCACGATCCCCAGGGTCAGCAGCGGAAAGCCGAACATGATCGACTTGTAGTTCAGGTCGTCGAGGATTTTGCTTGCCGGAAAAGTTGCGACAATGCTTTGCTCACTGGCGTCCTTCAGCTTTTCATGATTTTCGCGGATCAGGTACATGATTGAGATGCCGCAGGCAACAGCGAAGGCGGCGTAGCCCAGAAAGCAGGTAATCACGTGGTAGAGGAGCCAGTTGCTCTGCAAAGCCGGCACAAGCGGTTGGATGCCGCTGTCGAGACCGAGTTGCGCCCAGGCCATGCCGAGCAGGGCGAAAGGCATGACAAAAGCGCCGATGACCCGGTACTTGTACTTAAGGTCAAGCAGACCGTAGATAAGGACTATCGTCCAGGAGAAGAAAACTACCGACTCGTAAAGATTCGACAATGGCGCATGGCCGACGCCGAGTTCATAGGATTCCTTCCAGCGCAGACCGATGGCTATTGTTTGCAGAAGCAGACCGCCAAAGGCAATGGCGGTGCCTGCTGTACCGAGCGCCTTGGCACGGCTGGCGATGAAGGCAAAGAACGCCAGCATGGAAGCGAGATAGAGTAATGTGGTTATATTGAACAGAAGTGAACTGGTCATTTGTCATCCTCCATGGGAAGTTGCTTCTTGAGCTTTGTCACTAGCCGTTCCATGAAAAGCTGAAACCCTCCCTGATTCTTGCTGGAACTGCCCCCAATGGTCACGGTTCCTTTTTCGACGCGCACCCAGATGCGCCGGTGTGACATGAAGAAGGCGACGTAGATCCCCACCACCATCAGGAGACAGCCGAGCCAGACCACCCAGACGCCCGGGTCTTTCGCCACCTGCAGGCCGGTGTACATAAACTCCTCTCCTCCTCTGTACTGTAGAAGCTTGCCTCCGGTATAGGGGAGGTTCATCCTGTTCATGACCGGATTGTTGGAATAGACGATGAAGGTCTTGTTCTCACCATTTGCCAGATGAACCTCCACTTGGGCTGCCGGTCCGTTCAATCCGGGTTGAAAGCGGGAGATGTCCGGAGTTGTCTCCTGGAGGCAGATACCGCTGCCGTTCGGGAGTTTTGCCGAGCCGCCACTCTTGATCATCAGAGGTTGTGGATTTTTGCCGTCCAAGTCGCTGATGGTGAACTCGTGCTCTCCCAGTTTTCCGTAGCTGGACTGATAGAAGGTGATTCCCTTGTAGGATAGGGGGTCGTTGACGATGACCGGCACCCGGTTGTAACCCGGCACCGGTTGGCCGTTCTCCAGCACGGTCAGAATACTTTTAAATTCCTTGGGAGCGCCGGTGTCGTAAAAGGCAACGCTGAATTTTTCGCAGCGCACCGCGAAGCCAAGATCGATTTCCTTTTCGGAGCGGGACATGACTCTAGCGACACTCTCTCCTTCAGGAATGTTGACGAACCCCTTATAGCCGAAAAGAGAGCCGATGATTGCACCGATAAATATGACGAGCACGCTCAAGTGAACGGCATACACAGCCAGCCGGGACCAGGGAGTCTTCTGGGCGAAAAGGTGGAAAGCGCCGTCGGTTTCGGTGATTACGGGATCGGCGAATTCCGCCTTCAGGACAGCGGCGACCCGATCCCTGAGCGTGGCCACATCCCCCCGTGTCTCGATGGTCGTGAGGTTTGTCAGCGTTTTCTCAAGGCCGTCACCCATGACCATTACCGGCTGGGTGATCGTCTTCCAGATATGGGGTAGTCGCTTGATGGAGCAGGCAATCAGATTCATGGACAATAGGGAGAGCAATAGAATGAACCACCATGAATGGTACATGTCGAAAAAGCCGAGAGCCTGATAGAGTTTCAGTTTGTTCTGGCTGATGGTCTGCAGATACTCCGGGGGAGGCGCCCCTTGAGGGATTACCGTCCCTATGATGGAGATAACCGCCAAGGTGATAAACAGAAACATGGTCAGTTTAAGCGAGCAGAAAAAGTCCCAGATGGAACGGAATCCTGATTGTTCATTTGATGTCACGATAATGCTCCTTGGTTGTATATAATCGTCAGGTTGTTGCAAGTAGTCTGCAGGCATAACGCTTCCAGACGCACACAATAACTGAATTAAAATCGGCAATAATTTGTTTCAGCATGGTCTCGGAGATTTACGTCCAGGAGCAGTTTTGGGGAGGGACAAAGATAGAAAAATAGACTTGTGGCATCAATAACAGTGGCTCAGCAGGTGAAAAAAAGGCCGCAATCGGAGAAAAAAGGAAAATCACACTTTCCGGCAGCGATGCAAAGCTGGAACAGCATGAACAAGCGGTATCACACTCCCGATCTCCATGCTCGTCATTACAGGGACAATCATCACATGGGATTTGCACGGTCTCGCATTTAATCTTTTGCACGTCAGGAGCAATACTATGCGGAAGTGCTTGCGCAAATGACTGCACGGCAATAAAGATGCAGAAGCAGGCTATTGATATGGTCCTTATATATTTCCAAATCTTTGACGGCTTCATTTCTATAAGTCCTTATTTTCAGTAAACTCAGGACGGTTATCTTTTTCTCAAATTAAGATCAACTGGTTTTCTCACAAATATTTTTGTTACCAGTTGCGTTTTGCCGCCGCCTCTTTGCCATATAGCACTCCACAAATCAGCTGTAGTTGTAACCAAGTCCGGGTACAAGTTAGTTTTGCTGTACTTTTTCATCTCATAAAGAGAGGCAAGTATGGCATCCACGGATTGCCCTTTATAGCCGAGGTAGTTCACCACATACTTTTCGTTTCTCCACCTTTTAAGCACGTCTTTCAAATTCCTTTGAAGACCTTCATTCATCATATCATCGCCATTGGGACGCATGGCAATTTCAAAGATATGTTCCACACTGCTACCCAGTTGGCTGGCGAGTTCATAGCTGTCCTTGATCGATATCAATTCGAGTCGCCTCTTGAAATCATTCATACCGATAACTTTCCGTCGCCAATAATCACCCCGGACATTGAAACGAGCTTCCTTTAACACTACTTCTCGATGGGGTTCCAATGCCTGGAGCATATCCGGCGGAAGGAGGGACAAGACATCCTCAACAAAATTATGCCTCTTCCGCAGAATCTGTGGGTAGCGGGTTGAAAAAATAAGGGCATTGCCCCTCAGTGATGGATAAGATGGTTTTTGCGAGAAACTATCGAATCATCACAGCGAGGGACAATGCTTATCAAGACTCTACTGAACAAGGTCGAACGTTTCAAGTCTTTCATTTACGGTGACTGCCGGCTGGCAACCGTCGGCGGTTTTGATGCACTGATCATTGACATTATGCCGCGTCGTAACAGCAAACCTGAGTGTCCTGAATGCGGCAAACGGAGCAAGACCTATGACACGCAACCAGCCCGGTTGTTCGAGTATGTGCCGATCTGGGCGTTCAAGGTCTTCTTCCGTTACGCTCCCCGCCGGGTTGCCTGTCCTGTCCACGGTATCAAGGTTGAGGCATTGCCCTGGGGGTACGGCAAGGAGCAGATGACCATCTCCTACCAGGTTTACCTTGCCAGATGGGCACGGCGTCTATCCTGGAAAGAGGCGGCAGAAATCTTCAAGACCAGTTGGGACAGCGTATTCCGGGCGGTGCAGTTCGTCGTCGATTACGGCCTGGCCAACAGGAGCCTTGATGGCGTTACGGAAATCGGCGTTGATGAGATTTCCGTCTTCAAGGGCCAGAAGTACCTGACCATGGTCTATCAGATCAATGCCGGTGCCAGACGCCTCATCTGGTGCGGCCCCGAACGTCGGGTAAGAACGCTGCTCCGTTTCTTCCGCGAATTCGGCAAAGAGCGCAGCGCCAAGCTCAAGTTTGTCTGTAGCGACATGTGGGCACCGTATCTCAAGGTGATCGCCAAGAGGGCACCTAACGCCTTGAACATCCTCGATCGCTTCCATATCATGCGGAAGTTCAATGAGGCAATTGACGAGGTCCGGCGCAGCGAGGCCAAAGAGTTCAAGGCCGCCAAGCAGGAGAATGTCCTGGAAAAGGGACGCTGGCTGCTGCTGAAGCGACCAGAAAATCTGTCCGAGAAACAGACATCGCGATTGGGAGACTTGCTCAAACTCAACCTCTCGTCAATCAAAGCGTATCTGCTGCGTGAGGATTTTCAGCAGTTCTGGGACTACCAGCGGGCTGACTTTGCCGGAAAGTTTCTCGACGGCTGGGTGACCAGAACATTGCAAACTGACCTGGAGCCGATGAAGAAGGTTGCCAGGATGTTACGCGGCCACAAACCGATGATTCTCAACTGGTTCAAGGCAAAAGGCCGACTTTCCAGCGGCGCAGTAGAGGGCCTGAACCTCAAGGCTAAACTGACTGTCAGAAAAGCGTACGGTTTCAAAACTCTAAAGTGCCTACAAGTGGCGCTATATCATACACTTGGCGAATTGCCAGAACCTTGTGTCATCCACAGATTCTGCTGACGAGCCAAAATTATCAGTGAGTTTTGGATTGCCGCTATCGTGTACGATTATCCCATCGATCATTTTCTCTTCAAGGGCAAAAGCGTAGTTGTTCGCAGCCACAATACACAGCACGATCAGCACAATATATATTTCACAGCGTCTCATGGGCACCTCCTCAGGATAATGCCGAACTATTTCCCGAGATCAATTACTTCGCCATTGCCTTCAAGAGATACGATACGGCCGTCAGGTGTTACGACATTTGCATCGACAACCTTTCCGGAGTTCACTCGTATGTTGAAAGAGGAGTTTTCCCGGCCATTCCAGTGATATTTTTCACCAGATATTTTGAGGGTGCTATTCCCAACCTTTACTCCCGGGACTCCTACTATTTTAACAATCTGTTCATAAAGCAGCACGTTCCTTATTGATTGCAAGAACGCCTTGTCAAAGATCTTGCCTGCTTGTCCTGGTTTGACTTTGTCCACTTCTGCATACAAATTGACAACAAAGATAAACAAATATGAGATAAGGGCAATGATTGGCACATGTCTTCTTATTGTGGTCAGCAGAATATTGGTATTATGTGACATCATGATGGCTCCTTATTGTACAGCTACTACCTATGAGCCTTTTTAAGTCATGCTCAGGACAATTTTCAATATTATCTCTTTTGCAGGACTCTAAGCATCTCGTTCGCTTCCTTCAATTTGCGTTCAAGCTTCTTCAGCTCTTCAGGTGAATAGACAATCTCACCCTTACCGATTTCTCTTTTCAGTTTCGCTATACGCCACTGCTGTCCCATAGTCTTTAAAGCAGCGCCAGCTGTGGGTTTGGCGTAATTTTCGGTGGTCGAAATAAGTGTTCCAGGTTTCGTCGCTCGAACAAATTCAGTTGTAATAACCGCAACATCTGTTGCGCGGACAGCCCGAGCTTCGATTTGAACTTCAGCCACGCGAGCAGCAGGTAAACGCACATGGCGATCCAGAGCTGAGTCTGCACGGCGTTCTCGGAGGTTCCCAGGAACGTCTTCACCTTCAGGTTCTGCTTGATCCACTTAAAGAACAGCTCTATCTGCCACCGTTCCTTGTAAAGGTCTGCCACGGCATCAGCCTTGAGGTGGTTGGCGTTGGTAATGAACCGATACTCGTTGCCGTCCTCAGCGATGAACTGGACAAGCCGCAGCCTATCTTTGACGCCCTTGAGCGCGACCTCCTGGTCAACGACGACCCCTTTGGCTTTTCTGCCACGGCGTTTCTTGAAGTACTCGACCAGGGCGTTGTCTTTGAGCCTGGCGACGAAGAAAATGCCGTTGGTCGTGAGCGCTTGATACCAAGCGTAGTCGGTGTAACCGCGGTCGAAGATCGCGAAGGACCCTGACGGCAGCTTCAGGGCTTTTGCCCAGTTGATTTCGTGATCCTTGCCGGTGGTCATGTCAAAGAATTCGGGCAAGTAGCCGTCGGCTGAGATGCCGACGTGAAGCTTGATGGCTCCCTTCTTCTGTTGGTAAGTGGCCCAAGGAAAGACCTTGAGGCTCAGCTTGATGATGGTGGCATCCAGCAGGAAGATCTTTGTATCCAGCTTGAAGCGATTCTTCGGCGCGATTGCCTGACAGCGCCCCAGCATCTTGTGAAAGAGCTCTTTGTAAAGTTCATGCGGTTGCTCTTCGTTTACCCGGGCAAGGGTTGTGCGAGTAACCGTCTTCATGCCGAGGTGATACAGCTTGTGGCCTTGTGCGGCCAAGTTTTCCACCAAGTCACGCAGTGTTTTCCGTCCGGAAAGCTGACCAACAAGCAACGCCATGAACTGGGACCAGCGGTTGAAGGATCTGAAGTTGCCCCCCACATGGTGCTTTCGGGCGAGGGATTCAAATTCATGTCTCTTGAAAAAACTGACTACTTGATTAAGCACTGTGTTACAATGGGCCACGGCTCGGATCTCCTTGTGTTTATTCGTGTTTTGGCGAACTGAATATACCACAAGTAGCTCTCCGAGCCTTCTCTTTTATGTATCAACTATGGGACAGCAGTGGCTATACGCTCCGGCAGACTGTCAACAGCATTGGGACAATTTTTTCCATAAAGCAGGCATTCGTCCTTCCCTTCGGGTTGTGCGGAGGCAAAGGCTTGTACGGCAACCAAAGCAACAATGATAGCAGAGACAGACAAGACGATTCTTTTCATGGTTTGGGCTCCTTTTGATTCTTACTCCACGTTTTGCGCATGGAGGCTCGGTTTAAATTGTGCTTGACAAGGATAGTATGGATTGCCTGACGGCTCAATGAGACCCCCTGGAGAACAAGAGAGTCTGCGAGCTTTTTAGTTCCACATTCAGGGTATTGCGCTACGAGTGCTAATATTTTCTCAGTTGCTCCGAGGGCGGCGGTTTTCGAAAAGTGTTCCCGAGTCCTCGTTGTAAGGGGCCCTTTGCTCTCCAAGAGATCAAAACGGCTTACCCCTTCCTTCCCCGATGGCTTTCCCACGCTGTCGAGAATCTCGGCCAATTCCGCCATGGTAAGCCGTCTTACCACTATAGACCTTTCATTATCCTTCAGGGAATCCACCATACATTCCTCCTTTATATGTCCTGCCCATTCAGCTTAAGCCGGAACCATTTGATCCCTTCCTTAAAGCTTGTTGTTCCATAGAAACCCGGACGCTGTTTTCCTGGAGTTGCCCCGTATATCGGCTCAAGCACGAGATTATTTTTCCCTTCAGACAATGTTATTTCGCGTTCGACGGCGAGTCCATCATCAGGGATGGCAACGACAATCCTGTGCTTGCCCGCTTTCAGTCGCAAATCTCTTCCGAACCGGTACCGTACCCCCTCCCCGGCCTCGGGGTCCCGAAGCCACCGCGGCTCGATATTTTCCTCGTACAGACTACCCTGCAACTGAACTGCCTGGCCATCGACATTGATAAGCAGCCTGTATTCAGGTGTGCCATGGAGGTCTTTCTTGGAATAAATGCCCGGCTTGTGGGTCTTCAGGGAGGAGATGATGCGCAAATCCGCATACCCCAGCGGTATGGGACCTCCATCGTTCAATTCCTGAAAGACATCACTGCGAACACTCGTGCTGCTCGCTTTTATTAACGCCGAACTTTCTGCGCAACCGCTTATGACAGCCAATGACATGACAAGCAGCAATAAGTTCGTCTTTTTCATAACCGACTCCTTTCCCGGCTTAAACAGCCACTTCGCCCCGTTCATTGGTCCGTATCCGCACCGCCTCTTCCACGGTCAGGACATATATCTTCCCTTCGCCCCGCTCACCGGTCCATGCCCTCTGCTGGATGGTGTCAACAACCTCCCAGACGATTACGTCGGAAACCATCAACTCGATACGGACCTTCTTGCAGAAATAGGTGATTTCAGTATCATCGAGTTCCCGGCAGGAAGCTCCCTTCCCCTGTCCAAAGCCCCTTGTTTCCATGACGCTCATGCCGGTGAGACCATCGATTGCCCGCAGAGCCTCGGTCACTCGCTCAAGGACTGCCGGCCTGATATAGGCGATTATCTGTTTCATTGCACTATCTCCTTTCTATTCAGCTTCATTTCCGCTCTTCCCTCCCACCAGTGATAAAGGGTCGGCAGGACCACCAGGGTGAGCAATGTGGACGTTATAAGCCCGCCGATGACGACGGTGGCAAGCGGGCGCTGCACCTCGGCCCCGGTGCCGTGTGAAAGGGCCATGGGGATGAAGCCGAGGGAGGCCACCAGGGCCGTCATCAGGACCGGCCGCAGTCGCACCGCCGCACCCTGAACGATGGCGTCGTCGAGCGGTGTCCCCTCCTCCCGCAGCTTGTTGAAGTAGGAGACCATGACGATACCGTTCAGCACCGCCACTCCGAACAGGGCGATGAAGCCGATGGCTCCGGAAACCGACAGAGGCAGCCCCCGCAGGAACAGGGCGACGATCCCGCCGATGAGGGCGAAGGGGACGTTGAGGATGATGAGGAACGCCTGGCGCACGCTCCCGAAGGTAGAAAAGAGGAGGACGAAGATGAGCGCCAGGCAGATGGGGAGGATGACCGAGAGGCGCGCCATGGCCCGCTGCTGGTTCTCGAATTGCCCCCCCCAGGTGACGTAGTAGCCGGGAGGGAGCTTGACCTTGCCATCGATGGCCTGTTGCGCCGCTGCCACGAAGCTCCCCATGTCGCGCCCGGAGACGTTGCACTCAACCACTATGCGCCGCGAGCCGCTTTCCCTGGAGATCTGCGCCGGCCCCTCCTCGGTATAGACCCGGGCCAGTTGCTTGAGAGGTATTCGCGCCCCGTTGGGGGCGGAGATAAGCAGTTCACCGAATTTTTCGGGATTATCCGAGAGGGCCGTCGGGAAACGAAGCGCCACGGCGAATCGCTTCTGCCCCTCGAACAGCTCCGAAACCGCTTTTCCCCCGGCGGCCAGCTCCAGAACCTCCTGGATCTCGGAAACGTTAATGCCGTAACGGGCAATCGCCTCCCGGTTGATATCCACCTGCAGATAGGCGAGACCGGAGACCTTTTCCACCTGCACGTCGGCGGCCCCCTCGACCTTCTTGAGCACTTCCGCGATCTCGTTACCCTTGGCCTTCAGCACTTCCATATCCTCGCCGAAGAGCTTGACCGCGAGCTGGGACTTCACCCCGGAGATCAGTTCATCAACCCGCAAGGCGATGGGCTGGCTGAAGGAGAACGACATGCCGGGGATGTTCTCCAGCCGCTCCCGCATCTTGTCCACAAGCTCATCCTTGGTTTTTGCCGTCTTCCACTCGCTACGCGGTTTCAGTCTGACAAAGATGTCGGAGATGTCTATCCCCATCGGGTCGGAGGCGATCTCGGCCCGCCCGGCGCGGGCCACCACCTTCTCCACCTCGGGGAACGAGAGTATCGTCTTTTCCACGGCGGCCGTGGTGCGCACCGTGTCGGTCACCGACACGGAGGGGAGCCTGAACGACTGGACCGTGATGCTCCCCTCGTCCAGAGTGGGCAGGAATTCGCTCCCAAGGAACGGGACGAGGAGAAGGGAGAGCGCCAGTACGGAGCCGGTGATGACGAGGACCTTTTTCGGATTGGTCAGGCTCTGTTTGAGAAACGGCAGATACGCCTCGCGGATCTTCACCAGGAGTTTCGGGTCCTTTTCCTCCACCTTCCCCTTGAAAAGGAACGAGCAGAGGGTCGGCACCAGGGTCATGGTGAGGATGAGGGAGCCAAGGAGGGCGAAGCCGACGGTGAAGGCCATGGGAGAGAACATCTTCCCCTCCATGTCGGTGAGGGTAACGATGGGGAGGTAGACGATGATGATGATGAATACCCCGAAGAGAATGGGGCGGGCCACCTCCTTCGCCGAGAGGAAGATGGTGTGGAGCGTGCTCTCTCCCTTCTTCCGCTCCGCCAGGTGACGCACGGTGTTCTCCACCATCACGACGCTGCCGTCCACGATCATTCCGAAGTCGATGGCGCCGAGGGTCATGAGGTTGGCGGAGAGCCCGAGCCAGTGCATCCCCAGGAAGGAGAAGAGCATGGAGAGGGGGATGGTCAGGGCGACGATGACAGCGCCCCGCACATTGCCGAGGAAGTAGAAGAGGACGGCGATGACCAGCAGCCCCCCCTCGATTAGGTTTCTGGTCACGGTGTGAATAGTCTTCCAGACCAGTTCGGTCCGGTCGTAGTAGGGAATAAGCTTTACCCCCTGCGGAAGAGCCTTCTGGATGGTCTTCACCTTCTCGGTGACTCCGGCGATCACCTCCTTGCTGGAGGCCCCCTTGAGCATCATGACAATGCCGGCCACCGCCTCCCCTTTGCCCATATAGGTGGTTGCCCCCTGGCGCGGCTCGTTGCCGATGGTGACTTGGGCCACGTCGTCCAGATGGATCGGAGTGCCGCCGCGGCTCGTTACAACGATTCGGTTCAGGTCGTCGATCCCCTTGGCCAGGCCGATACCGCGCACCATGTACTGCTCCTCCCGATGCTCGATGAAACCGGCGCCGACCGTGGCGTTGTTCTTCTCCACCGCCTCCATCACGTCATGGATAGTGAGCCCCAGACTCTTCAGTTTCCCCGGGTCGATCTGCACCTGGTACTGTTTCACCTGGCCGCCGAAAGAGTTGACGTCCGTCACGCCGGGGACGGTGCGGAGGATGGGACGGACCACCCAGTCCTGGAGAGAGCGGAGTTCCCGGACATCGTAGTCCTTCCCCTCCAGGATGTACTGGTAGATCTCGCCGAGGCCGGTGGTGATCGGCCCCATCTGCGGCTCGATCCCTTTCGGCAGGCGGTCGCGCGCCTGCTGGAGCCGCTCGAAGACCTGCTGGCGGGCAAAGTAGGTATCCACACCGTCCTCGAAGACCACGGTGATGACCGACAGGCCGATCTTGGAAAGGGAGCGGACTTCGTGGAGCCGGGGGAGTCCCCCCATCGATGTCTCGATGGGGAAGGTTATCAGCTTCTCCACCTCGGTGGGGGCCATCCCCCCCGCAACGGTCAGGATCTGCACCTGGACGTTGGTGACGTCTGGAAAGGCGTCAACCGGGAGTTTTTTCATCGCCCAGATGCCGGCGCCGATCAGGATGACGGTCGCGATCAGGACCAGTAGGCGCTGCTTGAGCGCAAACTGCAATATCTTATCGATCATGGTTTATTCCTCCCCCAGTTCGCCCTTCTTCAGCTCGGATTTGAGGATGAAACTCCCCTTGACCGCATAATGCTGACCTTCAACGAGTCCGCCCGATATCTCCACCATCCCGCCGGAGGCAAGGCCAAGCTGTACCGCACGGGGGATGAACTCCTTGCTGTCTTCGGTTACGAAGAGGACCTTCTTTCCCTCCAGCTCCTGGATCGCATCCTCGGGGACCGCCAGGACCGCCGCTCCGGTGGCCGGGAGGGTCAGCTCAACGGTGGTGAACATCTCCGGCTTCAGCTTCCTGCCCGGGTTCTGCACTTCAACCCTCGCCTTCACGGTGCGGGTCGCCTCGTTCACGATGTCGGCGATAAGGGCAATCCGCCCCCTGAATTTCGTGTCCGGAAAGGCACCCACCGTGACAGTGGCGGCCTGCCCCTTTCTAACCTTCGTCAGGTCCTTCTCGTTTATGTCAACCATCACCCAGACGGTGGAGAGGTCGGCGACCGTATAGAGGCTCTTGGAGGGGTCGGCCAGTTCGCCAACGACCGCTTGTTTTTCCGTCACCACTCCGCCGATGGGGGAACGGACCGGCACCAGGATCCTTTTTCCGTCCGTGGCCGCCAGATCGCTCTTGGATAGACCATAAAGAAGAAGCCGCTCCTCGTCGGTGTGGAGCTCGGCACGCGCCATCTGGTAGTCGGTCTCAGCCTGGAGGATCTCCTTTCTCGCCGCGATCTTCTTCTCCACCAGGACCTTCACCCGCTCCATGTTTTTCTCTGCCAGAGCGAGCCGCGTTTTCGACTGATGGTAGCGGTTGAGCGCCTCACCCAGTTCTACGCTATCAAGGCGGGCCAATACCTGCCCCGCACCGACACCGTCACCAAGGCTTGCCCCCACCGAAATGATCTTACCGGATATCCGGGGCGATACATGGGCGATCCGGTCGGCATTCACCTCCACCTTGCCGGTGACGGTGATGACGCCGCCGAGACTCTTTTTTCGAGCCATAGCAACGACCACTCCGCTCTTTTTCTGGGTTTCCGGGTCCATCTTTACGCTTGCGGCTTCTTTATGCTCCTCTTCCTTTGCTTTCTTGCCTTCCTCTTTAAGCTCACCGGCTTCCTTTTTCTTGGCCTGCTCTTCCCCCTTGCCGGTCGTCAGATGGGTGAAGCGGTAAACGAACGCGCCTCCCAGCACTAGGGCCAGGATGACACCTATAATGATCCCCTTCTTTTTCACTTTTCACCTCCGGCAATTTCCAGGCTTAAATCAGTGCCAACAGCCGCCTCCAGCTTTGCCAGCGCCGTCTGGCGGTTGTAGAGGGCCGTTAGATAACTGTCGTTTACCTCGAAGAATTTCTTCTGCTCCTCAATGACCGCAAGAATCCCCACCTCGCCGAGACGGTACGCCTCCTGCACCATCTTCAGGTTTTCCTCAAGTTGAGGGATAATATTCTTCGCATAGATCGCAAGGGTTTTTTCAGCCGTGGTCAGCCGGGCGTAGGCCGCCTCCACCTGCCGTTCTGCGGTCAGTCGGGCAAAAGCGTAACGGTTTTCGGCGCTCCCCTTCCTGGCCTGCGCTTCCCTGATCCCGGCCTGATTCCTATCGAACAGGGGGATGGGAATGGAGAGTTTCAGGGCGATGAGATTGTCACGGTCCTTTGCCTCGCTTCCAGCCACATCGATTGCGGTGTTCTCCCGCTGGTAGCCAAGCCCCGCCGTGATGTTGGGAATCCGCTCAGCCTGCGCCAGGGCTATTTCGGCATCGCTTTTCGCCTTCTCGGCTTCCAGTGCCCTGATGTCGGGGCGCTTTGCCAGTGCCAGACTTTTCAGCTCCCCAAGGGTTTTCGCAAAAGGTTTTCCCTCTAGGGAACCGCTGAAGCTTGCCGCTACATCTGAAGAAAGCCCCATGAGGGCGAGGAGCCGCGCCTTGGCCGGATAGATCTCCCGCTCCGCCTCGACCTTCCTTCCTTCGCTTCTCGCCACCTCCACCCGGGCCAGGTTCACCTCCAGCTCAGGGATGTCCCCCGCCTCCAGCCGCTGTTTCGTGACCTCCAGGAGTTGATTGTTGAGGGCGATGGAGCGCTCTGCCAGTTCTACTCTTTTTCCGGCCAGGAGGATGTCGTAGAAGGTGGTTTTGACATCCTCCACGAGAAGCCGCCCGGAGTTGTCGATCTGCCGGCCGAAGCTTTCGATTTCTTTATCGGCTACTTGCAGACGCTTCCCCCGTTTCCCCATGGTCAGAAATTCCTGGGAAATGCCGATGGAGATTCGATTTTCCGAGGGACTGCCGGAAATTTCTCCGGTTGTCTCGTCCAGATCCAGGACCGGATTGGGGTAGAGACCGGCCTTAATCTTTCCGGCCTCCCGTATTCCTTTCTCCTCCCGGAGCGCCTTCAGTTCACCGTTGTTGTGCTGGGAAAATTCCACGGCCTGCTGAATCGTAAAGTTCTTTTCCTCGGCTAACGCCGAGTTCTCGCCGGATAAACTGCAAACGGCCAGGAACAGAAAGACTGCTCCCGTTACAGTGATTGTTCGTACCAAGACAATTACCTCCTTGTCGGTATTATGCATTTCTAATTGATTTGTGATTATTCGGATAGCTGATATGTGAAGGAGATAGCGCCTAAGACGCACATCTCCCTTCAGGCTTCAGGATGAAGCACTCTCTTCAGCTGTTAGACGAGGATATGCGGGGGAATGAATTTGGACAGGTATACTTCGGGTAAGGCTTTGAACGGCTCGGGAAATACAAGGGGAGTAATTTGTTGTGAACAAACGACCTGGACCGGCTGCGCTGTGAGCGGCGCATGGCAGGAGCAATAGCAGGAGGAATCGCAATGGTCTGGTACAGAGTGTTCATCGATGGGGCAAAAGGGGCAACCTTTTTCCATTGCGCTGAAATAACTGACGCCATGGGAGTTACTCGTATCGTTCGATGGTTCTCTGGCGTCCGAGCTCCGACAAAATCCGACCACGGAGATTGTGAAGACGACAACAACCATGAGAAAAGCTATATATTTTCGGAAACGCGTCTGCTTCATAGACCATCTCATACGCAGATTACATTGCAAGAGTTTTTACAATGCCAGAAAGATTAAGGAGAAGTCAAGACTTTATTGTCTTTAAGGTCTTGACTTCTCTCTGCTATTTAGAACAGCGGATGCTCGAAGGAAAGATAGGCAAATACCCCATAATCCTCCTTGGAGGGGCCAACCCCGATGGGAAAAGCGAGACCGGGAACAATCTGCAACCCCGAATCGAAATTGATGGCATACCGCATCCCCGGGTTGATGAAGAAGGTATTCTCCCGCGTTGTGGTTCCGTCTTCATGAAAGGTTCTGCTCGAATTCCATGCTCCCTCCAGCATGAGGTTGAAGGTTTCCGTGGCCAGCCAGATGATGCTGGCTCCAGCATTCAGCCCGAGGATATCCGCCTTCGCCCCCTCCGCGTTCTTGCTTCCCGGTGTGAAGGTCAATCCCGCGTTCCAGTGGGTGACGAAACTGTCGTTAAGCTCTACACTGAGAGGGATGTTGGTCTGGAATCCCAGCGCATCGTTACCCAGACCCTTCTTGTAGTCACCAGTTGGAAGGACCAGGGAGAAACGGGGTGCGAGGGCAACCCTCTCCTTCATGATGGCTTGGTAGCGGTAATTGAGGGCCACATCGCCGATACCGGTCACCTTTTCGGAATCGGTGAGATGGGTAACGGGGATCGTATAGGAGAACTGGTGGGTTTGCCCCAGCACCGGCCACTCCTGGGTAAAGGTATACCCCCAGTTCTTGTCCTTGATCATATACTGGAATGTCTGGATATGCTGGATAACCCCCGGCTCCTGATTGTACGCCTCTTCGATCAGGAACGAATTGTCCTGGATCTTCTTCACTTCATTCTTCGCCTCCTCGGCGAACCCCGGTTTACACCAAAGAACAACCCCCATGAGGCCTAGACAAAACAGCGCATTTCTAAACGACATACTTCCTCCTCCTTCACGTTTGATTTATCGGCAATTCCCGGATTTATTTAAAGTATTTTTGCCATCTACATCTGAAATTCCCTATTTTTTTCACAGTTGAAACATTCCCTGAGGGTGCAAATCCCGCACGGTCCAGGCATCTCATGGTAACCATAGAATGCTACTTTTTATCGCAACTCCCGCCACTGCAGCCGCAGCAGTGCCCCTTTTTCTTCCAGATGGAGCGGTAAAGGATATACGCCGCGCCTGCCAGGATGACGGCCGCAATGATCATGTCTGAAACTCCCATCTTAACCTCCCAACCCTAATAGACGTCCCCCCTGGTAGACGATGAACGCCGCGCCCCAGGCCAGAGCCATCTGGTAGACGAATGTCACTCCAAACCATTTCCATGATCCGAGTTCCTGCACCATCGCCACTATAGCGACCACGCAGGGAATGTAGAGAAGCACAAAGACAATAAATGCATACGCGCCAAGAGGGGTATACTGTTTCTTTAGTTCCTCCCGGAGCGGGTTCCGCTCTGCCGCCTTTTCAGCAGACTCATCTGCGGAGATGCTGGTAATCCCAGCGGTGGATACAACATTGGCAAGCGAATCTTTCGACGCTTTCGCGAAGGAAATGCCGACCTCTTTCAGATCTTCTGCAAATGTGGGCTTTTCTTTCTTTTTGTCTTCGTCCTTCTTGACATATATTTCGGCCATCGTCCCAACCACGATCTCCTTTGCAACCAATCCCGCGATCAGCGATGAGCCCGCTTCCCATTGTCCAAAACCGAGCGGCTTCAGGGCGGGAGCAACGACCTGCCCTACCTGACCAAGATAGGAATCCTTCTTATGCTCCACTCCCCACGGCAGGTTGAGGAGAAACCATGCGATTACCGAAAACGCGAGGATATAGGTGCCCGCCTTGATCAGGAAGTGTTTTCCCTTTTCCCAGGTATGGATCATGAGGCTCCTGAAGGTCGGCATCCGGTAGGGAGGTAGCTCCATGATGAACATGGGAGCCTCGCCTCTGAATAATGTCCTTTTAAAGATGAATCCCATCATAATCGCGAGCGCTATCCCCATCACGTAAAGAGACCAGAGCACCGTCCCGGCGTGAGAAGGAAAGAAGGCCCCGATAAAGACGACATAGACGGGGAGCCGTGCGCCGCAAGACATAAGAGGGATGAGCAGTGCGGTAAGCGTCTTGTCGCGCTGATTTTCAAGGGTCCGTGTCGCATAAATGGCGGGGACGTTGCAACCGAAGCCGAGCAGCATCGGGATGAATGATTTGCCGTGCAGGCCGATGGCATGCATCGCCCGGTCCATTACGAAGGCAGCCCGCGCCATATATCCGCTTCCTTCCAGAAAGGTGATGAAAAACATCATCGCGAATATCACGGGAACAAAGACCAGGACGTTACCGACCCCCGAGATAATACCATCGGTGACAAGGGAAGCCGTCCAGTCCGGCGCATGGATAAATCCGACCAAAGTCTCGGCCCACCGTTTGAATGGGCCTGATAGCATCAGGCCGATCCAGTCGGAATAGGGTTTCGAGAGGTCGAAGGTGAGCTTGAACGTTATCCACATGGCGGCCAGGAAAATCGGAATTCCGACGAAGCGGTTGAGGACCACCCTGTCGATCTTTTCAGTAAGCTCCGTTTTCCGTAGCTCCGGCTTCTGCAGCACCTCGCGGGTAAGGCCCGAGGCAAGCGAGTACCTGGTGTCGGCCATGACCGCCTCGATGTCCTCGCCGTGCGCCCTTTTCAGGTGGTGGAGCGCTTCGTCCAGAAGCGCTTCCTGGCCGAGATTGACCTCTTTCTGCAGATTGCCGTCTCCCTCCATCAGCTTCAGCAAGAGCCAGCGTTTCGGGTATTTATCAACCAGCGAGGGATGATTCTTGTGTAGCGACTCTGCCATGAACTGGGCGGCCGCTTCGATGTCTTCCCCATAGTTCAGCTGCTGCGGAATGTGCCCGGCAGGGTCGTCCGCGGTCGCCAGAACGCTCTGCAGAAGCTCGTCCAGACCGCTCTTCCGGGTGGCCGATGTGGGGACAACGTTGATGCCGAGCATCTGCTCGATCCCTTGTACGTCGATCCGGTACCCCTTCGCCTCCGCCTCGTCATAGATGTTCAGGGCCATGACTACCGGAATACCAAGCTCCATGAGCTGCACGGTGAGGTAAAGATTGCGCTCCAGGTTGGTGGCGTCCACAACGTTGATGATCAGGTCGGGGCGCTTGTGAACCAGGTAATCCCGGGCGATAATCTCTTCTTGGGTATATGGGGAGAGAGAATAGGTGCCTCTGAGGTCCACAAACTTTA
>JAJZRX010000069.1 GCA_021850095.1 Deltaproteobacteria bacterium
TAAGGTAATCAGTCACAGGGCCTATGGATTCAGAACAGCAAAGAACTTTATTCTCAACCTGTATCACTGCATGGGCAATCTAGACATGCCAACTACTTTGCACAGATTTGTGTGAGGAACCTAAAAAATAAGAGCCTGTTGTTTGAAATATGCTCTTACCGTTGCGGAGTTCCGCCACGTCGAAGAGCCGGTCCACAACGTAGTAATCACTGATCAGGTAACCAGATCAACCATCAGTCCCTTGATACCGATCACTTTGGCGGTAATGGCCATGCTGTCCCGGTTCTCTTTCACAATCAGGTTGTAGAGCTTGTCCGCCTCATCGTTTATGACCGTGATTATCTCGTAATAACGCGGGTTCTGGGGCGTCCCGCCGAATTTTTCCAGCCGGTAGGCTTCGGCGTTGATCCGCTTGGCCAGACTGCTCAACAGATCGCGGAATTTTTTGAAATTGGGCAGGGTCGGCTCGAGCGACAGCCTGCTGCCGGCCTCCTCGATATCCTTTCTCAACGTTTCCACATCCTGGTCATAGCTGCTGATGTCCTCTTCCTTGTGCGTCAGCTCCGCCGCAAAAAACGAGCTCAAGGCTTTTTTAACCGGTGAAGCTCCCTTTGACTCTTTCCCGATTTCCCGCATCGACGATCTGTCCTGAATGCGCATGATTCCACCCTTGTACAATGATTTGCCGGCGACAATAGCATACTCGCATCCCGACAGCAATTGATGCAAAATTGCAACAATCCGGTTTGCAACGGTGCGGCTCTATGCTATGATTCCGAAAATTCGTTAACCCCGCAGTGAAAGGAGTTTCAGCATGCTTGAATTATTGGAAAAAGCCGTTATGACGGCCATCGGCACGGTTGCGATCACCCAGAAAAAAGGCGAGGAGCTGGTCGCCGAGATGAAGGACAAGTTTAAAATGAGCGAGGATGAGGGCAAGAATTTTGTCGACCGCATCCAGGCCATCGCCAAGGACAGCCGTGAAAAAGTTCAGCAGATGGCTGAAGTCGAGGTTCAGAAGGTTGTGGACCGGCTGGGACTGGTAACGCGCGAGGAGTATGATCGCCTGCTGAAGCGGGTACAGGATCTGGAAGCGCGTGATTCAAACTAGGCCGCGAATGTTTTCGCTTCTCAAGATAAACAGCAATATCCGCAGCATCCGCCGCTACTGGAACGTTGTCCGGGTCTTGAGCACGTACGGTTTCGATAATGTTCTCGAACTGCTGGGACTGGCCGATGTGGCCGCCCGGGGGAGGCGTCTGTTCCGCCGGCGCACACCGGATCTGTCCGGATTCAGCTCGGCCGAGCGGATGCGCATGGCGCTGGAGGAGCTGGGGCCGACCTTTGTCAAACTGGGGCAGATCCTTTCGACCCGTCCCGACATTATTCCGGTTACCTTTGTCAAAGAATTCGAGAAACTGCAGGATCATGTGCCCAGTTTTTCCTTTGACGAGCTGCGCAGTCAGATCGAGCAGGAACTGGGCGCCTCGGTGGAGGAGCTTTTCGAGAGCATCAGCCAGGATGCCCTGGCGGCCGCGTCAATCGCCCAGGTGCACCGGGCCCGCCTGAAAAGCGGCGAAGAGGTGGTGGTCAAGGTTCGCCGCCCCGGCGTGGTCGCGCTGGTGGAGGCGGACATCAGCGCCCTTATGGCGCTGGCCCAGCTGGCCCAGCGGCACGTCTCCGGCAGTGAGATCTACGACCCGGTCAGCGTCGTGCGGGAGTTTGCCCGCACGATCCGGCGCGAGATGGATTTTTCCCGCGAAGGGCATACCATCGAACGCTTCCGGGACAATTTCAAGTCGACCCCCTGGATGTATTTCCCCCATGTACACTGGTCGCACACCACCCGCGGGGTGCTGACGATGGAATACATCGACGGCATCAAGGTTTCGGATCTTCCGGCCCTCCAGAACACCGGGCTTGATCCCAGGCTGATTGCGCACCGGGGCGCCGACGCGTTTCTGGAGATGGTGCTGAAGCACGGTTTCTTCCACGGCGATCCCCACCCCGGCAATGTCTTCATCCTGCCCGACAACAAGATCTGCCTGCTGGATTACGGCATCGTCGGCCGGCTTGACGAGAGCATATCATCCTTCCTGACCGATATCATCGTCGCGATCGTCAACCGCGATATGGATCAGGTCGTCTCATTGCTGCTGTTTGCCGGGGATATCTCCGACAGTCTCGATATCAGTTCGCTGAAGCGCGACCTGGGGCACTTTATCGACGGCTACTATGAAGTGCCGCTCAAGGAGATCGAAGTCGGCCGCATGCTGCTGGAGTTTATCGAGATCATCACGCTCTACAACATCCGCATCCAGCCCGATCTGATGCTGCTGGCCAAATCGCTGGTGATCGTGGAAGGGATGGGGCGTACGCTCAATCCCTCCTTCGACATGGTCGAGCATGTCCGCCCCTTCATGGAGAAGGCCATCCGCAGGAAAATGTCCCCCCGGCACATGGTCAAGGACGCCAGCACCGTCCTGACCTCCTATCTCAGTCTGGCGCGCAATCTACCCCGTGATCTGAAGGAAATCATCAATCGGGTCAATCGCAACAAATTCAAGATCGACCTGGAGCATCGCGGACTGGACAAGTTCAATGCCGATTTCGATCGTTCTATGAACCGCCTTTCCTCCAGCCTGATCCTTTCGGCGCTGATTATCGGCTCATCGATCATCATGCAGACCGAGAAGGGGCCGCAGCTGCTCGGTTTCCCGGTGCTGGCGTTCATGGGCTACATTGTGGCCGGCCTGCTGGGGCTCTGGCTGGTGTACGCCATTATCCGTTCCGGCAGGATGTAGGACATGCTCCCCAGGCTTACGGCGGAAGAACGCAGAAAAAGGATCCGGGAAGCGGTCATCATCGTGCTGGCTATCGTTCTGATCGGCATCCTGACCAAGGCCGAGATCAGCCTGACCCAGCTGAGCGCCGGAGCCAAGCTGGGCAGCAACATCGCCATTTTTGCGGTGATCAATGTCGTTATCCTGCTGGTGATTCTGCTGGTGTATCTGGTCAGCCGCAATGTCGTCAAACTGTTTGTGGAAAGCCGTTCCAACCCGCTGGCCAAAAACCTGCGCACCAAACTGGTGCTTTCCTTTGTCGGCCTGTCGCTGGTTCCCACCATGTTGCTTTTTTTTGCCGCCGCCGGTTTTATCAACAACACCGTCCACAACTGGTTCAACACCCAGGTCGAAAGCTCGTTGAGCGAATCGCTGGAAGTTGCCCAGACCTACTACAAAAACTCCGCTTCCAACGCGCTGTACTATGGTCGTCAGATCAGCGGTTTCATCAAGGAACAGAAGCTGCTCAATGAAGATAATCTGCCGCAGCTGAAGGAACTGATCCGCCAGAAGCAGAAGGAATACAATCTGGGGGTGGTGGAGGTTTACTCGGCCCAGCGCGAGGAACTGGTCAGGGCCGCCAATCCCTCCGTGCCCAAGGGGGAGTTCACCAACCCGGATTCGGAAGACATCAACCGGGGATTGGCGGGTGAAGAGCTGACCAGGGTCAACCAGGCCGGCAAGGCCGATCTGATCCGGGGCATTGTGCCGATCCGCTCCACCTGGAACCGTGCCGACGTGGTGGGAGTCGTGGTGGTAAACTATTACGTTCCCTATTCCCTGGTCAGCAAGATGAAGGAAATCACCGAGTCGTATCACGAATTCCGTCAGTTGCAGATTCTGAAAAACCCGATCCGGACCGGTTACATCATCACGCTGTTTCTGATCACGACGGTGATCATCTTTTTTGCCTACTGGATGGGCGTTTACCTGGCCAACAGCATGACCAGGCCGATCCAGGAGCTGGCCGAAGCGACCCGGATCGTCGCGGACGGAAATCTGGATGTGCGGATTGAATCCCATTCCGATGATGAAATCGGCATGCTGGTGCAGTCCTTCAACCGTATGACCAGTGATCTGCGCACCAAACAGCATGCGCTCAACGTGTCGAATCTCGAGCTGTCGCGCAGCAATCAGGAGATTGAGCGCCGGCAGCGCTATATGGAGATCGTGCTGCGCAATGTGGCGGCCGGCGTCATTTCGGTGGATCGGGAAGGAGTTGTGCGCACTATCAACAAATCCGCCGAACGGCTGCTGAATGTCAGTACGGACACGGTTCTGGGGCAGAACTTCCGCAGCCTGGTCAAGGACAAGCAGCTTGAAATTGTCGAAGATTCCCTGCGTGAGCTGACCCAGTCCAAGCATGACAGCATCAGCCGCCAGATTTTCCTGGATGTGCGCGGCACCCGCCTGGCTTTGCACCTGCACCTGACCCTGCTGCGTGATGAAGAGGGCGAAATTCTGGGGATCGTGGCGGTTCTGGACGATCTGACCCAGATGATGCGCGCCCAGCGCATGGCGGCCTGGCGCGAGGTGGCCCGGCGGATCGCCCATGAAATCAAGAACCCCCTGACGCCGATCCAGCTTTCGGCCCAGCGGCTCCGCAAACGCTATCTGTCGCGATTCAGTGATGATGAAAAGGTTTTTGACGAATGCACGGAAATGATCATCAAATCGGTGGATGACCTGAAAAACCTGGTTAACGAGTTTTCCAATTTTGCCCGCATGCCGGCCATTCAGCCGGAGCCCAATGATATTAACGCCCTGATTCGTGAAACCCTGACGCTGTATCAGCAGGCTCATCGCGGGGTTGTCTTCAGTTTTGTCCAGGATGAGCTCATGCCGCTGTTGACAATCGACCGGGATCAGATCAAGCGGGTGATCATCAATGTGCTGGAAAATGCCGTGGCCGCCATGGATGAGAAGGGCGGCATCCAGTTGACCACATTTTACGACGTGGTCTTGAAAATGGCTGTGCTGACTTTTGCCGACGATGGTCCCGGAATCCCGCCCGAAGATAAACCGCGCCTTTTCGAACCCTATTTTTCCACCAAAAAGAGCGGCACCGGATTGGGGCTGGCGATTGTCAGCAGCATTATCACCGATCATGGCGGCTTTGTGCGGGTGCGCGACAACAAGCCGCGTGGCGCGGTATTCGTGATCGAACTGCCGGTCGCTTGAGTTTTAAAATAAACATGAGGAGCCACAATGCTACACACGATTCTGGTAATTGATGATGAAAAGGATATCCGCACCTCGCTGACCGGAATCCTGGAAGATGAGGGCTATCAGGTCATCAGCGCCGCCAGCGGCGCCGAAGGCATCGAAGCGGTCCAGCAGGAACTTCCGGATCTGATTCTGCTGGATATCTGGATGCCCGGCATGGACGGTCTGGAAACGCTGGCAAAGCTCAAGCTCTTGTTTCCGCAGGTGACGGTCATCATGATCTCCGGCCACGGCACCATCGAGACCGCCGTGCGCGCCACCAAGCTGGGGGCCTTTGATTTTATCGAAAAGCCGCTTTCACTGGAAAAGGTGCTGATCAGTGTCGCCAACGCCCTGAAGCTGCAGGAGCTCACGGCCGAAAACGCCGAACTGAAACGATCGGCCGCCAATGAATACGAACTGATCGGCGACGCACCGGTTCTGTCCGAGCTGCGGGAACAGATCATGCGGGTCGCCCCGACCACCGCTTCGGTGCTGGTGACCGGAGAGAACGGAACCGGCAAGGAGCTGGTGGCCCGTTCGATTCATTACTACAGTCCGCGCCGCGAGCGGCCATTCATTGCGATCAACTGCGCCGCCATTCCGGAAGAGCTGATTGAAAGCGAGCTGTTCGGGCATGAGAAGGGGGCCTTTACCGGGGCGGTCGCCCAGCGCAAGGGGAAATTTGACTTGGCCGACGGCGGCACGCTGTTTCTGGACGAGATCGGCGATATGTCGCTCAAAACCCAGGCCAAGATTTTGCGCATCATCCAGGAGCGCTGTTTCGAGCGGGTCGGTGGAACCCGCCTGGTGGCGGTCGATGTTCGGATTGTGGCGGCCACCAACAAGTCGCTTGATCAGGAAATTCTGCAGGGGCGTTTCCGGGAGGATTTGTATTACCGGCTTAATGTCGTGCCGTTTCGTGTTCCGGCACTGCGTGAAAGGTTGACCGATATCCCCCTGCTTGTACGGCACTTTGTGGCCCAGTTTTACCGCCGCGAAGGGCGCGAGGCCAAGGCGTTCCTGCCGGAGGCGGTGGAAGCGTTGGCGGGCTACGAATGGCCCGGCAACGTTCGTGAGCTGAAAAATATCATAGAGAGAATCCTGATCATGACCCCCGGACGAACGATCAGCGCCGCTGATATTCCCGATTTGAGGGGTGGTCAGGCTTCTGCACGAACAACAAGCCCGAAACTGGATGCCGCCTTTGAGGTGGCTTCTCTGCGGGATGCCCGTGAAGAGTTCGAGCGTGAATTCATCATCCACAAGCTGGAGGCCAATGACTGGAATATTTCCCGCACGGCCGAAATTATCGAGCTTGAGCGGAGCAACCTGCACCGCAAGATCAAAAGTTACGGGATTGATGTCAGAAAATAAGCTGCTGAAGTTCTTCCACAAGTCTTTCCATTCATGCTTCGATACCCTTCGACATTGCTCAGGACAGGCCTCAGCACGAACGAAAAGACGGTACTCATGTAGTTAAAAAGTCCGTTCACCCTGATGTATAGAAGGGTGATAAGGACTTTTGCAACAAACTTCTCCTTATTCAGAATACCTCCGGAATCGGAACTGATGACAAAGCCGCGCAAAATAAGCCTGATTTTATTTATGGGAGCGCTGGCCGCCTGCGTGGTTGTGCTGCTGTTCGCCCGCTGGCGCCCGCTTGACACCCGTCCTGACTCGGCCTATCTGGCGCTGCTTCGAGAGGCATACGCTGCTGTAATCAAAAATCATGTGGAAAAACCGGATTCCAAAAAAATGCTCCAGAGCATGGTTGACGGGATGCTGGCCACCCTTGACCCGCACAGCGCCTATCTGCCGCCGGAGCCGCTCCACGAGATGGAGGTGCAGATGTCGGGCGCTTTCGGCGGAGTGGGGATCGAGCTGGGGGTGAAGGATGACAAGCTGACCGTGATTGCGCCGATCGAGGATACGCCCGCTTTTCGGGCCGGCATACAGTCCGATGATCATATCTGGAAAATCGACAACAGCCTGACGCGCGGCATGAATATCACGGCCGCCGTCAAACTCATGCGGGGAGAAAAAGGCAAGCCGGTCACGCTGACGATCGTGCGCAACGGTTCACCCAAACCGCTGGTCTTCAGGCTGATACGCGACATCATCAAAATAAAAAGCCTCAAAGCGCGTATGCTTGAAAAGGGCTATGGCTATATCCGCATATCCCAGTTCCAGGAACGCACCGGCAGTGAATTCAAACAGGCATTGGCCGATCTGCATGCCGCCGCCGGAGGTTCGCTGCAGGGACTGGTGATTGATCTGCGCTTCAACCCGGGAGGTCTGTTGGAATCGTCGGTCGCGGTTGCCAACTGCTTTATCGGCGATGATATCAACAATACGGTCATTGTGTCGATCAAGGGGCGCGGGGCGCACAACAGCCGTGTTTTTAATGCCACGTTGGGGGAGAAGGAGCCGCGCTACCCGATGGTGGTGCTGATCAACGGCGGCAGCGCCAGCGCTGCGGAAATTGTGGCCGGCGCGCTCCAGGATCACAAGCGCGCCATTGTGATGGGCAGGCAGAGCTTCGGCAAGGGGTCGGTGCAGTCGCTGATTCCCCTGAAAGATGGCGGGGCGCTCAAGCTGACAACGGCCCGCTATTACACCCCCAGCGGCCGCTCGATCCAGGCCCGGGGTATTGTCCCGGATGTGGATGTGCCCAATATAACGCCGCTGCCTGCCACGGAGACCGGTAAAGAGTTCAAGGAGAAGGATCTGGAAAGGAGTCTTGCGTCGGACGGCCTGCAGGAGCCGCCGCCGGCCAAGGTTCCCGATGCGCCGGCACCCCACGGCGCGACGGCCGGGGATGCGGATCTGCGGAAAGATTATCAGCTCCGGCGGGCGCTTGAATTGCTGCAGTCAATTGCCATGCTGAAGGAGAAGGGCTTTTAGCGGAACTGCCTGGAAACGGCTCTCTTAAGCCATTCCGCGATTTCTGAAGATCCTCATCAGCAGGACCCCCAGAATTGAGAGACACAGTCCGGCACAGAGGAACAGGTAGCCGATCGAGCGCCCTTCGCCCCAGCCCAAAAGATCTTTGTTTTTCATGAAAAAAATCAGGGCCAAGCCCCCGAAGGTGCCGATGCCGCCGATAATGTAAACTCCGAAGGCGATAACCGCCAAACCGATGCCTTGTTTTTCAGCCATTTTATTCTTCCCCGCTGTCTTAATCGTTCAGTAATTCCTGCAGTTTTGCGCCGATATCGTCTTCCCGCATCATCGCTTCTCCGATCAGAAAAGCCTTGGCTCCCTCGGCCTGCAGCCGGACAATGGCGGCCCGGTTGTTGATGCCGCTCTCGGCCACCAGCAGGCGATCCGCCGGCAGCAGGCGAGCCAGGCGGCCGGTTGTAGTCATGTCAATCTCGAAGGTGCGAAGATTGCGGTTGTTGACACCGATCAAGGTGCAGTTCGTCTGCAGCGCCTGCTCCAGTTCGGCTTCGTCATGGACTTCCAGCAGCACATCCAGGTGGTTTTCCCGGGCCACGGCGTGGAATTCCCGCAGCTGCTGCAGATCGAGCATGGCGGCGATCAGCAGGATGGCGTCGGCTCCGGCGGCCCGCGCCTCGTAGATCTGGTAGGGGTCGCAGATAAAGTCCTTGCGCAGCAGCGGCAGCGAAACAACTTCGCGGATCAGGGCCAGAAAACGCAGGTTTCCCAGGAAAAACTTCTCGTCGGTCAGCACCGACAGGCAGGTGGCGCCGTTGTCCTGATAGGTGCTGGCAATCTCCAGCGGATCAAAGTCGGGCCGGATCAGCCCCTTGCTGGGGGAGCCTTTTTTTACTTCGGCAATGATGGCGGTCCAGTTCGAGGCCGCCGCTTCCCGCAGGTGGCGCTCGAAGCCGCGCGGCAGATCTTCCAGGTCGGCGATGCGGGATTTCAGATCGCTGATCGGGCTGCTGGCCTTGGCTGTTGCAACTTCTTCCAGTTTGTGGGCGACGATTTTTTTCAGAATGTCGGGAGTGTTGTTGGTCATGGATTCGTCACCTTGTATGTAGTATGGTCAACCCTTATCTACTATATCTGACGGTGCTTTGCAACCAACAGTCTTGCAGCGGCGGTCGCCCAGATAATTGTTGACAGACCGGTTGTCGAACCTTATATTGAAAACCATCTTCAATAGGAGGGGCGCATGATTCTGGAAAAGAAAAAAGCATTCAACAGTTTCGCGGCCAGCAAAGGTTTGCGCTCCACCCGCCAGAGGGACGCCATCCTCGATATTTTTCTTTCGACCCATCAGCACGTCAGTGTCGAAGAGCTTTACCTCAAAATTAAAGCCAGCAATCCCGGTATCGGCCACGCCACCGTTTACCGCACGCTCAAGCTGTTCGTTGAGGCTGGTCTGGCGCGGGAAATTCTGCTGCATGACGGCCAGACCCGTTATGAACATATCCTGGCAGGCGAGCATCACGACCATCTGGTCTGCACCGGCTGCAACAGTATTATCGAATTTGAAAACGAAACCATCGAGAACCTGCAGAATCAGATCGCCGCGCTTCACGGTTTTCTGATCAAAAGCCACAAGCTGGAGATATACGGTCTCTGCTCCAGCTGCAGAAAAGTGGCCACAACGCCCTGAAAACGGGCTTTTTTTTAGCCAGTCAGTGAAAATGAAAATCAAAAGCAGAAGAAGGACCTTCCATGTCATCAAACAGCAACAACCCGTCTTCCGCCAAGGGACAGACTGAAAGCGTTCGCCGGGTGGCCCTGGTCGGCAATCCCAATGTGGGAAAAAGCGTGCTCTTCAATGCCCTGACCGGAGCGTATGTCACCGTTTCCAACTATCCCGGAACTTCGGTTGAGGTTTCGCGCGGCACTGCCACTCTGGAAGGAGAAGCCTGGCAGGTTATCGATACGCCCGGCATGTATTCGATTCACACCATCACCGAAGAAGAGCGGGTGGCTCGCGAAATTCTGCTGAATGAAACGCCCGATGTGGTGCTGCATGTCCTGGACGCCCGCAATCTGGAGCGCATGCTGGCCATGACGGTTCAGCTGATCGAGGCAGAACTTCCGGTGATCCTGGTGGTCAACATCATGGATGAAGCCGAGCGGATGGGACTCAAAATCGATCTGGAGCTGCTGCAGCAACGCCTGGGCATACCGGTGATCGGAGCTGCTACGGGCCGCAACCGCGGCATTGACGAGATCCGTTCGGCGATTGCCGGGTACGGCAGGCAGCAGCATACCCGGCGGCATTTCCCCTACAGCCGTTTGCTGGAGCATGACATCAACGAAATCGTTGCCATGATGAGCGGCGAGTATATTCTTTCCCGCCGCTCGCTGGCGATGCTTCTGCTGCAGCAGGATGAGGAGATCATCTCGATCGTGCGCCACCGCGAAGGGGAGGGGTACGCCGTGCTGGCCGAGCTGGCCCGCGAGATTTCGTTCAAACGCCGCGGTTCCTTCCATCTCAACCTGTCGCTGGAGCGCAACGAGATCGCCAAGGAACTGCTGCAGGACGTTTTTGTGGCTCCTGACAAGCGGGTTGTGACCTGGTCGGAACGCTTGTCCACCTGGTCGGTCAGGCCCTTGACCGGCGTTCCGCTTTTGCTGGTGGTTCTGTATTTCGGATTGTACCAGTTCGTCGGCGTCTTTGGCGCCGGCACCCTGGTGGATCTGCTGGAGGGGAAAGTATTCGAGGAGCTCTTCAATCCCTGGATCATCGGGGTTGTTAACAACCTGATTCCGTGGCAAATTGTGCAGGAACTGTTCGTGGGTGAATACGGTATCATCACCCTCGGATTTCGTTATGCGGTCGGTATCATTCTGCCGATCGTGGCGACCTTCTTCATATTCTTCTCGTTTCTGGAGGATACCGGCTACTTCCCGCGCCTGGCGCTGCTGGTGGACCGGGTTTTCAAGCATTTCGGCATGTCCGGCCGGGCGGTCATCCCGATGGTGCTGGGCTTCGGCTGCGATACGATGGCCACCATGGTGACCCGCACCCTGGAAACGGTCCGCGAGAGGGTGATCGCGACGGTTCTGCTGGCCCTGGCGATTCCCTGTTCGGCCCAGCTGGGGGTCATCATCGCCCTGCTTTCCCAGGCGCCGGGTGCCCTGGCGGTCTGGGGAGTCTGTCTGCTGTTGATCTTTATCGTTGTCGGTCTGCTGGCGGCGCGGCTGCTGCCGGGTGAGGCGCCCATGTTCTACATGGAGCTGCCCCCCATGCGCCTGCCGCAGTTCTCGAATGTGCTGACCAAAACCTATACCCGTATGCAGTGGTATTTTCTGGAGATTCTGCCGCTCTTCGTGCTGGCTTCGATTCTGCTCTGGCTGGGCAAGGTGACCGGATTCTTTGAAAAGGCGATCAATGCCATGACGCCGGTCATGGCTGCCATCGGGCTGCCCAAAGAGGCGGCGGTGGCCTTTATTTTCGGTTTCTTCCGCCGGGATTACGGCGCCGCCGGTCTCTACGACCTGCAGACCAAGGGGCTGATGGACGCGCGCCAGTTGACGGTGGCGGCTGTCACGCTGACGCTCTTCATACCTTGCGTGGCCCAGTTTCTGGTGATGAAGAAGGAGCGCGGCTGGAAGGTGGCGGGGGGCATCGGGCTGTTCGTCAGCCTGCTGGCCTTCGGCAGCGGCTATCTGCTCAATCAGCTGCTGCTGGTGACCGGACTTCTGGCATGAAATGCGGATTCTGCGGGCATACCTTTGACGAGAGCGAAGGAATAAAAGGCTGCGGGAACTGCCCGGGCGGCTGCCATTCGATCCACTGCCCGCGCTGCAACTACAAAAATCCGTTGGAACCTGACTTGATCAAAAAGATTCGTAATATTTTCAATAAAAACGATGCTCACAAAGGAGATGCGGAATGAAATTGTCAGATAAGGCGGAAGAGATTCTGGAGGCGCTCTGGATTGCGGTTGAGGAAAAGAAACTGTCAGCGCTGGACCCGCAGGATTTTACGATTCCGCTGGATGACCCCGCCTATGCCGAGCTGACCGGGCGCGCCATGGTGGAGATCAGACAGGGTCTGGTGTATTTCCGCCCGGAAGGGAGGATCGAGGGGCGCACCACGATTCGCCGCCACCGCCTGGCGGAGCGGCTGATGATGGACGTGCTCAATATCCGCGGTGAAGCCGGGGATTACAAGGCCTGCGAGTTCGAGCATCTGCTGAACGAGGGGGTTGACACCAAGGTCTGCACGATGCTGAACCATCCCACCACCTGCCCGCACGGCAAGCCGATCCCGCCCGGAGAGTGCTGTGACCAGGCCCGCGCCGAAGGTGACCTGGGGGTCGTGCCGCTGACCGAATTCAAGGCCGGCCAGGAAGGGGAGATCGCCTACATCCAGACCGAGGACAGCAAGAAGATGCAGAAGCTGATGGCCATGGGGGTGCTGCCGGGCAATCGCATCGTGCTGCTGCAGGCCTTTCCGTCCTACATCTTCCGGGTCGGCTATTCGGAGTTTGCCATTGACAGCAATCTGGCCAAGGAGATATTTATCCGGAAATAGCCGGATGTTCATGCCGGCCTGGATGAAACTGTCCCGCACACTACGCCCTTCCGCAACAACCGGAAGGGCGTAGTTGTGTTGTTTGATTGACAACGCCGCATACAGAAACTAGTATGTCTTCATCTCACTCTGAAAGGTATTTATGAAGGTCATTGTCCTCCTCGGCGACGGAATGTCGGACGAACTTTATAGCGATCTCGGCAACAAATCCCCCCTTCAGGCAGCGGTTACCCCCAATATGGATCACATGGCCCGGCACGGCCGGGTCGGTCTGGCCCATACGGTGCCCGACGGCCTGCCGCCCGGCAGCGACGTGGCCAACCTGTCGGTTTTCGGCTACGATCCGCGCAACTGCTACACCGGACGCGCGCCGCTGGAAGCGGTCAGCATGGGGGTCAAGCTCGGCCCGCAGGATGTGGCTTTCCGCATGAACCTGGTGACTCTCCTGGCACGCGGCAGCTCGATCTATATGCAGGATTTTTCGGCCGGGCATATCTCCACCGAAGAGGCCCGGGAACTGGTTGCGACACTGCAGCGGGAACTGGGGGATGGCGAGATCGAATTTTATCCGGGGGTCGGCTACCGCCACCTGATGGTCTGGCGCGGCGGCAAGGATGCCATGCGGGGTACGCCGCCCCACGATATCACCGGCAAAGCGATTTTGGATTACCTCCCCACCGGGGATGGGGCCGACCGGCTGATCAACATCATGAACCATGCCCAGATGGCGCTGCATAACCATCCGGTCAACAAGAAGCGCAAAGATGAGGGACATCTGCCGGCCAACTCGGTCTGGCTCTGGGGACATGGCAAAACACCGCAGATCGCCCCCTTCAAGGAAAAATTCGGCCTGTCCGGCGCGGTCATCTCGGCCGTGGACCTGATCAAGGGCATCGGTATCTGTGCAGGACTGGATATTGTCAATGTTCCGGGGGCCACCGGCTACATCGACACCAATTATCTCGGCAAGGCCCAGGCGGCCCTGGCGGCCCTGGAGGATCACGACTTCGTCTATGTCCATGTGGAAGCCCCCGACGAGGCTTCCCATGCCGGCCGGATGGATCACAAGATCCAGGCCATCGAGGACTTCGACCGTCAGGTGGTGGGAACCGTGCTGGAGGGGATCAAAAAGTTCGGGGAGTACGCCGTACTCTGCACGCCGGATCATCCCACGCCGGTCAAGCTGATGACCCACACCTCCGACCCGGTGCCGTTCATCATCTATCGCGGCGGCAAGGGGGAGGGCAACGGCGCTGCTTCCTACGACGAAGCCCAGGCCAAATCCACAGGTCTGGCGCTGGAGGGGCACCTGCTGATGAAGGAACTGCTGGCCTGAAATCCTGCATTTGAAAAATAAAAACGAGGGCATCCGCTGTATGGGGATGCCCTCGTTTCGTTTCTAGCGACCCCGCCGCTCCCGCTCCGGGGGCCTGTTTTCCTTCTGCTCCTGCTCCCGCTCCGTCTCGGGCGTTGTCACTCTCCAGACTTTTTTCTCCTTCATTTTATCGGGATGCGCTTCGCGTTTTGGACGCTCGGCCGGTTGCGGTGCAGCTGTTGAAGGCGCGGCTTTTACCGGTGCAGCATTACCCGGTGGAGAATTTATTGGGGCAGCCTTGGGCGGCGGAATTGCGCCGTTCTGGCGGCGTGCTCCGCTTGGTTGAACAGTCGGTTGTGGCGGCTGGGACGCGGGCGGAATTGACGGCTGTTGCGGCTGTTCGACGCGGTGCCGTTCGGCCCGTTGCGGCACCGCTGCAGAAGGCGCAGCATGTGGCGGCGGAAGCGCACCGCCGCGGCGGCGGCCCTGGTTTTCTGAAGTATCCGCTTTGGGCGGCTGGGGAGCTGTCGGAGCTTGGGGCCGCTGGGGCCGCTGGGGCTGTTCGATGCGCTGCGGAACAGTTCCGGAAACTGGCGGTGCTGTTGGAGCGGCAGCCGGTGCTGGTGGAGCGGCAACCGCCGGTGCGGCCGGCTGTTGCCGCTGAAAACGGGGCTCCGGTTTGCCCGGCGGCCGAAGAGTGGGATTCGGCCGCTTTTCAGCCGGTTCAATGACCGGGTGCATGACCCGTTTCGGCCCGGTCTGGGCAGGGGGGCGACCTGCTGCCGCCGGTGCTGCCGTCTGGACTCTGCGCTGCGAATCAAGCGGGGCTGTTACCCTTGGAAAGCGCTGGCGCAATTCACGGTTGTCCCGCTGTTCGCTCCGGGGAGGCGTTATCCGGGCAGGCGTCTGTCGGACAATCGGCATCCGCGTTTCGCGCAGCGGCTGCAGGCGGGGGCTGCCGATCGTAACGCTTACCGACGTGGTGACCGAAGGGGTTCTCGTGTCGATTCTGCCCCTCAAAAAATCATTCTGGGGCAGGACGGTCGTCCCGCCGCGTACCCGCCGGTTGCGGTAGGTTACCTGCGCCGGATTCACCCGAGTCGTGGTGATGTTGACGCTATGGCGACCATAATTGCGGCGTCCGTAAAAGATCTCGCCCGGCGCCAGCGGAGTCCAGCCGACGTGACTGCCGGTGCGGTACCAGCCGACGTAGCCGGGACCCCAGTAGACGTCGCCCCGGGCAGGCGGCACCCAGCACCAGCCCAGGCCGCTGACGACCGCCCAGCGGCCGAAGTGATAGGGAACCCAGCCCCAGCTTTCAAACGAAATCCAGACATAGTCATCCCCCTTCCAGATCCAGCGTCCGCTGCGATAGGGCGCCCAATCGGCGGAAAGAACCACGCGTGGCCGCCAGACCATGCCGTAATCCGGCACACGAACCCAGGCGCCGTTGGAATCCAGTTCGGAAGCATAACCCTGCAGCTCTTCCGGCAGAGGAGAAGCGGAGCGGGCCGGGCTGGCCAGTTCCCGATCCCGCTCCCGATTCCACTCTTCCCAGCTGTCGGGCGGATTGAACGGCAGCAGTCGGCTGTAATCGTCCTCCAGGGCGATATGCTCCCCGGCCCGCACGTTGGTGCGGCTGCCGTTGCCCTCCACATACGCCGAACCCTTGAAGATCGAGACATCCTCCTGACCGTCCGGCAGGATGTCGATGCGCAGCTTTGTGCGCGCCGCCGGCAGAATGGTCGTGTCTTCGGCATCGATCTGCAGTGAATTGCCGGGCAGCGTTTGGCCGGTGCGGAGGTAGGCCCGGCCGCTGGCCAGGTACAGGTGGATGAAATCGTCCTCGTTGGCCAGCAGATCCAGCTCTGAATTCTGATCTATTCTGACCAGGCTGCCGTCGGCCAGCTGAATTTCTGCTCTGGCGTCGTCCGGACACCAGATGGCGTCCCCTTCGTCCAGCGGGGTGTTGACTGCGGCCGGCAGCCATTCGTCGGAATCGGGCGTGCGGAACAGCACATCGCCATCAACAAGCCGCACCCTGGCCGGAGCGGTGACCGCCGCCAGAGAGAATGTCGCCGTCATCATCAAAAGCACCAGGCATATCCATGCAGTACGTTTCACGTTCAGTCTCCTTTAAAAATGTCTGCGCTGTCTGCGTCTTTTCCGCTTATATCGCAAGGTGCGTGCCGTTGTGCTTCCACTGCCAAAACAGCCGCTTGCAGGGCGATGCGTTCAGGTAGCTGCCTGATATAAGGTGCAGTCTGGGCTATTTGAAGTTGTCGATGATCCAGCGGGCGATGCTGCGGGAGGGGGGCAGGGTCGGGAGAGCGTCGGCCGGAAACCAGCGCGCGTCTTCCAGCTCATCGGTATCAACCGTAATTTCTCCCCCGGCATAGTCGGCCACAAAGCCGGCCATCAGCTGGGCCGGGAAGGGCCAGTTCTGGCTGCCCACATAACGGACGTTGCAGATTTCAATTCCGGTTTCCTCGCGCACTTCGCGGATGGCGCACTCTTCCAGCGATTCGCCGAAATCCAGAAATCCGGCCACAAGGCTGTATCGTCCGGGAATCCACTCGGCCTTGCGGGTCAGCAGAAGCTGGTTGCCGTGCTTGACCAGGATGATCGCGCAGGGGTGGATGTGGGGGAAATGCTCGCTGCTACAGGAGCGGCAGCGCTTGCCCCAGCTGGATGCCATCCGATCCGTTTCCGCACCGCAGCGGGGGCAATACCGGCTTTGCTTGTCCCAATGCAGGATTTGCCGGGCCAGCCCGGTCAGGGTCAGGGTCTGGATGTCCATCCCTTCGCCGGAGGCATTGAAGGGCTCGGCGCTGAAGGGGGGCTGCAGCGCCAGGCTGCCGCTGACCGCCAGCGCGTAGAGTGCTTTGCCGTGCCAGCTGCCGATCAAGAGCGGGGTATTCGTGTTACGCAGCCATTCCGGCAGCGGGCCGAATGGCAGTTCCGGCCCGGAAGCGCCTTGAGTAAGAACGGCGTTGTTGCCCTGGATAATGGCCCAGAAGCAGTCATCGCCCGGCGGTTTGTCATCAGGTGTCTGGTAGATAAAACAGTCGGATACTGATGAGTAGTTGAAGGGGAGGTTGATGGCTTCCGGGTAGCGGGACGGTTGGTCCGGGTGTTTTCTTCCCTGCGCCAGCTGCTGCCGTACCGCGGCCTGCTGGGCAATTCCCTTGCACTTCGGCCATAGGTCTTTTGTCATGTCAAATCTCATTTCATGAGAGAATGTTATTGAGAGTTGTAATCGTATGGATGTGGTTTATCAATCTGAACATTGAACCGCGTTTTTTGCGGTTGGTTATCCGACGATAAACTCCAGATAGTTTTCACGGTTGATCAACTGCCAGGACGCATCGGGATAGGCAGTCGTCCATTCCTTCGGTGGACGGGGTTTGGCTTTTCCCCATTTCATTTCGTACCCGTACAGTTTTCCGTTCCGTTCCTCAACCAGATCCAGCTCCTTCTTCGTGTAGGTTCGCCAAAAATAGTTGTTGGCCGGTTCACGCAGGTACTCCTGCCGCTTCATGCGTTCGATAACCAGAAAGTTCTCCCACAGTTCTCCCACATCATTGCGCAGATCCACCGGGTTGAAGTTGTTGATCAAGGCATTCCGCACACCGTTGTCCACGAAATAATAGCGGCTGTTTTTCGTAATCTCGTTCCGCAGGTTGCGGCTGAAACCTCCCAGCCTCTGGATGACGAACGCCTTTTCCAGAAGATCCAGATAGTGATCGACCGTATTCTTGCTCATGCCCAGACTGGTACCCAGTTCAGTGTAGGAAACCTCCTTGCCGATCTGGAACGCGATCAGCTGAAGCAGCCTGCCGATCTTGGCCGATTGCCTGATTCCCTCCAGCTCCAGGATGTCCTTGTACAGGTACGAGGAAACGATTTCCTTGAGATACTGCTCCCGTTCCCGGTTGTCTTCCATCAGCACCACTTCAGGATAGGAGCCGTACACAAGTCGGCTTTGCAGTCGGGCAACGGTCTCATGGTACTGTTCGATTGCGCTGATCTCCAATTGGGCGAGAGGATACTGTATCAGGGTGGTTTTCCTGCCGGTCAGCGGCTCTCCGATGCTGCGGGCCAGATCAAAAGAAGATGAGCCGGTGGCGATGATGCGGATATTGGGAATGTGGTCAACGATCAGTTTGAGGTTGAGCCCGATGTTCTGTACCTTCTGGGCCTCGTCTACCACCAGCAGCCTGTTGTTGCCGACAAAAGCCTTAAGCTTTTCCAGGGACTGGCTGGCGAGAAATCCTTGGATGGTAATGTCTTCGCCGCTTACCAGCAGATACGGATCGGTTTCCGCCTTGAGAAATTCCTTGAGAAGCGTGGTTTTCCCGGTTCGCCGGGCACCATAAATAACCACGACCTTTCCGGGCTTGAGCGTTGTTTTGAGATTTTCGAGTTGCCGTTGCGCAATATACATTAGAGTAGCTCCGTCACTTAACTGACCGAATTATACATTTTTATTTTCCAGGCGCAATTGAAATTAGCGGTTGTGTGATAAATGTAGAGATGTCAAGCCCGACATCCGGCGGTTTTCCCATTCTGTTTGTAAGCCAGCGTGATTTCTGCTATGGAGTCGGTAGAATAGTTACAAAGCGCAACAGCTCAAACTTACTTTTTCAAAGAACGACTTATTATGTCGCATAGCTGTGATACCCTAAAATCATAATAAATCCTGATTAGCGTTATTCTTCCGCTGTAAGCGATGTGGACTTATTCTGTCCCATCAGTATGTTACGCTCCATGGCAACTACCTTTGAGGAGATTGCCATGAAGATGAATCGAATTCAGTTTCAACCC
>JAJZRX010000006.1:0-63044 GCA_021850095.1 Deltaproteobacteria bacterium
TCCGGTGATTGAGCCGCAGGGGAACAGAGCCCGGAAGATATCCGCCAATTGCACTCCATCCCTGACACGGGCGGTCACGGTGGAGGTCATCTGGTGCAGGCTGGGATAGGTTTCAACCTGAAAAAGCGCATCCACCGCCACAGAACCGGTCTGCGCCACGATCCCCAGGTCATTGCGCAGCAGATCAACAATCATCAGGTTTTCGGCCCGTTCCTTGGGATCCTGCCGCAAGCGCCGGACCACTTGACGATCTTCGGCCGAAAATCTGCCGCGCCGGGCGGTGCCTTTCATCGGGCGGGTCGTGACCATGCGCTCCTTGAGGGCAAAGAACAGTTCGGGCGAGGCGGAGACGATCGCAAAGCGGCCAGTGTCGAGGTAGGCGCTGAAGGGGGCCCGCTGCCCGCGCCCGATGCGGGCGTACAGCGCCAGCGGGTCGCCGCTGAAACGTCCCTGCAGCGGAAAGGTGTAGTTGACCTGATAGCAGTCACCGGCGGCAATGTAGGTGCGGATTTTTTCGATATGGGCGGAATAATCATCCACGTGCATTGAGTGCTGCAGCAGGGCATCGCCACCCTCTTCCGGCAGCCCTGTGCCGGCCGGCACGGAGTGCCGTTGGCGGAAAAGAGCGAACCAGGCCAGCGGCAGCCCCTCGACAGGCGGGAGAGCGGGAAGATCCGGGTTGAGCGCCGCGGCGGCTTCATAGCTGACAAAGCCGGCCGCATACAGGCCGGAGTCCGCCGCAGCCTGGACTTCCATCAGCGCGGCGGCAACCATCTCCGGCCGGGTGGTTTCGACCGTCCCGACATAACCGGAGAAGCGCCAGGAGGAACCAAAACCACTGCCGCCAAAGGAATCCAGCAGTACGCTCGGGATGGCGTCAGGCATGTTTGCCTTTCCATTTCTGTTTCAGCCAATTTCCCAGATCATCCATATAGGTGTACATGACCGGCACCACCATCAGGGTCAGCAAGGTCGAGGTCAACAGCCCCCCCACCACGGCCCGCGCCATGGGGGCCCGCCCTTCGCCGCCGGCGCCGATTCCCAGAAAGAGCGGCAGCATGCCGAAGATCATCGCCAGCGAAGTCATGATGATCGGCCGCAGACGGGTGCGGCCGGCCTGAATCACCGCTTCGCGGCGCGCCAGCCCATCCCGGTTGCGGAGAATCTTGGCGTAATCCACCAGCAGAATGGCGTTCTTGGTCACCAGCCCCATCAGCATGATCAAACCGATCAGCGCCATGATGTTGACCGTGTCGCCGGTCAGTTTCAGCATACCGGCCATGCCGACGATTGAAAGCGGCAGCGAGAGCATGATCGCCAGCGGCTCGAAAAAGGACTCGAACTGGGCCGCCAGAATCAGATACACGAAGATGATCGCCAACAGCAGCGACTCGCCCATGTAACCGAAGGATTCGGCCATATCCTCGGCCTCGCCCGACAGGCTGACCGAATAACCGGGCGGCATGTCGATCCGCTTGGCCGCCGCTTCCACATGCTTGGCGGCCGTGCCGATCGGCAGATCGTCCAGATTGGCGGAAACGGTCACCTGGCGGGCCAGGTCGCGGCGGTTGATTTCGGTCGGACTGGCTGCCACGCGGGTGCTGACCAGACTGCCGAGCGGGATCAGCTTGATCCCTCCGGTATCGTCCGGCACCGACACCTTCAGGTCGGCGACCTGGCCCGGATTGTGGCGCAGGGTTTCCGGCAGCCGCACCCGCACATCCACCGCGTCACCGTCCTGATCCTCATAGGTGCTGACCGCTTCGCCCCCCACCAGCCGCGAGAGGGAGGCCACCACATCATTGGTGGTAACCCCGGCCGAAAGCGCCTTTTCCCGATCCACCTTGAGCCGGTATTCAGGGATATCATGCTCCAGCGTCACCGCCAGATCAACAATCCCCGGCACCCGGTACAGTTCACCCTTCAGCTTTTGCCCAAGGATTTTGAGCGTCTCCAGATCATCGCCTTTCAGATTGACGTTGAGCGGTTTCTGGGCCCCGCCGATCTGGCCGACCTCCTCGATCGAAAAGGTGATCCCGGCGATCTGCTGGAGTTTGCCCCGCACGATCCGCTGCAGCTCGAACTGATCCCGTTTTCGTTCCGCACGCTCCTTCAGCTTGAGGTACAGCAGACCATCCCGCACGGTGCCGCTGTCGCCGGCGCCGATGGTGGCGTAACTGTGATCGATTTCCGGGATGTCCCTGATGGCTGCCAGTATGGCGTGCAGACGATTCTCGGTTTCGGCCATGGCCGCGTCGGGAGCGGTTTTGAAGGAGATCTGAAATTCACCCTTGTCCTCCTTGGACATGAAGGACGATTCCAGGGAGCCAAAAATGATGATACCGCCGGCAAAAGCGGCCACCGCCGTCAGCATGACCGTTTTACGGTGATTCAGGGCCCAGCCGATGGCGCTGCGGTACTTGTCCGCCGTCAGATCGAACCAGTCGTTGAAACGCTCCAGCCAACGGGCCAGCCCCTTGCGCCGCCCCTGCAGATGAATGGAGGGATCGTGCCAGCGCGAGGAGAGCATCGGATCCAGAGTGAAGGAGACAAACAGCGATACCAGCACGGCAAAGGCGACGCTGATGCCGAACTGGAAGAAAAAGCGTCCGACGATGCCCCGCATGTAGGCCACCGGGATGAAAACAGCCACGATCGACATCGAGGTGGCGAAAACCGCCAAGCCGATCTCGCTGGTGCCGAAGCGGGAAGCTTCCATATGATCCTTGCCCAGCTCCAGATGCCGGACGATGTTCTCACGCACGACAATCGCATCGTCGATCAAAAGCCCGATGGCCAGCGAGAGCGCCATCAGGGTCATGACGTTCAGGGTCATGCCCATGGCGTTCATGATGATAAAGGCCGAGATGACCGAGATAGGCAGTGTCACGCCGGTGATGACGGTCGAGCGCCAGGAATTGATGAAGCAGAACACAATCAGCACCGTCAGGATACCGCCGATGATCAGGGTTTCCTTGACGTCGGCCAGCGATTCGCGGGTCATGATCGTGCCGTCGCGCACCATGCTCAAGGACACGCCGGGAGGCAGCTCGTTCTGCACCTTGAGCATGGTTTTTTTGATGTTGTCAACCAGCTGTACCTCGTTGCCGCCGGACTGCTTGTACACATCCAGCCCGATGGCCGGCCGGCCGTTGACCAGCGCCAGCTTGCGCTTCTCCTCGGTGCCGTCCGACACTCTGGCCACCTCTCCCAGCGCTATCGCCCGCTCGCCGCGCCGGGCAATCGCCATGCTGCGATACTGCTCGGCCTGCTCCGGCTTGCCGTCGATGCGCAGCGGATATTCGCTGGTTCCTTTGGTCAGGCGCCCCAGGGGGGTGTTGGTGTTTTCGGAGCGGAGACCGGACACGACTTCATTGACCCCCAGCCCCAGGGAATCCAGACGGACCGGATCAAGCTCCACGCTGATCTCGCGCTTGCGGCCGCCAACCATGTCGATCTTGCCGACCCCGGCCACGCTTTCGAAGCGCTTCTTGATCTTCTTTTCAACCAGAGTCGTCAATTCGACGGCGGAAAGCGTATCGGACTGCACCGCCAGGGCCGCCACCGGGGCGGCGTTGAAATCCAGCTTCTGGATGATCGGCTCGTCGATGCTCTCCGGCAGATTACCGCGGATCGAACCGATCTTGGCCCGCACCTCCTGGGCGCAGTCGTTGACCTTCTGCTCCAGCTGGAACTGAACCGTCACCGTCGAAACACCCTCGCGCGAGGTGGAGAAAACATGTTTGACGCCGGCGATCTGGTTGACCGATTCCTCAATCCTCTTGGAGACCTCACGTTCGACCGTTTCCGGCGATGCGCCCGGAAAGGTGGTTACAACCGAAACCAGCGGGAACTCCACGTTGGGGAACATTTCGACCGCCAGACGCTTGTAGGAGAAAAGTCCCAGCGTGACCAGGGCCAGCATCATCACCGCAGCGAAGATCGGGCGTTTAATGGAGAGATCGGAAAGAATCATGCTGTTTCAGGTTCCTTGTAAGGGGGGGATTTCGTTTCAGACGTCCGAGCTGGGCTTATTATCGCCTGACAACCAGAAACGCGCCTGCGGCAAGCAGCAGGATGCCAAGCGACCGTAAGGGGGAAAAGGGTATCTGGCGCAGCCCGAACGCACCGACATGATCCAGACTCGCCGCAGTCAGCAGCTGACCGGCAATGACCAGCGCCATAACGGCGGTCGTGCCGATGCGCGGCACCGATACGATCGTCAGCGTCACAAAAAATGCGCCCAGGAAGCCACCGGTCAGCTCCCACCAGGAAGCTCCGGCAATGCCGCGCAGGCTGCCCTTGCCGACCAGCAGAGTAATGACCAGCAAGGCCAGCGTGCCAACGGCAAACGAGATCAGAGAGCTTTCATAGACTCCGGTCTTCTGCGCCAGGCGGGCATTGATGGAAGGCTGCAGCGCCACCGCCATGCCGCCGCACACCATTAACAGCATCACCGTCAGGTTACTCATCAGCGCCCCCCAGCTCTTTCCAGCGAAAACAGTCGACGGTATGGTCGTTGACCATCCCGATCGCCTGCATCAGCGCATAGCAGATGGTCGAACCGACAAAGCGAAAACCGCGTTTTTTCAGATCACGGCTGACAGCATCCGAAAGCGGGGTGCTGGCCGGGACATCGCCGGGCTTTTGCCAGGCGTTCTGCAGAGGCTGACCATCCACGAAGCGCCACAGATAGGAGTCAAAACTGCCGAATTCGGCTTGCACGTCCAAAAAGGCCCGGGCATTGCCGATGGCGGCGGCAATCTTAAGGCGATTGCGGATGATGCCGCTGTCCACCAACAGTTCAGCCTGTTCCTGTTGATCGAAAGCCGCTACAAGTGCGGGATCGAAGCCGGCAAAAGCCCGGCGATACCCTTCACGTCGTTTGAGGATCGTAATCCAGGACAATCCGGCCTGGGCCCCTTCCAGGATCAAAAACTCGAATAGCAGCCGGTCGTCGTGAACCGGCACACCCCACTCCCGATCATGGTAATTGAGGTAATCCGGGTCGTTGCCGGCCCAGCGGCACCTGACCAGCGCGTTGGCATTATGCGGCATTGTATTCACGGCCGTATCCCCTCAATCCTTTTTTGCGGCGCCAACCGCGATCCGGTCGCCATCCTTGAGATTGAAGCCGCCCCGAACGACGTAGCGCTCCCCTGCTTTAAGCCCTGAAAGCACCTCGACCTGATCACCAATGACAACTCCGCTGACGATCTCGCGCCGGCGGGCGATGCCGTTCTCCGCCACATACAGCGAACCTTTCCCGGCCGACAGGTCAAAGGCGGCCAGGGCATTGCGCGGCACCTGCAGAACTCCGTTGCGGGTGCCGGTGATAATACGCCCCTTGGCGAACAGCCCCCCCTTGAGGGTCTCCGGGACATTCTGCACTTCGGCGATCACCTTCAGAGAGCGGTCCGCGGCGGAGAGTTCAGGATTGACGTACATGACCCGGCCGCTGAAGGTTTTGTCCGCCAGGGAATCCACACTGAACTCCAGCCTCTGTCCCACCTTGACCGTAGATGAAGCGCTGGACGGCACGGTCACGGTCAGGTTCAGCAGGCGGTTGTCAACGATCCGGAAGATCGGCTTGCCGGCGGCCGCGTCACTGGCCAGATCGCCCACATTGACGTTCCTGAGCGCCACAACCCCATCGATGGGCGCAGTGACCAGGCCCTTGGCCTGGCGGGCCTTGCCTTGGCGCAACTCTTCCTCGGCCACGCGGATCTGGGCCCGGGCCGCTTCCACGCGGGCACTGGCCGCTTCCCGTTCGCTTGCGGCGTCATCCAGCGCCTGCTGGGTCGCCAAACCGGATTCCTTCAGTTTATGCAGGCGGGCCAGTTCGCGCTCGGCACGGGTTGAAGCCACCTGAGTCTGGGACAGATTGGCCCGGGCCGAGGCAATACCCGCCTCGGCCCGCTTGACCTGCGCCTCGGTCTCGGCCAGATCGATACTGACCAACGGCTGCCCCTTTTTTACCCGTACCCACTCGTTCACAAAGACCTGCTTTACCAGCCCCGGAATCTGGGTTCTGACGTCGACCGCAAACTTGGGCTCCAGGCTGCCGGTAACCTCAATGCCGTCAGTCAGATCTGCTACGGACGCCACCTGGGTCTCGACCGCCACCGGCGGTTTGGCCGTCTGTTGAGCTGTCTTCTTGGCGTTATCTCCGTCACAGGCGGCCAGCAGACAGATGACTGCCAACAGCGATACCCCAGGTAAACTATTCAACCTCAAACTCATTACAAATCCTCCCGACCGGCAACAGCTTTCATAAATATCACACTTTCCCCTTCAGCTTGTAGACATAGGCCAGAACCTCGGCCACCGCGGCATACAGCGATTCCGGAATCGGCTCGTTTTCTTTGACCTGGTCATATAGTTCACGGGCCAGAAAGCGATTTTCGACCAGGGTAACCTGGTGTTCCCGGGCGATTTTCTTGATCGCTTCGGCCATCAGATCCACCCCTTTGGCCAGCACGAGCGGGGCGATCATTTTCTGGCGGTCGTACTTGAGGGCAATGGCGTAGTGGGTCGGGTTGGTGATGACCACATCCGCCAGCGGAATGATCTTTGTCATTCTGCGGCGGGCCATCTGGAACTGCATCCGCTTGATCTTGCCTTTTACCTCCGGGTTGCCTTCGACTTCCTTGTGCTCATCCTTGACCTCCTGCTTGGTCATTTTGAGATTTTCAATATAGCGCCACTTGACGTACGCCATGTCCAGCAGCCCCAGGACAATCATAATGCCGCAGGTGTGGGTAACAATCTTGAATGCGATGTGCCCGACAAAACTGAAGATCGTTTCGATATCGGCTTCCGCCAGAAAGGTGATGTTCTGCATTTCATCCTGAATCACCCGGTAGGCAATCCAGGCCACTACCAGCATTTTGAGTAGCGATTTGAGCATCTCAACAAGAGCATCCTTGTTAAAAAGGCGACCAAAACCTTTTAACGGACTCAGTTTGCTGAAATCGACCGTCAGGCGTGAGGTGCGGAACTCAAGCCGGCCGTTATCCTGGATAACGCTGGAAAGCACTGAAGCGGCAATAATAGTGATTATCAGGGGAGCCAGCAACACAACAATCGTTCCGAACTGCTCGGCCAGCAACGTGTTCAGATTGGCCTCACTCAACTGGAAACTGCCCATGGTCTTAAAGATCTTGACCGAACTTTTCTTAAGTCCTTCCATCATGAAACTGCCGAAACTGTAAAGGCTGACAATACCCACCATCAAAGTAATCGATGATGTCAGCATCTGACTCATGGGCGGCGGACTTTTTTCCCGCGATTTATCAAGTTTTTGGGCGGTGGGCTGTTCTGTCTTGGAATGTTTGTCCTCGTCAGCCGTAGGTCATCCCCCCTTTGCCATCAAGCGGTAGAGCGTGTCGATCTGACCCTTGAGATGCCCAAACGAAACTTCCAGAACATGGAAGAAGATTGTCAGTGTCATGCCGGATATGATCAGCCCCAGTCCAATATTAAGCGGCATACTGATCATGAAAACGTTCATTTGCGGAAAAGCGCGAGCCATTATTCCAAGCGCTACCGTGGTCAGCAAGAGGGCAACCATGACCGGCGCAGCCAGACGGATTCCGATGATGAAAATATCCGCCGTACGCTGAACAAGAAAGTTGATCAGCTCACCATTCAGGTGCCAGCCTCCCAACGGAATGACTTTGAAACTGTCGATTATGGCACGGATGAAGACGTGGTGAATGTTGAGCGCCAGAAACATCAGCGTTGCAAACAGCGTCTGGATAACCGACATGATCTGGGTCTGGGTTCCTTTGCTGGGATCGATGATCGAAGAAATGGTCAACCCCATCTGCATGCCGATAATCTGGCCGCTGAACTCCACGGCGGCAAAGATGATCTGGGTGATGAAGCCCAGGGTCAGCCCGACCATCAGTTCGCTCAAAGCCAATAGCGCCAGGGTAAAAACGTCCGTCGGCACCTGCGGGGGAGTAATCGACAGTGTCGGAAAACAGACCAAGGTGATCATGAAGACCGTCACAACCTTGATGCGGGTCGGTAACTGCCGACCGCCGAAAACCGGCAGGGCGGCAAAGATACCTGCCACGCGACTCAATACCAGCATGAAAAATATGACTTCGCGGGGGGATGGAAAAGGGAGCAGCGGAAACATGGGAGGCTAGCGCCTCATGATGGCAATAAACGAATACACTTCGCGGGTAAAGTCGCCCATATAGCTCATCATCCAGGGAAAGAAGATGATCATGGCAACCATAACGGCCACAATTTTGGGGGCAAAGGCCAGGGTGGCCTCGTTAATCGACGTGACCGCCTGGAAGACACTGATTATCAGGCCGATCACCAGGCTGGCCAGCAGCAGGGGCGCTGCCAGCAGCAAGGTGGCTTCAAACGTGCGTCGGGCCAGCTGAACGACTAATTCGGGTGTCATGGTCTACCTCAAATCAAGGGCAAGGGCCGGCACGGCAGTAAAGCTGGCCATTTCCTTGAGCGGTTATATTATCCGAAACTGCTGACCAGTGATCCGATCACCAGCCCCCAGCCGTCAACAAGGGTGAAGAGCAGTATTTTGAACGGCAGGGAAATCATGACCGGTGGCAGCATCATCATACCCATCGACATCAGCACCGAAGCCACAACCATATCAACCACAATGAAGGGGATATAGATCAAAAAACCGATCTGAAAGGCGGTACGTAATTCGGAGATCATGAAAGCAGGAATGATCGTCAGGGTCGGGATCTCTTCGGCATTTTTGGGCCGGGGAAGTTTGGAGAGGTTCACAAACAGCGCCAGATCCTTTTCCCTGGTCTGGGACAGCATGAATTTCCGGATCGGCTTGACGGCCCGATCCATGGCTTGCTCCTGGCTGATCTGCTGGGCCTTCCAGGGCTGGTAGGCCTCTTTGTTGATCTGCTGCCAGACCGGCGTCATGATAAAAAACGTCAGAAACATGGAAAGCGCCAGGATAACCTGATTGGAAGGCGACGCCTGGGTGCCCAGGGCGGTACGCAGAAAGGAAAGCACCACCGAAATCCGGGTGAAGGAGGTGGTCATGATCAGCAGCCCCGGAGCCAGAGACATAACGGTCAGCAGCAGGAAAATCTGCATGGTGACCGCCACATCACTGGGTTTGGTGGCCGTGCCGACGCCGATATTCAGCGAAGGAATCGCGATCGGTTCAGCATAGGCAACAGCAGCCAGCAAAAGCGGCAAACCGGCCAGGCCCGTTAGTATGGTTCGTTTTCCAAGTCGCCATGTCATTTATGCCGCCTGCCTGAAACGGGTCAGGATTGCGGCAAAGCCGCTCTGGTCCGTTTTCTCTTCAATGATCTCAATCTCTTCCAGCATATCGATGCGTTTGATCAGACTCAAGCGGTTGTCGCTGCTGGACAGCAGCAGATACTCGCCCCCCACCTCCACCAGCAGCAGAGCCTTTTTGGGGCCCAGGTAGCGGGTTTCGATCAGGCGGATGTGCCGGGAAACCAGGTGTTGGCCGCCCGGCAGACCCCGCATTAATTTTCCCGAGAAGTGCCAGGTGACAAGGATCAGACCGATGACGATCGCCAGGGCGGCAATCATTTGGAAAAAACTGGCAATAAAGCTGAATTCGTGTCCGGAGCCGTCTCCGGCGCAGGCAAGGGAAGGAAGGAATACAAGCAGCGCGGAAACCGCACTTTTCACAGAATTTTCTCCACGCGCTCGTTGGGCGTAACGATATCCACCAGACGTACGCCGAACTTTTCATTCACCACCACCGCTTCGCCGCGGGCAATCAGCTTGGAGTTGACGAATATGTCCAGGGGTTCTCCGGCCAGCTTGCTCAATTCCACCACCGCCCCCTGGTTAAGCTGCAGGATATCCTTCACCAAAAGCTTGGTGCGTCCCAGCTCGACGGTTACCTGCAGGGGAATATCAAGGATGAAGTCCAGGTTTTTCCTGTCCAGCCCCGCTTCGTTTGATTCCGGCTTGTCACTCACTATTGCCCCCTCGAACTGCAAATCTTACTGATCTGGATTGCCTTGTTGCCGTGCCGGATGCCGGGCACCCCGAAATACTTCGGAACCCCCTCGATCTTGACCAGCATTTCGCCCGAAGAGGGCTTGTCAAGCATGATGGTATCGCCGGGAGCCAGATCCAGCAGCTCCCGCAGCGTGATGCTGGCGTTTCCCATTTCAACGGTTGTTTCCATCGGCGCTTCCAGGATCTCGGATGAAAGCCGGAACGACCACTGCGGATCAATGGCCATCACGTCAAACTGCATTCCCACCTTGAGCTTATCCCGGATGGGATCAATCGTCATGTAGGGTATTGCAAAGAGGATATTGCCGGAGATGTCCTCAATCTGAAGCTTGAGCGACATGGTCACGATCTGGTACTCGGGCGGGACAATGCTGATCAGGCGCGGGTTCATCTCCATACGCAGCAGATTCATGTGGGTGGCATAGAGGGGCGCCCAGGCCTTTTCCAGATCCTGCAGGCAATCGTTGACGATTTTTTCCATCAGACGCAGCTCAATGGAGGTGAACATGCGGTTTGCGGCCGGAACCTTGGCGTTTCCGGTCCCTCCCAGCAGGCTGTCGATCAGCGACAGAACCAGGCTGCTGTCAAAGGAGATCAGCGCCGCACCCTTGAGCGGCTCGATTTTGAAGATGCCCATGCAGACCGGCGAGGGCAGGGTCTGCAGAAAATCGTCGAACTTGTAGGAGCGCGCGCCTATTTTCTTGATTTCAACCGACTTGCGAAGGCGGTTGGAAAGAGTGACACGGGCATAGCGGATAAAGCTGTCGTAGATGATGTCCAGATTGGGGACAAATCCCTTGTGGGCGTCCGAATTGAAGAGGTCGTAGGAAACAACGCTCCCTTCAGCCTTGGCAAGCTCCTTTTCAGGCTCGATGCGTCCATCGAAGACCGCATTCAGCAACGCTTCGATTTCTGCCTTTGTAAGGATTTTTTCAGCGGCCACAGTTCGTCCTATTGCACGACAAAATCAGTAAAATACACTTTGGCGATCTTGCCGGGCGGGATATGTTTGTTGATGGCCCCCAGAATTTCGTCCTTGAGACCGTTTTTACCCTGCACATCCTGAACATCCTGCAATGTTTTTGCGCTTAACAGCACTAAAATAGCGTCCCGGATCGGCGCCAGACGCGCCTCCAGCTCACCTTTGACCGCCGGCCCGACCATCTCCAGTTCTACCTTGACTTTTAGATAGCGCAGTTCCTGGCCGTCGTAAATATTGACGATGAACGGCTCCAGCGGAAATATGTTTGCAGCCGGACCGCCGGCAGCCGCGCCTTCTGCAGAAGCGCCGCCATGACCGCCGGCCGGAGCCGCCGGTGCGCCATGCCCGCCTTCGGCCGCCTTGCCTTCGACCTGGGCCGCATCACCCTCTTTGGCTGTTTTTTTGTCACCTTTGCCCATCATCATAAAGGCAGCAACGCCCACAATTATCGCCACAGCCACGGCCGCGCCGATAATTATAATCATTTTCTTTTTGCCGCCGCCTTCGGTTCCCGCTTCCGCAGGAGCCTGTTCTTCCTTGGCCATGTCAATCCTCCATGGATGGGTAATAAAATCAATCAATTGAAATCCGCTTTACTATTAAAACGAATACCGTGATTTTGCAACTAATTAAACTTTTTCGTGTAAAGACCTGGCAGGCTCCGCGGCCTGCCAGGTCAGGTGCTACTGACGGGTTCAGTACTATCGTTTCAGGTTTATGACTTCCTGGGTCATCTCGTCGGACGTGGTAATCGTCTTGGAGTTGGCGGAATAGGCCCGCTGGGTCAGGATCATCTTGACAAATTGGGCGGCCATATCAACGTTGCTCTGCTCGAGCGAATTGGAGAACATCTTTTCGGTCGTAGCCTCATTTGTAGTCGTATTATAGGAGGCGCTGAAAACCGTGTTGGCAGCGGTTATTCCCGCGTCAGCTGCCGCCTTGAACAGTGTTCCGCCCACCTTTTGCAGGGCATTGGGATTGGGGATAATGATTGTTCCAATCCGCTTTGCCAGCGTAGGATCGGTCGTACCGGTCGTCGGATTGCCGTCATAATAGGCCAGGGTGCCATCACCCAACAACAGTTGTATCTTGCCGTCCGTATCAATCCGGGCAACTTTTACAAACTCAGTAGCTGCCGGCGGAGCAGCCGGTATTGTTATCATGATTGGATTACCGTCAACGTCCAGAAGCCGGTAGCCATCGGGGTTGGTAAGATAGTTATCGGTAGCCGGAGAAACGGCCGTGTCCGGTGAAAATCTGAAGGCGCCGGCCCTGGTGTAATATGCCTTGTCACCGGTAACCGCCGCGCCGGCGGCCGCATCCGGCTGCGCAAGCACAAAAAATGCATTCCCCTGCAGGGCCAAGTCAGTCACACTTTCGGTTGACTCGAAGGAACCCTGACCGAACATATTGTCAACTTTCTGAATCTGGGTTCCTCGCCCGACCTGGGAACTGTTGCCGATTTCAACTGAAAGCACGTCTGAAAAAAGCATCCGGCCGCTTTTAAAACCAACCGTATTGACGTTGGACAGGTTGTTGCCGATGACAGTCATACCTTCCGCGTTTGCCAAAAGTCCGGATACGCCGGTAAACATTGCTGATGTGAGTCCCATTGTGTTGCCTCCTTGTTTGTGTTTGAGAGTTGTTGGGTGAAACGCGTCTGTCGGTCGGCGTTTCGGGGGCTTCCTCTCGGAGGACCAGCCCGCTTGCGTTGTCTAAATAATTACTGCTGAATCGATGTTGGTGAAAACATTGCCTGTCATCTGTGAGCGATCCATAGCGGTTACGACGGTTCGGTTCTTGATGCTCACCACCAGGGCCGCGTCGCCCATCATGACCAGTGATTCCTTGCCACCTTTTTTTGCCACGTTGTTGACGGCTCCTTCAAGATTTGCCAGATCATTGGCCGAGAAGCTGATGTTGCGGGCCTTCAGGCGATCCTGGGCATGCTGCGAGAATTTTACTTCCTGGGTTGGAAGTTTCGTATCCAGTACCCGGGCGAATGATGAATCAGTCGTCTTTCCTGCGTGTTCCGGTTTTTGTGGTTGGGGCCGATCCGTTCTGACTGGCTGGATCGGATTCGGAAAAAAAATCTGATCAACCATCCGTTATACCTCCTTGATCGCGATGACATCCGCCAAAGATACGGACGTATCGCCAATCGTCAACACCGGGGTGCCATCGACAAAATTGACTCCATTGATCCGTCCGACGGTGTAGGTTGTCGCCGCAACGGCCGAACCGCTGGCCGAAGTTGCGCTGACGGCAAAGCTGTAGCTGCCGGCCGGGAGCGGCGCGCCGCTATTGTCCAGGCCATCCCAGACGAAACCGGCTTCACCGGCTGCCAAAGCCCCCAGTGCGACGGTTCTGACGTTGTTGCCGGATGCATCGGCAATTGTCAACGTTGTCGCCGAAGTCGGCACCGCCAAGTTGAACTGCAAGGCAGTCGGGTTGAGACCATCGAATATGGCGGCGTTGCCGTTGGCCTTGACATCCTTGCCGATGAACGAAACCGAGGTCATGGTCAGGGAATTATTCTGGGCAGTCAGCAGTTTCTGCAGAGCGGTGTTGCTATTGTAGGACTGCTCCACCAGTGACAGCTGCGAAAGCTGATCCAGCATGGCACTGGGATCCTGCGGCTTGAGCGGATCCTGGTACTGCAGCTGGGCGATGAACAGTTTCATGAAATCATCCTTGTTCATTCCCATGGATTTTTTCATTGCTGCAGCTGCCGCGGTTGGATCGTTTGTTGTTGTTACACTGCTTACCATTCGTTCTCACCTCGCTTTCAATAATGGATATCGAGCATTGCCTGCTCATTTCCAGCCCGGTATGCCAACGGGTCGCTCTGGCTTTCCAGCGGCGCCGGATGATACATGCCGTTTGATCCCCAGAAGTGCTGCTGCTGTTTCTGCCTGGCCAGCTCTTTCCAGGCATCCTGGTTGTGTCCCGGATTTCCGCTGCCGCGGCCGTTGGCGGTAACATCAAAGGATTCCACCGCTATGTTCTGACGCGCCAAAGACTCCTTCAGCGAATCGGAATGCTGCAGAATTGCATCCCGTACCAGACGATTCTCGGTCAGAATCTCAACCGACAAGCGCTGCCCCTGAAGATTCAGGCTCATTTTCAATTCGCCCAGATTTTCCGGTGATAAGGTCAGGGTGATCTGCTGACTCCCCTGCTTTACCTCGTGCTGATTCAGGCGATCCCGAACCTGATGTGCAACCCGTTCGGGCAGTTCCTGTCCCGACGGTTCCGGTTTACTCGTGTCGCTTGAAAGTGCTGCGACCTTGTGATGCTCCGTTCTAGATTGGCCATGGAGCTGATGGGCCAGCATCCGGTTATCCGGATTCTGGCTGGTCCCGGTTTGATCTGCGCTGCCCCCCATCGAATCATCGGAGGTCAACGTTGTTTCACCAACAGGTTTTGCGCTTTGCTGCACCAGTAGATCTTCTTTTGTCAGACCGGTTATGTCGTTCTGTCTTTCAAATTCAATACGTGTGCCAACTGCAATCGGGACTGCTGGTTTATGAAACGACCGTTGCAGAGATGCCGTATGATTATCAGCTGTTTCCATCTCCGAAACGTCCATTTCAGGTTTAAGCACCACAGCTTCGTTTGGCATTACCGATATTCCAGCAAGCAGTTGTTCCTTCCGCGCCGCGACTGCTTCCGTGCTTGCAACGTTAGTGGCAGGCGCCGCTTTGCCGGCCTCCTGATGCCGAACTGAAGCGATGCTTTCCGGCAATCCAAGTACTGGTTGAACATCTGTCGATCGGTTTTGATTCTGACCCAGGTCAAGCGAAACGATCTGAAGCCTGTCAACAAAAGCGCTCTGTTGGGTACGATTAATTCCCGGCGGATGATTCGTGGAAATACTGATCGGCCGTGCCAGAGAAAAAGCAATTTCCTCCAGCGTCTGCATTGGGGCTGATGTTGGAGTGACGTTCTGTGGCTGTGGCTGTGGCACTGAAGGTGCTGGCTGCCGCTGAACTGCTGCTTCAACGGTTTGGGAAGCCATTTCAACGGGCACCGATAGTACCGAACGGGCGGTTTGCTGTTCTGAAACAGCAGGTGCCGGGGGTGCAGATTGTACGTGTGCCGGTTCCGGGGACTCTGCTGTTACCGCTATCGTAACAGATGTTTGTACTGTCTGCTGTAGCGGTGGTGCTGGTTGTACGTTCTGCACTGCGTCAACGTCTTGACCGGACGGGGCGTTGACGAGCGGCATTCTGCCGTCCTGTGGCTGTGGCGCTGACGTCGCTGGCTGCCGCTGAACGGCTGCTTCAACGGTTTGGGAAGCCATTTCAACCGGCACCGATGGTACCGAACGGGCGGGTTGCTGTTCTGAAACAGCAGGTGCCGGGGGTGCAGATTGTACGTGTACCGGTTCCGGGGACTCTGCTGTTACCGCTATCGTAACAGACGTTTGTACTTTCTGCTGTAGCGGTGGTGCTGGCTGTACGTTCTGTACTGCGTCAACGTCTTGACCGGACGGGGCGTTGACGAGCGGCATTCTGCCGTCCTGTGGCTGTGGCGCTGACGTCGCTGGCTGCCGCTGAACGGCTGCTTCAACGGTTTGGGAAGCCATTTCAACCGGCACCGATGGTACCGAACGGGCGGTTTGCTGTTCTGAAACAGCAGGTGCCGGGGGTGCAGATTGTACGTGTAGCGGTTCAAAAGTCGGGGACTGTGCTGTTACCGCTGCCGTAACAGACGTTTGTACTGTCTGCTGTAGCGGTGGTGCTGGCTGTACGTTCTGCACTGCGTCAACTTTCTGGTTGGGGGGGGAGGTGACGACCGGCATTCCGGCCGGTTGCGCATAAGCTGCCAGCACCATCTGCGCCCCGGCGTTACTCACCTCAAGACAGTTCCGGGCTAGATTAGCACCCCCTTCACTTTGCAGCCTGACCGGTTCCGATTCCGACTCGAGCAACTCGCTTTCTGTTTCAGGCAGCTGTTGAGATAACTGCGCCTCCGTCTGCAGAGCAACCAGAAGGTCGGAAAACCCCCCTTCGCCCGGCATCTGCGTCCCGCCCGGCGTCACAGCGGCATTCGGGGCAGTCATGCTTACTCCTTGCATCATGCTCATAATAATCTGTCCTGCATTCATTGTTTTTCACCTCCTTTCCGTATGAATTTTTTATGGAGTGGACAGTGCTGCTGTCCATAAAATCAAAATCATCGTTCCTGCAGATTTTCGGTGATCCACTTGATAATCCGCGGCTGGTTGATAAAAGGTGCCAGTTTTGCCACGGTCTTGGTGTCCAGGCGACTCAACAGAGACAGCGCCAGGTCTTCCTGCAGATTATCGATCATCTTGCCGGCCTGTTCACCGCGCATGGCCTTGAACAGCTTGACCATCTTCTGCATCTTTTCATCCTGCTTTTTCTTCTTCTCATCCGACTGGATCTTCACTTTGTCGTCCAGCCGTTTTTTGCTTTCTTCCAGAGCCTTGACCTGGGCTTCCAGTTTGGCGCTTAACTTTTTCAGCTCCTGCTCCTTGGCTGACAGTGCCGCTTCCCTGTCGGCCAATTGCTGCCGGCGGGCATCCTGAAGGGCCTTCTCTTCCCTGGCTGCGCGGGATGAGTTGAGGCTCTGACCGGCCGCAGAACCATTCTGGCCAGTTTCCTGCGGAGTCTTGACTGCCGTTTCTCCCTGCGGTGCTGCATTGGCATGCGGCAGCGGCTGCCTGAACAGCAGCAGGCCGCATGCGGACAGGCTGACCAGCGTCAGCATTATGAGTTTGGTACGGTTCATTCAGCGGCGACCTTTTTCTGAATGGAAATTTCATCCAGAAAATTAAGCTCTTTCTGGTTCATTTCCCGCCTGAACTCCTTGGCTTTTTTCTCTTTGAGCGACTCAAGCACTTTTTTGTCTTTGGTGGCTTCCAGCAGCTCTTCGCGCCGCTCGTTCAAGACCAGGTCCAGGTGCTCGACCCGTTCTTTCTGCCCTTTTATCTCATCGCGTTTGCGGGCGAAAAAATCGGAATACATCCTCAATTCATCAATGCATTCGAGATTCTGCTGCTGATTGCAAAACTCTTCGGTCAATTTTTTGACCTGTTCCTCTTCGCGCTGCAGCTCATCTTGCGCCTTTTCAAAGCCCTGCTTGGCGCTTGCAAACTCCTGCTTGCAGAGCTTCTCCATTTCGTCCCGATAAACCAGAACCTGCTCAAGTTTAAAAGTTTTTTCAGCCATAATGGTCTTACTCCTGCGGCAAAACCCGATTATGATTCAAATATGGTCTTGAGTCCCTTGATCGCATCATTCAGCATAACCGGATCATGAACCGCCTGCTTGAGATAGGACTGCATATCCGCGATATGTGAGACAGCATAATCTATACCGGGATTGCTGCCTGCCTTGTAAGCTCCGATATTTATCAGATCTTCCGACTGGCGATAGGTAGCCATTACCTGCTTGAATTTGGAGGCCAGCTCCTGGTGCTCCCGCGACGTCACATCCGACATGACCCTGCTGGCGCTGGCCATGACATCGATCGGCGGATAGATGGAACGGGCCGCCAGATCACGTGACAGCACGATATGACCGTCCAGGATGCTTCTCATGGCATCCGAAATCGGCTCGTTGAAATCGTCCCCCTCCACCAGTACCGTGTAAAGAGCCGTAATGCTGCCTTCCGGAAAATTACCGGTGCGTTCGAGAAGTTTCGGCAACGCCGCAAAAACGGAGGGGGTATACCCTTTGGTAGTGGGAGGTTCGCCGATCGCCAGGCCGACCTCGCGCATGGCCATGGCAAAACGGGTGGCCGAATCCATCATCAGCAGCACTTTTTTGCCCTGCTTCTGGAAATATTCGGCAATCGTGGTGGCGATATAGGCGCCGCGCATACGCACCAGCGGCGGCTGATCAGAGGTTGCCACAACCACGACTGATTTCTGCAGACCCTGTTCCTGCAGATCTTTCTCGATAAATTCGCGCAGTTCCCGGCCGCGCTCGCCAATCAGGGCGATAACGTTCACATCCGCTTCGGTATAACGGGCGATCATCCCCAGTAGTGTCGATTTTCCGACACCGGATCCGGCCATGATGCCGACGCGCTGCCCCTGTCCGCAGGTAAGCAGACCGTTGATGCTGCGGATTCCCAAATCGAGCGGCTTGCGGATGGGGGGACGAGTCATGGGGTTGACCGGCAGAGCATAGATCGGATACTCCTCCTCGATCCTGATCGGCCCCTTGTCGTCGATCGGGTTGCCCAGCCCGTCAATTACCCTTCCCAACAGTAGCGGTCCGACCCCCAGGGAGGCTTTATCACGCAGAACCGAGATCAGGCTGTCAAGACCGACACCGCGCAACTCCCCCAGCGGCATCAACAGCGTTTTATTATTGCGGAAACCAACCACTTCGGCCGGAATCGGCTCGCCTTCCAGCGGCTTTATCTCGCAGATCGCACCAACCGACGTATCCGGACAATAGCCCTCGATGACCAGGCCGACGACCTGGGTAACCTTGCCATGCAGCCTGATCGCTTTGGACGATTCGATTGCCGTGCGGTATCTTTTCAGGTTTATGGTAGGAGCTGCCATGGTTGTTTATCCAGGTATCAATCGTTGGCCGTCGTAGAAATTGAGCGCTCCTCCAGCAGGTTGCGGTAAATTGTCTCCAGCTGGGCGTTCAGCCCGGCGTCAACGGTACCCATCTCGTTGTCGATCTGGCAGAATCCGGCGGCCACCTGCGGGTCGGCCATCAACACCAGCCGGTCGCTGACCAGCTCTTTTTGCAGGCTTTCTTCCCGGCCGGAGGTAACCAGGGCATAGTCGTCCGGATTGATCCGAATGATCAGTTCGTCACGGGCCGATAAGCCGTTCAGCGCATTTTTGACAACGCCGGCCAGGATGGAGCGGTCCTGGGACACTTCGCGGATGATTACCTTTCGGGCCATCAGCATGATCAGATTGATCAACTCGTCTTCCGACTCCCTCAAAACCTTCTCACGCAGATTGCGAATCGACTCGTTGGCCGCCCGCAAGGCTCTGAAGACATTTACCAGCCCGCGTTCGGTCAGGTTTTTGCCTTCCTGCAGTCCGGCGTTGAATGAATCGCTGAGTTTCTGGCGAAGCTCATCCTCGGTCATTTCCACCAGCGGAGGTCCAATTTGCTCCGGCTCTTCGCGCTGTTCTTCATTCCGGCCGGACACCCCCGGACCGGTAAACATATCCATGGCGACAAAACCGGCCGTCCCCTGCTCGGGTGTTGCGCTGTAAGGCGACTGGCCGATCGGCCGCAAGCTGAAATCCGCGATCTGCGAACCGTCGTTTTGAGCCGACTTGATAATCCTAGACGAGGACATCGTCGCTTCCCCTGCCAGCCAGAACGATTTTCCCCTCTTCTTCCATCTTGCGCACGATCTTGATGATCTCGCCCTGGGCCTTCTCCACGTCGGAAAGACGAACCGGGCCCATCACCTCCAGGTCTTCCTTGATCATCTCGGCCGCCCGGCTGGAAATATTCTTGAAGATCTTGTTTTTGACCTCATCCGGCGAGGTCTTCATTGCCAGAGTCAACGTATCGTTGGAAACTTCACGCATGACCGACTGGATGCTGCGGTCGTCCAGTGCGAAGACATCTTCAAAGGTAAACAGATGCTTGCGGATGATTTCCGACAGAGGGGGGCTCAACACGTCCAGTTTGTCCAGGATCTGCTTTTCCTTGCTGCGGTCGAAGTGGTTGAACATATCGACGACCTTGTCGATGCCCCCCACCTTGTAGCGCTGCGTACCTCCCATGGAGTTGATTTCACGTTTGAGCACCTCATCGATATCCTTCAGGATTTCGGGGGAAACCTGCTCGACATCGGCAATCCGCAAAACCACCTCGGCCTGCAGTTCCTGAGGCAAAAGGCTTATTATTTCACTGGTCTGTTTGGATTTGAGTTTTGCAAGAATAACCGCAATGGTCTGCGGGTGCTCCTGGGACAGGAAGTTGGCGATCGTTTTGGAATCCATGTTGGACAGAATATCCACCAGATCCCCGTAACTGGAGGCCTGCAGTTCATCCATCAGCATCTGGGCCTTTTCCGGGCCCAGCGCTTTTTCCAGGATTCTCAATACAAATTCGTCACCCTGGGAAAAGATGCCCGACTCGGGATTGATGACTTCGGTGAAGGTGTTGACAACCTCCATGATCGTGCTGCGCGAGACATGTCCCAACTGGCCCATGCTCTTACTGATTTTTTTTATCTCCGTATCGTCCATATGCTCAAAAACCTTGGCAGTGACTTCATTGCCAAGGTAGAGCAGCAGTATGGCGGCTTTTTCTGAACCCGTCATGATATCCCTGTGTTAATGCCAAGTAAAATCTGGAACCGTAAAAAACACCACTTACGCTATTTGTCCTCGCCGACCCAGTTCTGCAGTATCTGGGCAACCTGGTAGGGATCCTTTTTTGCCTGTTCCACCAGGCTCTGCTGTTCCGCCATCTGGGTGGCGATCTGTGCCCGTTCTTTGGCCGTAAGCTGTTCCCCCCCGCCTTCTCCCAGCGGTTCGAAACTCTCCAGACTGGGCATTCTGCTGCCAGCCTTCAATGATGCCAGCAGGGGCCGGATGACAAACATGATCAAGGCCAGGAACCCCACGCCGATCATCAGGTTTTTTGAAAGCGAGATGAAGAAGGGATTGTTCCACCAGGTCGCCGTCTCGACCGCTCCCGCCTCGCCGGTATCCTGGAAGGGGATATTCTGCACACTCAACTGGTCGCCGCGCTCGGGATTAAATCCGACAGCGCTTTTAACCAGGGTTTCGATCTTTTGCAGCTCGTCCGGTGAGCGGGGAACGTATTTCGCCTTGGCGGCCTGCCCTTCCTTGACTGCGGCAGGAGCCTCGTACTTTCCGTCCACCAGCACCGCCACGGAGATTTTACTCAACGCGCCAACCGGCTCTATAATTTTGGACGTTGAACGGCTGACTTCGTAGTTGAGGGTTTCGTCGTTTTTCGAGCCGCCTCCGGTTGTCCCGCCGGCGGTGGCAGCATTACGGCCCAGGTTGGTCTGGACACCGGGGACTCCGGCAGCGGTGTTTGTGGAAGCACCTTTTTCCTCGGTGCGCTGCTCACTGCGGACGGCGATGCTCTCCGGATCGAATTTTTCCTCAACCCGCTCCACCTGCTTGAAATCAAAAGCGGCCGTAACCCGCGCCACGGACTTGCCGCCGCCGACAATCCGGTCAAGCAGCGTTTGTATGCGATCCTCGACATTTTTTTCATAGGCCCGCTGTGTTTCCTGCATGGCGGAGGTCATGCGGCTGGTGGGATCGCTACTGCCCCCCTTGGTCAAAATTTTGCCGCGACTGTCCAGCACGGTCACATGTTCCGGGTCCATGCCCTCAATCGAGGACGAAACCAGATGGACGACGCCCTGCACCTCGGAATCGCGCAGGGCACGATTCGATTTCATTTTCAGAACTATGGAAGCGGTGGCGGGTTTTTCATTGTCCTTGAAAAGAGATTTCTCCGGTATGACCAGATGAACCCGGGCCTGTTCGACACCGGTCAGCTGGGCAATCGTTCGCGACAGCTCACCCTGCAGGGCGCGCTGGTAATTCAGCTTCTGGACGAACTCGGTCATACCGAAATTCTTTCGGTCGAAGATCTCAAAACCGATGCCGCCCCCCTGGGGCAGACCCTCGGAAGCCAGCGTCAATCGCAGGTCGTACACCTTGTCGGCCGGAACAAGTATCCCCTTGCCATCGGCGGTGATCTGGTAAGGGGTCTTGCTGTCCTTCATTTTTTTGACAATTTCACCGGCATCTTCAGCGGTGAGGTTGGTAAAGAGCGGACGAAATTCGGTGCGGTTAGCAACCATTATCAATGCTGCAAACGCAACTGCCGACAACAGGGCTACTCCGGCAATCAGCATCCGTTTATTGGGAGAGAGAGCCATGAACGGCTCTATGAGTCTGCGTAATCCTTCTGGCATTGGCGGGATGCACTTTCCTTTCCGTACAGTTTGTAAACAATCCCGGTATCAATTGCACCGATTCCGGCAACCGATGTCCGGCACCTGCTGGTCAGGTTTCCCGAAGCTAGACCTGCATTCTCATGACTTCCTGATACGCCTCAAGCGCCTTGTTTCGAACCTGGGACATGAACTGAAACGAGATACTGGCCTTCTCGACGGCAATCATGACTTCGTGCAGATTTTTGTTTTCACCGCTGGCCAGTCCCTGGATCGACTTGTCCGACTGCACCTGGATGTCATTAACCTTTGAGACCAGCTCACTGAAGAACTTTCCGGCGCCCTCGGCGGTCGAAGAAGATCCGGTCTTATTCAGTTCCGGAAAAGCCTTTGAAAGGCCTATTCCTGTTTCCAAAGCTTTTATTTCCATGTCACGTTCCTCTTTATAAAATGTGGTTGAAAAAACTAACGGCCGATCTCCAGCGTCTTGAGAGCCATGCTTTTGGCTGCCTGAACCGCGGTGACATTGGCCTCGTACGCGCGGGTGGCGCCGATCATGTCGGCCATTTCTTCCACGACGTTAACATTCGGCATGGCGACATACCCCTGGGGGTCCGCATCGGGATGACCGGGATCATACTGCAGGCGGGGCGGATTCTGATCCTCGATGATCTGGGACACCTCAACACGGCGAACCTGCTGGGCGGTTGCTCCGTCCAGCGCACGATTAAAGCTGCTTTCCAGGGGAGTGGCGGTAAAAACGGCATCCTTGCGTTTATAAGGGCCGCCTTCGGGAGTCCGGGTAGCGTTGGCGTTGGCCAGGTTGCTGGAAATGAGGTTCATACGTGTCCGCTCGGCCGACAGTGCCGATGAACTGACGTTGATCGAGTTAAAGAAATCCATCTATTTTCCCTCCCTGATGGCGCTGCGCAGACCTTCCAGCTTCTTGCTCAACATCTGCACCGAAACATTGAACATAACCTGGTTTTCGGTCATTTTGCCCATCTCGTTTTCCAATTCCACGGCGTTGCCGTCCTTACCGGGGGTTTTGGCGGGAGTTTCGACTATTTTGCCCGAAACCGAATGCAGCCCTCCGCCGGCAGTGCGGATCGGTATGTGGCGGGGGTGCGTTACCGCCGGCGATGCCCCCCTGCGGTTCCCGCTTTTCAGGGCACCCTGAAGCTCATCCTCAAATGCCAGTGACTTGGGAACGAAATTAGGCGTTTCGGCATTGGCGATATTGGAAGCGATAAGATTCTGATTCTTGGCTCTCAAATCGATACTTTTTCCGAGCAGGTCAACTGTTGTGCTAAACAAGCCGTCAATAGCCATGGCACGCTCCTCCGAGATGATGCTGTTTGCAAAAAATATACCCATCTCCAGAAAACGCACACGTTTTCTCTGGTGACAGGCCATATCTTCATTTCCGGCGATTATTCTGAACCAGGGCCCAGCTCACCATCAATTACACGTCCAATCCGTGTCATTTTTTTGTCTCGGTCGGTTTTTTGACTGATCCGGCAGAGCGTTACTGTTTTTTTGTTGATACTTGCAGGGAATCGAGCGCCTGTCGGGCAAGTTTCTGCCAATCCGGATCCTTGCCGGTCTTGATCAGCTGTTCCAGCAAATCGCGGGCGCGGCGGGGGTTGCCGTCGCGCAGATTGATATCAGCAGACTTGTACAGGGACTCTTCCTGACGCATGTTGTCCGGCAGCTTCAGAGCCGCATCGAGAAGTTTCAGGGCACCTTTGCGATCACCGGTCGCATCACGGGAGGAGGCTGCCACAATGTAGGCATCCGGCAGCAAGCGGGCCTCACCGGCTCCGGCGGAGACAAAAAACAGATCCAGGGCCTTGACCGACTGGGGATACAGCCGCAACGTCCAGAGCGATCTTCCGAGCAGATAATAGCTTTCGGGCCGTTGGGCGCGTTCACCCTTATTGATCAGCCACAGCAGAGTATCCGTGACCAGCTGGTGCTTGTCGGCGGAAAAATAAACCGCTCCCAGACGCTCTGTCATCTCGCGTGAGCGCGGATCCTGGGGATAGCGGCGAATAAAGGTTTTAATGTCGCGTTCCATGCGGTCCATGTCACCGATCAGCTCGGAGCTGTCAATCAGCTCCCTGTACATCTCTGCCGCAACCGGCGCAGCCCATTGACGGCCAACCAGCGCGTCAAGCAGCTTTATCAGCTCAATCGGCCGGCCATGCTCGCCGTATGCCCGGGTCACGGTTTTCAGAAACCCCGGCAACTCCACACAACCGGACAGATAATCCAGCTGTTCTTCAGCAAAACGCACCAATGCGGCAGGATTCTTCGACCAGTCCGTATGCTGAAAAACATCCGTGACCAGAACTTCACGGATTCTCATGATGACAGCCGCGTAAACCCCCCGCGGGAACTTTCTCTGGAATCCGGTTACCAGCTGCAGTGCTTCGGCGGCATCGCCATGCATCGATTCCAGCAGCACATGCTTGAACAGGGATTCTTCCCGCATATCCAGGTCGCCGATCAGCCGTGAGGTATCCAGGTATTGATTGCTCAAGGGCCGATAATTAAAGGGGGTCGTCTGCAGAAATTTCTGATCGGCAAGACGCAGCAAAGCCATGCCGTTGGCCTTGTTATCTTTGAAGTTTTCGGCGACATTGGTATAGATGGCCAGCGCTTCCTGCTGATGCCCCTGGCGCGACAGAATATCTCCCAGGCGCACCAGCAGGGCGGGAGCGTATTTCTTGTCCGCCAGACGGGCAACCAGGCTGCTCAACAACGCCCGGGCCTGCTGCAGGTCTCCGTTGCGGGCGATGCTGTCGCCGTAATAAAACGTAACCCCCGGATTAATACCCAGATAAGCCGGCCACAGTTTTTCCGCTTCGCGAAAAGCGGCCAACGCCTGGGGGTACTTTTGCAGACGATACCAGCTTTCCGCCAGACGGTACATGGCCAGCGGCCGGACCGGTATCTGCAGGGATGCGAAATGATTGAAGACTTCTTCCGCCTCGGACAGCTGTCCCTTATACAGGGCAGCCTCGGCCGCCATAAAGGTTTTCTGGTCGTTTTCGTCCAGAAAGTTACTCAATACCTGGCGATCCGTAGGGGAAAAGGGAATTTCCGACTTCAGCGGCGGGTCAAAATCCCTGACCAGCTTTTCCACACCATTCCAGATCTTCTGGCGGCCGGCAATGGACGGAACAGAATTTCTGGCTTTAAACGGTGGGCCCACATCCAGGGTTATCGCACTGACATCCGGCCTGGAAAGGTCGCGCCAGCCGGCGGATGGTGAGATCTGAAAGGTTATCAGCAGGCTGTCACCGCGCCGGGTAAAGTTCAGACCGCCGATATTGCGGTCAGAATAGCGACGGAACTTTTTGAAGAGCGTCCCGCCGGTATCCTGCAGCACCAGACGGAGCTTATTGCCGGGGATGGCAGCCAGTGAATAAGAAGGGGGAGCGGCCAGACGGACAGTGATGCGGGTATACTCGTTGTGGGGCCGGATTTCGACGCGGTACAGACGATTCGGAATACTGGCCTGGGCTGATGAAGGCAAGAACAGGAAACCTGACAATGTCAGCCCGATTCCAAGCAGCAGAAACCGAAGCAGCCCGCGGGCGAAACGGGCATATAAAAAGAGTGCTGATACTGGCATTGACATGGTTCGGATCCTGAAAAAGCAGCACGCTGGCAATATTTGTAATCGGTCATGCAGCAAACCGCTTACGGGATCTTGCAATAGCGCCTGACCTTTGAAACGACATCTTCATTATCGTAGGGCTTGATGATAATGTCCCTCGCTCCATATTTGAGCGCCTTCAGGACTGCGGTTCGGGTCCAGTACTCGGCGCTCATGATAATCGGAGGCGGAAAATCCTGGCGAATGGCATTGACCTTGATGCACACCGCCAGTTCCCGATCATCGGCGTCCTGGGATCCGATGATGACAAGCCGGACGTTGCGACCGGCGAACAGCTCCTTGATGTCGGCATTGAGGGTGCCCTCCGCCACCTCGTAACCGGTAAAAGCCACCAGTTCAGCCATCTGCTGGCGCTCTTCGGAGTTATCCTCAAGCACAATGACGCTGTCAATTCCTGTAGCTGCGGCAACCGCCGCCGTTGCCTCACCGGCGTCGCGCTCTGCGGCCGAAAGCCCGGCACTCTCTTCGCCAGCTGCACCCGGCGTCAGCACTGCAGCCTGTTCCCCGGCAGACGCCCCAACTTCCGGCGACGGTTCGGGCTCCGCATTTTCCTGCGGAGGGTCGTACAGGTTGCCGAGGGCAACCGGTATCAGCACATCCAGGTAATTCATCTCCTGTCCCGGCATCTCCAGTTTGGAGCGGTACATCAGGTACTCGCCGTCCGGAAGTGGCTCTTCCTCGCTCAACTGATCGATTTCAGGGATGTATTTTTTGGGAGACAACAGTTTGAGACGGATCTTTTCGGGCAGAGTGCCCTGAAAAACCGTGTTGAAGGCGCCATTGATCATATTGGCGATTTCGGAGAAAGCGTCGATATCATCGCTTTCGATGATTGAAAGCCGTTTTTTCTCCTGGATGCGGGCGGGGGGGATGCCCAGCAGAATACTGCTCATGACAATGGCGTCGCGCAGTGAAAACACTAGGTAGAACTGGCCGGGATACGATTCGCCGGAGTCGACTGCCAGCACGAAGCAGCCATCGTCAAGGCCTCCAAAATAGGAAGCCTTGCTGGTCGTCAATGAATCGGTAAGGGCAATCGAGAGTTCCTGCCCCAGCAGCATGCCGCTTTCTTCGCCGGCCTGTTTCAGGGCAGTTTCAAGAATATTGTATAACGTTGTATAACCATCCATGAGATTCGTCTTCCGGTACGGATTCAGCGTGACAATACCGCGTCAGGCAGTGAAATCGGCTGCAGGTGGAGTTAATCTTCCTTCTTCAGAGTCAGCCCGACCAGCAGCTTGTGGCCTTCCACGACAAACGGAATCACGACACAGTCCATATCGGAAAGCGAGTTGACCGTATAATCCTCCCCGGATATCACGGTCGGAATCGAGAGCTTGACGTCGAGACCGCCCTTGGACAGTACCTGCTTGACACTGCCCCCCAGCATATTGGCTATTTCCCCGATCGCATCGTTCAAGTCTTCGTTGACTTCTTCGCATTCCATGCCGAGCATGTTGGAGGTGACCTTAAGCGCCAGCTCGACCGGACAATGAATCGAAATAACCCCCGAGTAGGTACCGGCAAAACCGACCATGCCGGTGATACTGCACTTGAAGCGGCTGACCGGCTCTTTCAGGGGAAACTCATCGGTCACATCCATCATGACCATGGTAGAAAACACTTCCTGGGTAGCAGCTATGACGTAGCCCGCCAACTGTTCTTCGGTAAACGAGGTCGTTGCGGATATGTCGGCGCTGAAGCTCATATAAGCGCCCCCAGCTTCTCCTGGAGCTGGTCGGGGGTGAACGGCTTTTTGATACTGTCGCTGGCGCCGCTGGTCATGGCCTCCTTGATGATCTCTTCGCCCCCCTCTGTCGTGATCATGACGATCGGCGTGGAGTTGCCGTTGCCGCGCACCGCCTTAACGAATTCAAGGCCGTCCATATTGGGCATATTGATGTCGGACAGGATCAGCTGAATTGATTTGCCGGAGGCGATCACCCCCAGCCCTTCGATGCCGTCGCCGGCCTCAAAAATCTCGTCAACCGGCAAACCGGCCTGCCGCAGGGATCGGGAAATAATTTTGCGCATGGTGGATGAATCGTCAACAATCAGAATATTCGCCATATCAACTTCTCCTTTTCATGTGGTGTGACTTTACCAGTGTATCAATGTTTGCGCGAAACATGGATTCGTAGGGTTCAGCGGGTAGATTATAAACAAATTTTCGGCCGGCGCAATCCCCGATTTACAGGGGCCGGTTAAATAACGTAATTATACCCCGGCAATTGAGGTCGCGGCCCGCAAAAAGCGCTCCACCTGATCCAGGGAAGCGGCTTCACTGTACAGCCGCAGCACCGGTTCCGTGCCGGAAGGACGGATCAGCAGCCAGTCGCCGTTGTCGAATATGAATTTGAATCCGTCGCTGAAATTTGTGCCGGCAACCGGTCGGCCGTCGATCACGCTCGGCGCCTGGGAGCGCAACTGTGCCACGAGCTGTTTTTTGGCGTCGTTTTCAATGCGGCGATCAATGCGCCGGTAATGGAAACGTCCGATTTCATCCATGGTCTCATCCAGCAGCTGCCGCAGTCCCTTGCCGCTGACCGCCATCGCCTCCAGTAACAGCAGGCCAAGCAGAATACCGTCCCGCTCCGGTATGTGCCCCTTGACCCCCAGTCCGCCGGATTCCTCGCCCCCCATCAGGATGTCCCGCTCCAGCATCAGTTCGCAGATATACTTGAAGCCGATCGGGGTTTCAAACAGCTCCAGGCCGTATTTCTCGGCCAGCAGATCCACCATGCGGGTCGTTGAGACGGTCTTGACAACCCCACCGGTCAGTTTTTTGTACTCAATCAGGTGCTTCAGGATAACGGTGAAAATAAAGTGCGATGAGAAGAAATCACCATTCTCATCAACGGCGCCGATCCGGTCGGCATCGCCGTCCAGCGCCAGACCGACCCGGTATTTACCGCCTTTGAGAAGGGTGGACATCTCCTGCAGGTGCTGTTCGATCGGTTCGGGAGCCTGACCGCCGAAGGAGGGGTTCTCGCAGCCATGAATCTCATCCACCGTGGGGAGCAGCTGCGGAAGGTAGCCGCAGCCGGCTCCGTACATCGGATCCACGATCGCCGCAATCTTTGACTTTGCGATCAGATTCAGATCAACATAACGGCTGAGCTGATGGAAATACCCCTCACGGGGATCAAACAGTTTTATCAGCCCCTTTGCCAGGGCCTGGTCATAGGGAAGCGCCACAACCCGCCGGGCATTTTCGCTATTGAAGGCCACGATCTCTTCGAGAACCCGGGTTGTGGCCGGCAGGGCCGAGCCGCCGAAACCTTCCTTGACCTTGAAGCCGTTATATTCGGGCGGATTGTGGCTGGCGGTGATCATGATACCGGCGCCGACCCCTGATTCACGAACCGCCCACGAAATGGCCGGAGTCGGGGCGTACTCTTCCGACAAACGCACACTGATGCCGTTTCCGGCCGCGACCTCGGCCACCCGGCGGGCGAAATCCCGCGACAGGAAGCGGCGGTCGTAGCCGATCACCAGCCCCTTGGCTCCCAGCCCTTCCCGGTTCAGGTAATCCATGGTGGCCTGGGCCACCAGCGACAGATTGTCAAACGTGTAATCCCTGGCAATTATCCCGCGCCAGCCGTCCGTACCAAATTTGATCTGCATCGTCCCTCCAGAAATAATTCATCAAACCCCTTTGCGCTCCATCGCATACAGCCACACCAGAACTTCCGCCACCGCCCGGTACAGTTCGGGCGGAATGAACTGATCGCAATCCACCTGCATCAGCAGCTTGACCAGCTCGGGTGACTCGTGCACATACACTCCGGACTCGTGGGCACAGGCGATGATCGCTTCAGCGACGACCCCCGTGCCCCGGGCAACCACCACCGGCGCATAATAACCCTGCTTGTAGGAGAGCGCCGCCGCCCGGCGCTCGTCATCACGGCGCGACATGACGCACGGTCAGATCCGCCGGTGTCAGGCCGGCTGCCTCCAGCTGTTCCGCCAGACGGCTTCTTCCGCTCTCCAGCTCCGCAAGCACGCCGCTGTTTTCGGTCTGCAGATCCACGCTGACGCGCTGGCCATCCAGTACCAACCGGGCCGTAACCGGGCCGAGACGCGGCAGGCTGATGGCGACAGTGGTTTCCCAGCTCCGTTCACGCGCCCCGGCATCGTTGCGGCCGGCATCCCGCTCCACAACCGCCCATTCCATCGGCTGGCCGGGAAACAGGTCGCCCCGGAAGATGTGCTGCCCGCTCTGCAGTGTCGAGAGCTGCTCACTGACAAGCGGCAGCGCCCGCTGATCAGCGATCCCTTCGTGCGACTGACTGCCGCCGGCTTTTCTGAAAAGCGTTTCCATGACCTCGACCGTAGCGGCTTTTAAAGCTGTCGGGACAGGTGCATCCGGCGCCACTCCCAGCGGCTGAAGCGCAGCCTGGGCCAGGCGCGGCGACAACTGCCCCTGCGGCTCTTTCAGAAGTTCCTCCAGCGGATAGTCCCCCCTGAACCAGCGCGCCAGGTGGGACTCATAAAACAGGCCGCTCTCACGAAGCCCCTGCTGCAGCATCCGCCCGACCTGGGAGGCATCTGTCGGCGGTGAAGAAAGCAGGGTTCGCAGAATACCGATCGTTGCCTGGGGCGCCAGCTGTTCCGCAGCCGCCCCCAGAAAACCGCTCAACCAGCGCCCGGTCTGGCTGACCCGCGCATCACCCGCTCCACTGAAGCGGGTCATCAGGAAGGTGACCTGCGGCTCTTCGGCTATGAAAAACAGATTGACCAGCTCCCCGCGCTGAATCCCTTTCGGCATCATGAACTCCAGGGCCTGGCCCGCCACCTGAACCATGTAGCGCCCTCCCCCCAGGGCGGCCAGCACCTCCCCCTTCAGCTGCTGCCCCGGGGTCAGCCCGGTGGGGACGGCCTGCTGGGTGAGCGATTCAAGCAGGGCCAAGCGATTACCCTTGATGACCGCCTGGAGCAGTTTGGCCATATCATCGTTCAGAACGATGCCGTTTCCGGCCGAAAACGGCACCTGGCCGGCCGGCGGGAGCGCCGTCGCAGCAGCCTGCTCCGCCGCCGTTTGGGCACGCATGACAGTCTGGTAGGTGATGGCCTCGTCCAGAATGGCGCTGTAGGCCGGAGAATCGGGCGGCAGACTCTTCAGAACCGCATTCAGGCGCTCCAGAACCCGCATCTGCTGATCGGAGACGCCCCCCTCCAGGTGTTCCAGCACGCTCAACCAGCGTCCGGCTTCGCTCAAAGCGCCGGGAGCCAGCTCGGGCGCCAGGCGCGGCAGGGCAAAGGTCGGCTTGGGATCGGCCGCGATGTAGGTCAGGCGCAGCAGCTCGCCGGGCTGGACGACACGCGGCAGTACCAACTCCAACGGGGTGCCGGCCACCTGCAGGAAGGTGCGGCCGCCCGGCAGCGTTCCGGTCACCACGGCATTGACCACTTCACCCGGCAGAAACGGCAGGGGTGTCTGCGGGAGAGTGGCGGCTTCCACCAGCACAAAACGGGAATTCTGGGCAATATTCTTGAGTATCTGGGATGCGTTGGACTCGAAAGCGGCCAAGCGGACCTGATCGGGGGTCAGCGGACGGGTTCCCGCTTGCGGCTGCCCCGGTGTCTGTTTATCCCCCGATTCGCGCATCGCATCGCCAGGAGTCTGGGGCGCGGCCTTGACAGATTCCCGCAGGGTGCCGTAGGTCAGGGCTTCGTCCAGCAGATTGGCCAGCACGCCGGCCTGGCCGGATGAGCGCCGCAGCATATCGCCGATATTCTGCAGGGAAGAGCGTAACCGGGGATCAAGAACCTGTTCGCTGGAAATCAGCAGGCTCAACAGGCGGGATGCATCCGAAAGAGTGACCGGGGGCGGGGCGCCCCCCTGGCGGGCAATCGCGAAGGTTGCCCGGGGGTCTTCGGAAACAAAGGTCATTTCAAGGTTTTGGCCGATGCGGACCGTCATCGGCAGGTCCAGGTTGAAGCGCTCGTTGCCGACCCGCACCTGGGCGCGGTTATTGGGCAGATTCTCCAGCACCTCGGCCGTAATCCGCTGGCCGGGAATCAGCCCGATCCGCCCGACGCTTTCCTGGTCGACGGTAACGAAGGAAAGGCCGGATGATCGGGAAAGCAGATCATACACCTGCTGTTGGATATCGCCCGTTATGGCCATGGAGTGTGTGCCGGTTTCATTTCAAAGTATCCGCTGGAAAAATAGCGCACCTGTCACCCCCAGATCAGGTAACCCGGTTCGTATATATTTCCCAGGGTCTTGTGGCGCGGCATGACCCGCAGCAGGAAGCCTTGCCGGCCGCAGAATCGGCATTCGAAGGCCCCGCCGAACTGATACACCCCGCCACCCAGATCTTCCTGCAGCGTAAGCCCGACCAATTCGCCCCCCTGGATGTTGCCGGTGGAGTCCAGCACGCCGAAATAGCCCTCCACCGCAACCTCGCCCGCTGGGATCTCACCCAGCGCAATCCGGGCATTCACCGGCACAACGCTGCCGACCGCCACCGCGTCGGAGACTTGCGCTTCAGCCTGCTGGATGCGCACCCGGGGCCAGAGCCTGAAAATCCGTTCCTTCCAGCGCGCCAGATCCAGCGCCAGCGCCAAATCGTCGGCCACCAGACGCTGGCGCTGGGTATAGGCCGGGATGTAGGAGTGGTTGGTGTATTCCTGCACCATCCGGTCAGTGGAAAAAACCGGGCAGAGACTCTGCATGGATGCTTTCATCGTGGCCACCCAGGAGCGGGGCACGCCGTCGCTGCCCTGATCGTAGAAATGCGGCACGACCTCTTTTTCCAGCAGATCGTAAAGCGCCCGCCCCTCGACCTGATTCTGATAGTCGATGTCCTCGTACACTTCCCCCTTGCCGATGGCCCAGCCGTTGTTGCCCTGATACCCCTCGCACCACCAGCCGTCCAGAATACTCATGTTCAGGCCACCGTTAAAGGCCACTTTCATGCCGCTGGTGCCGCTGGCCTCCATCGGCCGCAGCGGGGTGTTGAGCCAGACATCGACCCCCTGCACCAGATGGCGGGCCACCTCCATGTCGTAATCCTCGATAAAAACGATGCGGTGGCGGAAACGCTCCTGGTGCGAGGTCTGAACGATCTGGCGGATCAGCTCTTTCCCCTCCTGATCCTGGGGGTGGGCTTTGCCGGCAAAGATGAACTGCACCGGCATCTCCGGGTTATTCAGGATCCGTGCCAGACGATCCAGATCCCGCAGCAGCAGCGTCCCGCGCTTGTAGGTGGCGAAACGGCGTGCAAAACCGATCGTCAGCACCTCGGGATCCAGCACCTCTTCGGCCGTGGCGATCTCCTTGGTGGTGGCGCCGATCTTGACCAGCTGTTCCTTGAGGCGCTTGCGGGCAAAATCCACCAGCTTCTCGCGGCAGCTTTGCTGGGTTCGCCACAGCTCGGCATCCGGGATTTTGGAAATGCGGCGCCAGACGCTATGTTCGGTCGGGTCGTCCAGCCAGCGGGTTCCCAGATAGCGGATCAGCAAGCTGGCCATCTGGTTGGACATCCAGGTGCGGGTATGCACACCGTTGGTTATCGACGTCAGCGGCAGCTGCTCCTCCGGCAGTTCCGGCCAGACGTTCTTCCACATCGAACGGGAAACCTCGCCATGCAGCTGGCTGACGCCGTTGGTATGGCCGGCCAGTTTCAGCGCCAGCACCGCCATGCAGAAACTCTCCTGCTGGTTTTTGGGGTTCTGGCGCCCCAGTCCGATGAATTCGTCATGGCTGATGCCGAGCAGCTTGATGTAGCGCGAAAAAAACTTGTCCAACAGTTCGGGGGCAAAATGGTCGATGCCGGCTTCAACCGGTGTATGGGTGGTAAAGACATTGCCGGCCGTGACGATTTCGCGGGCCTCGCTGAAGCTGATGCCGCGCTTCTCCATCAGCAGACGGATGCGCTCCAGGGCCAGGAAAGCGGCGTGCCCCTCGTTCATATGGCAGACATTGGGGATGACACCCAGGGCTCGCAGGGCGCGGATGCCGCCAATCCCCAGCAGGATCTCCTGGATGATGCGCATCTCCTTGTCGCCGAAATAAAGCTGGGCGGTGATCAGGCGATCTTCGGGGCTGTTTTCCTCCAGATTGGTATCCAGCAGATACAGCGGCACCCGGCCGACCTGAACCCGCCAGATATGCACCTTGAATCTGCGGGGGCCGAACTCCAGTTCGACCGACAGCGGCTGACCGTTTTCGTCCCTCTCCAGCGTCAAGGGCAGATTATAGAAATCGTTCTCGGGATAATATTCCTGCTGCCAGCCTTCATTGTTGAGGTACTGCCGGAAATAGCCCTGGCGGTACAGCAGGCCGACCCCCACCAGCGGCAGCCCCAGGTCGGAAGCCGATTTCAGGTGGTCGCCGGCCAGGATGCCGAGACCGCCGGAATAGATCGGCAGCGACTCGTGCAGACCGAACTCCATCGAGAAGTAGGCTACTTTCATCTCCGAACTGCCGTTGCAGGTTTTCTGAAACCAGGTCTTTTCCGCCAGATAGTCGGTCAGTTTTTCATCCACCAGCTGCAGGTGGGCCATGAAGCCCTCATCGTTTTTGAGCGCCTCCAGCGTGGTCTGCTGCATGATGCCCAGCATCTCCACCGGATTATGACGGGTCGATTTCCACAGGTCGGCGTCCATGCGCCGGAACAGGTTGATGCCGTCCGGCTCCCAGCACCACCACAGGTTATAGGCCACCCGCTGCAGGGCTGCCAGCTCTTCGGTCAGGGAAGGTACGACGGTGAACTTGTGCAGCATCGTGGTGAAATCCATGGCAGACTCCTATTTTATCAACTGGTTCATCTCGAAGATCGGCAGCAGCACCGCCAGCACGACAATCCCGACCGCCACACCCATGGCCAGCACCAGCAGCGGCTCCATCAGCCCCATCAAACGCTGCAGGCGGGCGCCGAACTCACGCTCATAGGCCAAGCCGGCCTTGACCAGCATCTCCTCCAAGTTGCCCCCCTTTTCTCCGACACCGGCCAGATGCACCAGCAGCGGCGGAAAAAGCGGACTTTTTTTGAGACTACCGGACAGGCTGCCCCCCTGGGCCACCTCCTCCATGACCTGGCGCAGAAAAGTGCGGTAGACCCGGTTGACCAATACTTCACCGGTGATTTCCAGGGCCCGCATGATCGGCACCCCGCTGGAGAGCAGCAAGCCCAGCACGCGGGCAAAACGGGACAGGATAAGGCGCTGCAGCATGCCGCCCGCCAGCGGCAGTTTCAGCAGCAGGGCATCGCGCTTCAGCCGCAGGTCGTCACGCAGCATGGCTTTGCGGTACAGCGGAATCGATGCAATGGTCAGGCCGGCCGGAATCCACCACCAGCTCCGCAGCAGGTGGCTGACCTTGATCAGCGCGACCGTCAGAAACGGCAGGGCCGCCTTGCTGTCCTCGAAGATGACCACTATTTTGGGGATTACCACCGTCAGCAGGAAGATCATCACCCCGCCCCCCACCAGAACCATCAGGATCGGGTAGGCCATGGCCGAGGTGACCTTGCCGCGCACCTGTTCCTGCTCTTCCAGGAAATCGGCCAGCCGCTCCAGCACCGCATCCAGCGCTCCGCCGGCCTCGCCGGCCGCCACCATGCTGATGTAGCTTTCGCCGAAAATGGCCGGCTCCGCCGCCAGCGCCCGCGAAAGCGAGGCCCCTTCAGCGATCCGTTCCCTGATCCGCACCAGCGCCTGGCGCAAGGGGCCGTTCTCCTCCTGCTCGCAGAGCGAGCCCATGGCTTCAAACAGGGGAATCGAGGAATTGGTCAGGGTTGCCAGACGGCGTGTGAAGAGCGACAGGTCGGCGGCGGCAACGCCCCGGCGGAAGGAGAAACTTTTGGGGGCGTCTTTTGCACCCCCTTCTTCCAGCACCTCGCGGGCCAGGAGCCCCTTGCCCTTCAGCTGCTGCAGCGCCAGGCGTTCAGAATCGGCCTCGATGCTGCCGGAAACCGCAGCGCCAGACGCGTTATAGGCCTTATAGCGGAACGTCGGCATAATCGTCCTGGGTCACGCGCAGCACCTCTTCGATGGTGGTGATCCCGGCCGCCGCCCGGCTCAAACCGTCATCGCGCAGGGTCTTCATACCATGGGCAACGGCGTATTCCTTGATCTCGCCGGAATGGCAGCGCCGGATAATCATCGAACAGAGTTCCTGATCGACCGGCAGAATTTCATAGATGGCGGTGCGCCCCAGAGTTCCCAGGCCGAAACACCGGTCGCAGCCCCGGCCGCGATACAGTTTTTCCGGCAGGGTCACCCCGGCATACTGCTCCTGCGGCCGGTATTCCTCGCGGCAATGGGGGCAGATCTTCCGCACCAGCCGCTGGGCCACAACGGCCGAGAGTGATGAGGCGATCATGAAAGGCTCGATGCCCATGTCCACCAGACGGGTCACGGCGGTGGCGGCGTCGTTGGTGTGCAGTGTGGAAAGCACCAGATGACCGGTCAGACTGGCCTGGATCGCGATCTCGGCCGTCTCGGCGTCGCGGATTTCGCCGACCATGATGATGTCCGGGTCCTGGCGCAGGATCGAACGCAGGCCGCTGGCAAAGGTCAGATCGATCTTGGGATTGACCTGAATCTGGCCGATGCCCCGGATCTGGTATTCGATCGGATCCTCTATGGTGATGATGTTCTTCTCGCTGGAATTGACCCGGTTCAGGGCGGCGTAGAGCGTGGTGGACTTGCCGCTGCCGGTCGGTCCGGTCACCAGGATGATGCCGCTGGTGCGGGTCAGCATGCGCTCCAGAGTCCGCACGGCCACATCTCCCAGACCGATATCGGCCAGGGACAGGATGCCCTTCTTTTTGTCCAGCAGACGCAGCACGGCTCGTTCGCCGTAGAAGGTCGGAATGATCGAAACGCGGATATCCACATCCCGGCCGGCCACGATCACGCGGATGCGGCCATCCTGGGGCAGGCGTTTTTCGGCTATGTTGAGACCGGCCATGATTTTGACGCGCGAAACCAGGGCGTCCTGGATGATTTTTGGAGGAGTCAGCTTTTCGTAGAGGATGCCGTCAATGCGGAAACGGACCAGCAGATCGCGCTCGTAGGGTTCGATATGGATATCGCTGACCCGCTCCTTGACCGCTTCGGACAGGATCGAGTTCAGCAGGCGGATGACCGGAGCTTCGTCGGTCAGATCCAGCAGATCCTGGGGCTGCCCCAATTCGCTGGCAACCGTGGAGAGGTCCTCCCCTTCCAGCTCCTGCAGCACCTCGCGGGCAGTACCGGAAACGCCAGAATAGACATGGTTGATGACATCGGCCAGATTCGCGGCCGGTACCAGCAGCGCCTCGATCGGCTTGCCGAAGGTCAATCGCAGTTCATCCAGCAGCAACAGTCCGGCCGGACTGGAAAGCGCCACCCGCACGCTCCCCTCCCGTTCATGCAGCGGCAGAATACCGTTGGAACGGGCGAAATTCAGAGAGACGCGGCTCAGTAGAGCCGGATCGACCTCCTCATGGCGTATTTCCGCCTGGCAGGCGATGCCCAGCCTGGCGGCCAGGAGCTCCAGCTCTTCCGGGATCGTCACGGCGCTCATTGGCCGGAAATCGCTTTCTGGACATCGACATCGGCGCGGCTTTTAGTGGCTTGGTCGAATTTTACACGCTGCCCATCGGATACCGTTGCCAGATCAGCCGCATCCTTGACGATATGAGGAGTCAGTAAAATCATCAAATTGGTCTTGTTTCTGGTTTTGGTCTTGGTTTTAAACAGCCATCCCAAACCGGGAATATCCCCCAGAAAGGGGGTTTTTTGAATATTTTCCTCCTCGGTGTCCTGGATCAGACCGCCGATCACAACCGTTTCCTTGTTCTTGACCACAATGCTGGTTTTGGCGGCGCGTTTGGTGGTGATCAGGTCGATGGCATCACCTTTGCCTTTGACGGCCGATATCTCCTGGTTAATATCCAGACGGATATAATCTCCCTCGCTGATCTGGGGCTTGATCTTCAGATTGATGCCGATGTCCTTGCGTTCAACCGACTCGGTCGTGCCGAACGTGCTTTGTGTTGACGCCCCTTTGAAAGGGACATTTTCGCCCACATTGATTTCAGCCTCTTTGTTGTCCGACGTCAGAATGTTGGGGGTCGATAAAACATTCAGCAAGCCATTTTCATCAAGCGCTTTCAGGACCGCCGTCACATTGACCGGACTGGCCGAAAGGCTGGGCGTCATTTTGCCGCCCGCAGCAAGAATTTTTCCAAAATCACTCAAGGTGCCAAGCGGATCGTACATGCCGGCCACCGTCAAATACTGGTTGAGAACGGCTCCTCCGATAACCCCGCTTTGCATCCCCAACGCCCGGGATTTATTCAGTGAAACCTCGGCGATCAGCACCTGCACAAAGACCTGCTTACTGCGGCGATCCAGCTTTTTTATGACCTGGGCCAGATTGCTGTAGTCGGTGGGAGAAGCCATGATCACCAGCGAATTGGAGGCCTTGTCGGGGGTGATGGTGACCTTGCCCCCTTCGAAGGGTGAAGTCTGGGGAGCGGCGGCCGCTCCGGGCTGGCCGGGTGCTGCCGCCGGGGCGCTGATGCCCTTGACGACGCCGTCCAGCACCTTGGCCATCTCGGTGGCATCGGTATTTTCCAGGTAGTAGACGTTGACTTTGCTGCTGGCCTCGGGCGGGGCCACGTCCAGCTTGGCCACCAGCTCGCGAACCGCACTTTTGGTGCTTTCGCTGCCGAAGACCAGCAGGGCGTTCAGACGCTGGTCGGCCAGAACGCTTCCTGTTCCGCCGCCACCGGCCGTCCCCGGCTGTCCGGCCGGTTTGGCTTCGGAACCGGTCAGCCACTGGCGAACCGTGGTGGCGGCGCTTTCGGCCGAGGCGTTTTTAAGATAGATGATCTCAAGCCCTTCGCGGGTGCGCTCGGTATCGATGGTCTGCAAAATCCCCTGCAGCTTGCGGAGATTGAGTGACGAGTCCACCATCAAAATCAGGTTGCCGGGACCAAAGGCCGAGATGTGGCCGTCTTTGGAGATCATGGGCTGCAGAAATGCCAGCGCCTCCTGGGCCGAAATATTGTCCAGCTTGGTGACCTGGGCCACGTAGTTTTCGTTGACCGGCAGGGCCTGCCCTTCCGGAAGCAGCGTAAAACCGGACTGGCGGGCGCTGGCGGAAGGGACGATCTTGGCGACCTTGCCGCTTTGCACCACGGTGAAGCCCTTCAGCTCCAATACCGAGACAAAAACGTTGTAGGCTTCTTCGTTGGAGAGCTTGGAGGGGGAGTAGACCGAAATCTTGCCTTTGACCCGGTCATCGAGAATGAAGTTTCTGCCGGTCAGGTCGCTGATGAATTTCACCATGGTGGAAATATCCACCTCGCTGAAATTGAGTACGACCCCTTTGCCGGCCGCCAGGGCCGGAGAGGTCTGCAGGATCACCGCCATCAGCAGGATGCAGAGGGTGCGTAAGAAGTAGTGTGTCAAGTGTGCCTCCGAATCAGCGTATATCGTAATTGAACGTCGCCGGCTGTCCATCCCTGATCAGATCGAGTTTAAGACGATTTTGCCCCTTCAGGGCAATAAATGATTGCAGAGCCTTGTCGGGAGAATCCATCGGCAAGTCATTGAGGCGCAGGATCACGTCGCCGTTTTTGATGCCGATCATCCCGAAAACGCCATTGGGCTTGACCTCCGAAGCGCGAAAACCTTCCACCTTGCCGTCTTTCTGACTGGGGAGCAGGCGGGCATCGGACATGGCCTGGGCCGGGTTGTCCAGAGCGGCGTTGAGCGCCCGCTGATCGATGATGTAACTGCCGCCCCCCTGATGGGCCACCGCCGTAACGCCGCTCGCTGCGGGCGACGGTGATGGGGCGGCAACGGCCGATGGCGGTGTCATCGGCGTCAGTAGTTCGACCTTTTTGTTATTAATAACGATGAAGGCCTTTTCCCGGCCCACATCAGCCAGACGCCCGGCGTCAAAGACCATGTCCCCCAACCGGAAGACCCGCTCTTCCTGTTTGGTCGTATGTCGCACCAAAGCAAAGGTTTCCCGGAAGGAGCCCACCGCCGTTCCCAGCAGCAGCAGCTCGGCCGGAGCCGTGGCCGGCGCAGCCGAAGGTGAAGCCGCCGTGGCGGCGTGTGTTATCGGGGTCAGTTGCCCTTGAGTCGGCCTGCCGAACAGGCCGGCCGTCAGAATCGGAGCATAATAGGACAGATCTTCGGTGCGCGGCGCGGCGATGGGAGGGGCGGCAGCCTCTTTTCCGGCCTGGCCGAAAAAGGAGCTGCCCAGGCGGGAAGAAAGTCGATCGGAAGTGATGGCCGCCGCCAGCGCGATAATGGCGATGCCCAACAGACAGTTGATGATGTTCAGGGTTCGTGACATGGAACCTGCAATTCGAATGTGAATTCTGAATATTAATCCAGAAATTAAAATTCAGAATTCACCATTGTTTTCTGTGTGTGTTACAGCGAGATTTCCCCGCTGAAAACTTCGACCGCCGGGCCGGTCATGTAGATGTTGCCGTCCTCGGCCCACTCCATCTCCAGATCGCCGCCGGAAAGGTGGTTCAGAAGCTTCTTTTCGGTCAGGCCGTTCAGCACGCAGGCGGCGGTCACCGCGCTGGAGCCGGTGCCGCAGGCCAGGGTCTCGCCGGCTCCCCGCTCCCAGGTGCGCTGACGGATTTCCGTCCGGGAAATGATCTGGATAAACTCCACATTGGTGCGGCGGGGAAACAACTCGTGGTTTTCAATCAGCGGGCCGTAGGTGGCGACCGGGAAATTTTCAACATCATCCACAAAAATGACACAGTGCGGGTTGCCCATGGAAGCGCAGGTAATCCGGAAGGTACGGTCAAGAATCGTCAGCGGCTGGTCCACCACCTGGGCGGCCGGATCGCCGGTCATCGGTATTTCGGCCCGCGTCAGGCGCGGCGGCCCCATGTTGACGCGCACCTTTTCGACTGTGCCGTCCGCACCGCAAAAGAGCTGCAGCGTCAGAATACCCGCGCCGGTTTCAGCGGTGATTTCATTTTTTGAAACGATGCCATGGTCATAGGCATACTTGGCCACACAGCGGATGCCGTTGCCGCACATCTCGGACTCGGAGCCATCGGAGTTGAACATCCGCATGCGCACGTCGGCCACGTCCGACGGCATGATCAGAATCAGTCCGTCCGAACCGATGCCGAAGTTGCGGTTTGAAACCTGTATGGCGGTCTGGCGAGGGTCGCTGACGTTCTCCTCAAAACAATTCACATAAACATAATCATTTCCGGCGCCCTGCATCTTGGTGAATTTCATCTAACCTGTCCCCTTACTGTATAAAATTGACGTGGCAACATAGCAAAAACAGCGCCCGGCAACAAGTAGTTTCGTCGCGCCACCGCTCCTGTAAACAGCGGGATTGCCAACCCCTGGCGCAGAGGGTATACTCGCCGGCGCTGCTATCGCCAACTCTCTGAAGGAATGAAACCATGATCCGACCGTTCCAGGGCATCCAGCCCAGTATCGATCCATCCGCCTTTATTGCCGAAACCGCCGTGATCATCGGCGATGTCCAGATCGGGCCGCAGGCCAGCGTCTGGTACAACTGCGTCGTGCGCGGCGACGTCAACCAGATCCGCATCGGAGCCCGCAGCAACGTGCAGGATCTCTCCATGCTGCATGTCACCCACAAAAAACACGCCGACGATCCCGGCGCGCCGCTGATCATCGGCGATGACGTCACCATCGGCCACAGCGTGACCCTACACGGCTGCACCCTCAAGGACGGCTGCTTTATCGGCATGCAGGCCATGGTGATGGATCACGCCGTGGTGGGCGAAGGGGCCCTGATCGGAGCCCGGGCGCTGGTGACCGAGGGAACGATCGTCCCGCCCAACACACTCTGGGTCGGCGCCCCGGCCAAATACAAGCGCGACCTGACCGAGTCCGAAGTGGCCTGGCTGAAGAAATCGCCCGGCAACTACGTCAAGTATTCGTTGCAGTACATCAATGACTAATACGTCAAAAGGATAGTAATGACCCCGGAAGCCAAAGCGCGACAACAGATCGACCATAAGCTCGAACAAGCGGGCTGGGTGGTCCAAGACATGAAGAAGATCAACCTGGGTGCCAGCCTGGGTGTTGTCGTGCGCGAATATTCCACTGACACAGGTCCGGCAGACTACGTCCTGTTTGTGAACCGTGAACCGGTCGGGGTAATCGAGGCTAAACCAGACAACACCATTCTTGCTTTTGTTGAAGACCAGACCGAACGCTATGCCCGCAGCAGCCTCAAGTGGCGGCTGTCCTCCACGCCGCTCCGCTTCCTGTTTGAAAGCACCGGCCAGGTTATCCATTTCACCGATGGTGCTGATCCTGCGGCGCGTGCGCGAGAGATTTTCTGTTTTTTCAAACCTGAACAACTGGCCGAATGGCTCAGTAAAGCGGAATCATTTCGCCGCCGGCTTGCCGTTCGGATTCCGGAGCTACCGAACCGCAACCTGCGTGACTGCCAGATCTGCGCGGTGACCGGTCTGGAAAAGTCCCTTGCCCAGAATAAGCCCCGCGCCCTGGTGCACATGGCCACCGGTGCAGGCAAGACCTTCACTGCCATTACCTCGGTTTATCGCCTGCTCAAATACGGCGACGCCAAGCGGATTCTCTTTCTCGTAGATACCCGCAACTTGGGAAAGCAGGCGCATCAGGAGTTCATGGCCTACACCCCGCCCGATGATGCCCGAAAGTTTACCGAACTGTACAATGTACAGCGCTTGAATGGCCCCACCATTGACCCGGCAGCCAAGGTTTGCATCAGTACGATTCAGCGGATGTACTCCATCCTCTCGGGTGAACCGATTGATGAGTCTGCCGAGGATGTGCCCCTTGACCAGATTGTTCAGACCGACAAACAGGCCAAGGTGGTACGCTACAACCCCGCCGTGCCGGTGGAAACCTTTGATGTCATCATCATCGACGAATGCCACCGCAGCATCTACAACCTCTGGAAGCAGGTGCTCGACTACTTCGATGCCTTCCTGGTCGGACTCACCGCCACCCCCGACAAACGTACCTTTGGTTTCTTCAACGAAAATATCGTTGCCGAGTACACCTATGAGCAATCCGTCGCCGACGGCGTGAATGTGGGGTATGACGTCTACGAGATCGAAACCGAGATCACCAGGAAAGGGGCCGAGGTAAAGGCCAGGGAATGGGTGGATCACCGCGATCGCCAGACCCGGAAAAAACGCTGGGCCGAGGCCGAGGAGGATCTTCTCTACACCGGCAAGGAACTGGACAGGTCGGTGGTCAACACCAGCCAGATCCGGCAGGTGATTCAGGCCATGAAGACGGCGGTAGAAACCCAGATATTCCCCAGCCGTAACGAGACCCCCAAGACGCTGATCTTTGCCAAGACCGACAGTCACGCCGACGACATCATCCAGATTGTCCGCGAGGTGTACAACCAGGGGAATGCCTTCTGTAAAAAGGTCACCTACAAGGCGGAAGAAGATCCGGACAGCATCCTCTCCAGCTTCCGCAATGACTATAACCCGCGCATTGCCGTTACCGTGGACATGATCGCCACCGGCACCGATGTAAAACCGTTGGAAGTGTTGCTCTTCATGCGTGATGTCCGCTCCAGGGGCTATTATGAGCAGATGAAGGGGCGGGGTGTCCGCAGTCTCGACCATGATGCCCTGAAGCGGGTCTCCAACAGCGCCGACAGCGCCAAGAGTCGTTTTGTTCTGATTGATGCCGTGGGGGTGGAAAAGTCACTCAAGACCGAAAGCCGGCCGCTGGAGAAAAAACCATCCGTGCCGCTGAAAGATTTGATGATGGGTGTAGCCATGGGGCACCGGGATGAGGATACCGTGCTCAGCCTGGCTAATCGCCTGGTACGGTTGGCCAAGCAGTTGGACGACAAGGCGCTAGCAAGGATCGAAAAGAAATCCGGCGGAGTAGCTGTTGGCGCACTGGGGAAGACGCTGATTGCCGCCATCGACCCGGACCGGATCGTAGAAACCGCCATCGCCACCGCCCAGGCCAAGGGCATTACCCGCTCAGAAGAGACCTTGACTGAAGAAGAACTGAACGCCGCCCGTGCCCACTGCGTGGCCGCCGCTTGCGCCCCCTTTGACAATCCCGAGCTGCGGGATGAAATCGAAACGGCCCGCCGGGAGCGGGAGCAGATCATTGACCACATCAATCTGGATCAGGTCACTTTCTCCGGGTACAGCGCCCAGGCCGAAGATCAGGCGCACAAGGTCATCCAGACTTTTGCCGACTATATCGCCCGACACAAAGATGAAATCCAGGCGCTCAGTTTCTTCTACCAGCAGCCGTACCAGCGCCGTACCCTGACCTTTGAGATGATCGAAGAGCTGCACGATGCCTTGAGCCGGCCGCCGTTGATGCTGACCACCGAACGGCTCTGGAGCGCCTATGCCCGAGTGAAGAGTGGGCAGGTGACTGGCGCCGATACCAAGCGGCAACTGACCGACCTGGTGGCCCTGGTTCGTTTTGCCATCGGATTGGACGAGGAGTTGAAGCCGTTCCGTGATCAGGTGGACAAGCGTTTCCAGGAATGGATCTTCCGCCACAACGCCAGGCGCACCACCGCCTTCAGCACTGAACAGACCGAATGGCTGCGGCTGATGAAGGATCATATCGCCTCCAGTTGTTGTATTACCCGTGATGATTTCGACTATGCCGAGTTTGCCGCCAAGGGAGGGTTGCAGAAGGTGTGGGGGCTGTTTGGCAAGGAGTTGGATGAAGTGATGAATGAAATGAATGAGGAGTTGGTTGCGTGAACGGCACATAACTCCCCCTAACCCCCTCTTAGCTTAAGAGGGGGAACTAAAGTCTTTAAGCTCCTCCCCTTAAGTTAAGGGGAGGCGGGGGTGGGGTTATGTTTGGTTTGGTTAATTGAGATTGAGGAGTTGGTGGCGTGAGTGATTTTGAAATTCCTACCGGTTGGGAGCTAACAAACCTAGAATCCGTGGTAGACTTTCTGGATTCGCAGCGAGAGCCGGTTAATTCGTCTGAAAGAGAAGCAAGAATCAAAGACAAGCCTATAACGGAATTATTTCCGTATTACGGTGCTACGGGACAAGTTGGCTGGATTGATGCTTTTCGTTCAGAAGGTGAATCAGTGTTACTTGGTGAGGACGGCGCACCATTTCTTGACCCAAACAAAGATAAGGCTTATCTCGTAACCGGTCACTACTGGGTTAATAATCACGCTCATATTCTTAGTGGTTTCAATAATTGTCTAAGTACCAGGTTTCTCTGCTACCAGTTGAATACGGTTGATTACAGTGGTTTTGTCACTGGTACTACACGCTTGAAGTTGACCAGTTCTGCTATGAAGCAAATTCCCTTTCTGCTTGCACCATACAACGAACAAACCCGCATCGTCGAAAAACTCGAAGAACTTTTCTCCGACCTCGATGCCGGCGTAGCCGAACTCAAAGCCGCGCAAAAGAAGCTGGCTCAATACCGCCAGTCGCTGTTGAAATCGGCAGTGGAGGGAGCGCTTACTGCTGAATGGCGTACCAAAAACAAGCCCAAAGAGACCGGCGCGCAGCTCTTGGAGCGTAGCCTGAAAGAACGCCGTGCCCGCTGGGAAGAGAAGCAGCTTGCTAAGTTCAAGGAGCAGGGTAAAACCCCGCCCAAAGGGTGGCAGGACAAGTATCCCGAGCCGGTGCAACCGGATACCGCCAATCTGCCGGAATTGCCGGAGGGGTGGGTGTGGACTGGATTTGAAGCATTAGCGGATGGACTGCCGAATAGCTTAAAAGCAGGTCCATTTGGAAGCGCTCTTAAAAAAGAATATTACGTAAGTAAGGGGTATAAAATTTATGGACAAGAACAAGTAATTCGTGATGACCCTTATTACGGTGATTACTACATATCAGAAGAGAAATACAGAGAGCTAATCTCCTGTGCCGTTAAACCAGGAGATATTTTAGTTAGTCTTGTTGGGACTACAGGCAAAGTGTTAGTTCTTCCTGATGATGCGCATAAAGGAATTATTAACCCACGATTACTTAAAATCAGTCTTTTGCCAAGCAATGTGGATCCCAACTACTTAAAACTGGTACTTGAATCTCCCTATGCTCGACATTTTTTTAAAATCAATGCACATGGCGGGACAATGGAAATTCTGAATCTTGGAATTCTCAAGTCATTGCCGGTGATGCTACCTTCAATTGAAGAACAAAAGTTAATTGTCGAAACTGTAAACGACCAAAAATCAGAAATTGATCGACAAGTTGTGGCTCTCGAATTTTCCCTCACCCAAGCCGCCGCCCAGCGAAAAAAAATCCTCAAATCCGCCTTCTCCGGCCAGCTTGTTCCGCAAGACCCGGATGACGAACCGGCCAGCGTGTTGCTGGGGCGAATTCAAGAAGAACGAAAAGCATCAAACAAAACCAGTAAGACAACAGTAAAACCCCGGAGGAAACCATCATGCTGACACGCTTGGAAGTCAACGGTTTCAAGACCTTTGAAAATATGGCCATTGACCTTGCGCCGTTTACGGTGATCATCGGCAATAACGCCGCAGGTAAAAGCAATCTCTTCGATGTAATTCAGCTCATGGCGAGCCTTGCAACGCGGGATGTGACGGAAGCGGTCAAGGAGATGCGCGGCGAGCCTATGGAACTTTTTCGCCGTACAACCGGGGGGCTTGCCAAGCAGATCACGCTGGCGGCGGAGGTGCTGGTTGATCCGGTGGTGCGCGATCCATGGGGGAGCGAAGTGAAACTCTCTCATACTCGAATCAGGTATGATATCACGCTTGAACGGCGGGAGATAAAGCCGGGGATCGAGCGAGTCCTGGTTGCCCATGAGAGCGCCACGCCCATATTTCGCAAAGATGATCTGTGGGCCGAGCGGCTGCGCCCTTCCGCTGCTTTTCGCAGCCACTATCTCAAATACGGCAGGCAAAAACCGTGGTTGACCACGGAGCAAAAGCCGGAAGGATTGACCTTCAGTGTGCATCAGGACGGCAAGGCAGGCAGAAACCGCCCAGCCAGTGCTGCCGAGGCATCGGTTCTCTACAGCATTACAAATGCTGAATTTCCGCATCTTTTCGCCTTGCGCGAGGAAATGCGTTTCTGGCGTCTGTTACAGCTTGATCCTGCATTGTTGCGCCGGCCGGTTCCGGCAACCGCTTCCGGTGTTCTGAACGCGGATGGTTCTAACCTGGCTGCTGTGCTTGCCCATCTGAAGGCGGAGACCGCTACCGAAATCCGCCCGCATGGTGTGCTCAGTGATATCGTGGCGGAACTGAACAATCTGATCCCAGGTATTACCAAGCTTGAAGCTGAGCTGCACGAGGCCAGCCGGGAGTATCGGGTTGAGCTTACCATGCGTGATGGGCTGCCTTTTACTTCGCGAGTTATCTCCGACGGGACTCTGCGGGTTCTCGCCCTGCTTACGCTGCTACACGATCCACGGCATCGTGGATTGATCTGTTTTGAGGAGCCGGAAAACGGGGTTCATCCGGCGCGAATTAAACTGTTGATCAGCCGGTTGCAAGAGATGGTGTCCCGTGCTGAAACCAGCGATGACGAAGAGTTTGCGCCGTTAAGTCAATTACTTCTGAACAGTCATTCTCCGGTGGTTTTATCGGCATTGATCGATAAGGAGCTTCATCCCATTGATGGATCGATTCTGTTTGCCGACATCGCAACGGTAACTGATCCGGTAGCAAAGGAGCAACGACGCAAAACCCGATTGCGGCCGGTTCGTCCCAAAATTCAGCCGAGTCTCTATGCTGACCTCGACAATTCCCATGCTTATGTTTCGGACTACGAAGTAAAACGTGTGCTTGAAACCGTGAGTACGGAGAACTGATATGCACTACCTTGGATTGGCCTTATACGCGGAAGGTCCGACAGATTATTCTTTTCTTCGTCCGTTGTTGCAGCGTCTCTGCGAAGACATCTGCACACAGGAGTCCATTCAGCCGGTCGAGGTCAGTGAAGTTAACCCGCTGAATCATCCCGTTACGACGAATGAAGCACCGCGAGAGCAACGCATACTTGCGGCGGCGAAGGATGCCCGCGGTTCCTGGAATGTGCTGTTTGTGCATGCCGATGGTGCCGGTGATAGTGCTCGTGCCAGAGCCCAGCAAGTACAGCCTGCCATAGACCTTCTTCAGCAGGAATTGGCGCGAGAAGGAGCGGGAGTTGCCGTTATTCCGATTCGGGAAACCGAGGCCTGGGGAACTTGTGATGGCGATGCATTGCGACTGGTCTTTGGTACGACCCTTAACGATGAACAAATGGAACTCCCCCGCTTGCCATCATTGGTTGAATCCGATCTCGATCCAAAGGAAACATTACGGAAGGCTTTTTTGCATACGACACCATCCGGACGACATAGAAAGCAGGGGGTGTCTCCCCTGCTCAATGCTTTGGGAGAGCAGGTTTCACTGCAACAGCTCAGGAGACTAACGGCCTTCGTTACTCTTGAAAACGAATTGAAACAAGCACTCCGAATATTAAGGATTTTACCATGACCACCTCCGCCCTGATCCAAAAAGTCTGGAACTTCTGCCATACCCTGCGCGACGACGGCGTCGGCTATGGCGACTATCTGGAACAACTTACCTACCTGTTGTTTTTGAAAATGGCGGATGAATACGTTCAGGAACCCTACAACCGGGATACCCATATCCCCAAAGGGCATGACTGGGCTTCTCTGCGTGGCAAATCCGGCGAGCCGCTGGAGGCGCACTATCTGGCTATTCTCCACAAACTGGGCAGTGGTCCCGGCATGCTGGGGGCGATCTTCTTCAAAGCCCAGAACAAGATCCAGGATCCGGCCAAACTTGCCCGTCTGGTGCAGATGATCGACGCCGAAAAATGGGTCGGGATGGATACCGATACCAAGGGTGATCTGTACGAAGGGTTGCTGCAGAAGAATGCCGAGGATACCAAGAGCGGCGCTGGTCAGTACTTTACCCCCCGGCACCTGATTGATGCCATGGTTGCCTGCATCCGGCCGGAACCGCTGAAGACCATTGCCGACCCGGCCTGCGGCACCGGCGGCTTTTTTCTTGGCGCCCACAAGTGGCTTACCCGGCCAGGAAATACACTCGACAAGAAACAGAAGGAGTTTCTGCGCCACAAGGCCTTCTATGGCAATGAGATTGTGCCGAATACCCGCCGTCTCTGCCTGATGAACCTTTTCCTGCACAACATCGGCGAGCTGGATGGTGAGCCGACAATTGACCGCGCTGATGCCCTGATCTCAGAGCCCAAACAACGCTTCGACTACGTGCTGGCCAATCCCCCATTCGGCAAAAAAAGCAGCATGACCTTTACCAACGAGGAAGGGGAAGAGGACAAGGACGCTCTGACCTACGAGCGGCAGGATTTCTGGGAAACCACCTCCAACAAGCAGCTCAACTTCCTCCAGCATATCGCCTCAATGCTGAAAGAAACCGGCAAGGCCGCCGTGGTGCTGCCGGATAACGTGCTGTTTGAAGGGGGCGCCGGGGAAAAAATCCGGAAGAAACTGCTGGAAAACTGCGATGTTCACACGGTTCTGCGTCTGCCCACCGGTATCTTCTACGCCCAAGGGGTGAAGGCGAATGTAGTGTTCTTTGATGCGAAGCCGAAGGACGGGAAGATACACACCAAGGGAATCTGGTTTTATGACCTCCGCACCAATAAACATTTCACCCTGAAAACCAGAACACTGAAACAGGATGATCTCAAAGAGTTCATCACCTGTTACAACCCGGAGAACAGGCACGAGCGCAAGGAAGCAGAGCGTTTCAAGTATTTCACCTACGAGGAGCTGATCGCCCGAGACAAGGCCAGCCTCGACATTTTCTGGCTGAAGGACGACAGCCTCGATAACCTGGATGAACTGCCGCCGCCAGACGTCTTGGCGCAGGAGATCATCGATCATCTGGAAGCGGCGCTGAACTCTTTCCGGGATGTGGCGGCGGGGCTGGCGATCAGGCTTGATACACGCCCATGAACTGGCTTTCCCACATCGGCAAGCAGGCCTCGCGCCTGGCCTCGCTGGAGCTGTTCCGCTACATCGGCCCCGGTTTCTTCGTCACGGTCGGCTTTATTGATCCGGGCAACTGGGTCACCAACGTGGCGGCCGGCTCCCAGTTCGGCTACAATCTCTTGTGGGTGGTAACGCTCTCGACGATCATCCTGATCATCGTGCAGCATAACGCCGCCCATCTGGGGATCGTGACCGGCCTGTGTCTGTCCGAGGCCGCCTCCAAATTCTTCAAACCCTGGCTGCGCTTACTGATGCTGGGCAGCGCCATGCTGGCCTGCGTTTCCACCGCCCTGGCTGAACTGTTGGGGGCCGCCATCGGCCTCAATATGCTGACCGGCCTGCCGCTGATCGCCGGCGCGGTTCTCTCGGCCCTGTTTGCGGCCTGGATGCTCTTTTCCAAAAACTACCAGCGTCTGGAAAAGTGGATCATGGGCTTTGTCTCGCTGATCGGACTGGCCTTTGTCTTCGAGATCTGGCTGGCGGACGTTTCCTGGAAACAGACCCTGGCCGGCTGGGTCACGCCGGACTTCCCGGCCGGCGCGCTGCCGGTCATCATGGGTGTGCTGGGGGCGGTCGTCATGCCGCATAACATCTTCCTGCATTCGGAAGTCATCCAGAGCCGCCAGTGGAACGCACAGGGGGACGACGTCATCCAGAAACAGCTCAAATACGAATTTCTGGATACGCTGACCGGCATGGGGGCCGGCTGGGCAATCAACAGCGCCATGATCATCATGGCGGCGGCGGTATTCTACAAAAACGGGATCATCGTAACGGAACTGCCCCAGGTCACCCTGACGCTGCAGCCGATTTTCGGCGCACTCTCCGCCACGGTCTTCGCCCTGGGGCTGCTCTTTGCCGGGCTTTCATCGTCCGTCACCGCTTCAATGGCGGGCGGCAGCGTCTTTGCCGGAATTTTCATCGAACCGTTCGACATCAACGATCCCCATTCCCGGATCGGCCTGTCGATCACGCTGCTGGGGGCGCTGATCGCCATCATGCTGCTGTCAAATCCCTTCAAGGGCATTCTCTGGAGCCAGATCGTCCTCTCGCTGCAGCTTCCGCTGACCATCATCCCGCTGATTGTGCTGACATCCTCCCGAAAGGTGATGGGAAATTACGCCAATAAACGCCCGGGAGCGATCATCCTCTGGATCGTGGGGCTGGTCGTGATCGGGCTCAATATTGCCCTGCTGGCGGATATGGCCCGCTGAAACGGGTACTTTAATTAAGATCGATCTTGCCGGCCGGACTCGATTCTGATATTTTCATTCAACGCACAGGAAAGTTGGCTTTTATGAAGATAACCATTCTGGGGTGCGGGACATCGACCGGGGTTCCGATGGTCGGCTGCAGCTGCCGGGTCTGCTCCTCGGGTGATCCCCGCGACAAACGCAGCCGCGCTTCGATCCTGATCCGTCACCAGGAGCGCAACATTCTGGTGGACACCTCCACCGACCTGAGAACACAGGCGCTGCGACAGGGCATCGACGCAATCGACGCGGTGCTCTTCACCCACGCCCACGCCGACCACGTCAACGGAATCGATGACCTGCGCGGTTTTTATTTCAGCCATAGAAACATCGTACCCTGCTATGGATCAGCCGGCACCCTGAAAATCCTGCAGTCCGGCTTCAGATACATATTCCAGGAGCATGAGTGTTCCGGCTACGCCCCCCTGCTGACAGCCCATGAGATCAGTGCGCCCTTTGAGCTTTTCGGGTTGAAGATCATCCCGGTGCCGCTGATCCACGGCAAGACTGCCTCGCTGGGCTACCGGATCGGCTCGTTCGCCTATCTGACCGACTGCAGCGCAATCCCCGAGTCATCGATGGAGCTGCTGCACGGGCTGCAGCTGCTGGTCATCGACGGCCTGCGCTGGAGCGGGCATCCCTTCCATTTCAATATCGAGGGCGCCATCGCGGCCACCCGGAAACTTTCGGTGCCGCGCATTGTGCTGACCCACCTGACCCATGAAACCGCCTACTCCGACAGGGGGAAACTGCCGGCGGGTGTTGAATTTGCGTACGATGGCCTGGAATTTGAACTGCCGCCGGATTGAGGAGAAAGCGATGCACAAAGACATTCGCCTGCACGGCATTGTTGGCGACCAGACGGAGTATTTCGTCACGGTGGCGGGTAATGAAGCCTATCAGCGCTATTTTTTCAACATCGTCCAGGCTGACGGGCAGCTGCGGATTTTTTCACCCGGCAACGAGCTGGTCATAACCCCGGAGGGGATCAACTATCAGGGCAATGGCGGCTATTTCTGCGAATACATGTTCGGGGTTGACCAGCCCCCTTCGGATTTTGCCAAAGCGGACATCATCAACCGCCTGGTCATGTACGGAGTCCGCCCCGATAGTGTCGGAACCGTCCGGTTCAGCGATCGCACCTCCGGCAGCGAGCCCTTCGATACCATTTTTTTCGAAGGGAACGCGGTTTGCAACTACTTCTTTTTTGTCCACTCCGGCTCACTGCCCCAAAAGCTCAAACAGCAGCAGGAAGAGCTGGTCAGGAAACTGGGCAAGTTCATCAAGCGCTCCGAAGCGGTCGGAGAGGAGCGGGACGACATCCTGATCGCGGAACTATTTCCGCTGCTGGAGGACGATTCGGCCCAGCTGTTCATGGTCAAGCTGATCAACCGCCATCATCGCGAGTACCGCGATCTGTTCAGAAGCCTCTATTTCAGAAACAAGAAAATCGCCGACCATGATTTTGCCAGACTGGTGGACATAGCCGAGAAATATCGTATCGACCGCTATCAGCAGGAGCGCATCCGGATCGATGTCATGTACCGCCGGCCATCCAACAAGCGCATCGTGGACGAATACCGCAGTATATTACTGGCCTGCAATGCCAAAGGCGAAATCAGCCCGCTCGACAACGCCCGCCTGACACGCCTCAAGACCCTTTCAGTGCGCAACAAGATTCCGGGGGCCCTCTTCTACACCCTGGATGAGATGATCAACAAGGGGCGCAGCCTGGAGAGCAGCCGGGAACATGACTACATTGCCGCCACCCGTGAGATCCTGGAGGGCATTTTCTTCAGGGAGATCAACATAGAAAGCCGCATCGACCGGGCTGACATGCTGAAACTGATCCGGGCCAAGAAGACCGCCATGGAGGAACGGGATCACACCTTTGACAAGCTCATGCTGGATGCCAGCAAGAAATGTGACGAGAAGATCCGCGACGGGGCCGATCCGGGGCTCTTGAACGGCTTTTCCTACGTCATCACCTATCTGGATCGTTTTGACAGCGTCTCCAACATGATCAGCCAACTGGCCTTCATGGAGAACGTCAGAATCAGCGAAGATATGCTGAGCGGCCTGCTGGAGCACAAGGCCGCCTTCAACAATCTGCATGAAGAGTGTTTCCACGCCCTGTTCATCCGCGATCTGTTCTCCAACGCCTATCTGGGAAACTTCGGCCGCCGCAAAGTCAAAGCCCTGATGGAAGGCCTGGTCGCAATTGAGGCACACTGGTCGACGATTGAAGCGCTGCACCGTCAGTTGCACGAGATCGACCAGGAAGAGCGCATCTCCATCGCGTTGCTGGAGCATGTTCGCGAACGCATCCGCAATTTCTACTCCAAATTCAGCACCCGCTCCGATCAGGAAGCGTTGCGGCGCGAAGTCGTGGAAGAGCTGAAAAACAAAAAGCAGATCACGGCCGACATTCCCGATCGCCTCTTCAACGAAACCATCTTCACCATCAAAAAAGAAGCCATGTACCTGCATTCGCTGCTGCCGCAAATCATCGCCGAGCGCAACGTGGGACTGCGGGAGGACTTTCTGGAAAATTCCGGTCTGGACCGCTTCTACGTAGAGGAACTGGAACGGGAGTATTACGAAAGGAACGGGCTGGATTTCGAAGACCTGTACCAGATCAGGAAAGGGCTGAGCTGAACAGCTGCCAATTCCGGCGGCCATGATCCCGCGCAGTGACGGCTAAAGTTTTCACATTAATCAGCCGATTGTGTTAGCATCCCGCAAGACGGGAGCACCCAGCGGAGGCAGCCATGCAGATAGAAGACAAAATTTCAACGTATATGCCGATTTCAAACAACGATAGCACCCGGCCGACCGGGGTTAAAAAAGATGATCCGAATCGGAAAACCACCCCTGGGGATCAGGCGATCAAGGTCGATATTTCGTCCACGGCGGCAGAAAAGGCCGGCGATGAAGCCCGCCTCGAAAGACTGAACGCGATCAGAAAGCAGCTGGCCGAAGGCACCTACAACATCAGTGGCAAGGACGTGGCCGAAAAAATACTGAAGGTCCTCAAGAGCTGAAAACCCGCGCCCCGCCGGAAACGGCGGGGCGATTTTGCTCAATCTCCCCCCGCTGACCAACACCATTTCACGCTTGACGCACTTCTACTCCCAGGCTACATTCTTTTCGTGTACATTTTATACTCATACGAGTAACAGCCACAGAACCACTTCCCCAGGGAGCGCCCATGACCGTCACCAGTCGGATTGCTGAACTGCGTACAAAAATAACCGCCTACGGCAAGGAGAATCAGGGCGAGCTGCTTTACGCCCTGGCCGAGGGAGCACAACTGATTGCCGGCTGCGAGCAGACCCGCATCTATCTGGAGGATCTGACGCGCGGCGCGCTGACCTGTGCCCACGCCACCGGCCCACGCGCCTCCGTGATCCGCGAAGCCAGTTTTGCGATCGGCTCAACCGAAACCGTCGTTTCGTCGGTTTTCATGAACCAGTATCCGGTTGATTTCAGAATTCTGTCCACGCAGGCAACCGCGACCGATCTGGAGCTGGCCGCTCGTTTCGGTATCCTCAAAAGCTATGTCATGCCGATCGTCAGCCTGGGAAAATCGATCGGCGTGCTCTGCCTGGATCAGACGCTACCGGAAGAAACACTGGCGACCCGCAGCAAAGCCCAACTGGCCGAGTTTGCCGGCCACATGGCCGTCCAGCTCGACCAGGCCCGGATCTACCACCAGCAGGTGCAGCTGGCGCGGCGCCTGGAAGCATACAAATCCCGTGAAGCGGCCGCAATGATGGTTCGCTCGGCGGTAAAGCTGATCGAGAAGGTCTCGCTGGCATCGGTGCTGGTGCCGACCCAGCAGGACGGAACTACCGGCGCTCTGGAAGTCCTGGCCGGCTACTCCGGTGATGAACAGCTGGAACGGATGTACTATCAGCAGGGGGATATCGATCTGCGCAAAGGCAAATCACTGATTTCCAATTATATCAGCGATCAGGCCATTATTACCGACGAACGCCTGCTGAAACCGCTCTTCATACCCGACCTGACCCAGCACAGCCTGCAGAAACGCGCCCTGACCGAATCGATGGCGCTGCGTTCGCTGTATGTGGTCCCGCGCTATAATCCGGAAACCCGCCGCATCATCTGCCTGGTCAATTATTATTCCCATGACCTGTACCGCTTCAGTGATTTCGAAATGGGGCTGCTGCAGACCCACGCCGAAATGGTCGAGAAGGTTATCAGCGAGGTCGGCAGTGAACATCTGGAAATCCGGGTTCTGTCCGAGATTTCCGATCTGCTCAATCAGCGCACCGAGAGTCTGCAGCCTTTCCTGACCAAGGTGCTTTCCAAGGCCACCGAACTGATCGGAGCCGACACAGGCAGCATCGCGGTGGTCAGTGAGCGCGACGGCATGAATTGGCTGGTGGTGGAAGACGAGTCGGGAAATATTATCGGCGCCAAAAACAAGGAGTGGCTGAAAAAACACATCCCCCCCTTTCCGGTCGGGGGAGAAGAACTGCCGCCCGAAGAACGCAGCCTGACCGGCTATGTCGCCCACACCAAACAGCCCAAGATTATCGCCCGGGTTGAGCAGGAATTGAGCGAAGGCGGCTTTCACCGCTCGATGAGCGACCTGCTGAAAAGTGAAATTGCCGTGCCGGTCACCTGCGATGACGAGGTTATGGCGGTCATCTGCCTGAACTCACTGCAGTACGACTTCTTCCGTGAAGAGCATCGCCGGATTCTGCAGATCATCGGTTCGCTGACCGCCCGGCACATTTCCGACCTGCAGCGCATCGAACGCCTGCAGAACGAGGTCAACCGGCTGACGACCGACGTAGCCTACAAGGATCCGCACGTCCTTTCCTATCGCCTCGGCAACATCATCGGCAACAGCCCCAAAACACAGGAGGTGGTCGATTTCATCAATACGGTTTCGCCGCCGCTCTTCAACCGCATCGTCTTCTGGGCCCGCAACATCCTGCAGGAGGCCACCATCGGGCTCCCCTCGATTCTGGTCACCGGCCAGACCGGTTCCGGCAAGGAATTTTTCTTCAACAACCTGTACAATAAGCTCAACGAACTGTATCGCCGCGATCTGAATCCGAGTGGCGAGCTGCCGGTCAAGAAAAGCAACATCGCCGCCTATGCCGGCGACCTGACCTATTCGGAACTGTTCGGTCACAAGAAAGGAGCCTTCACCGGCGCCTATACCGACCGGCGCGGCATTCTGGAAGAGACCGTGGGGGGAATCGTTTTTCTGGACGAAATCGGCGATGCCGATCCCAAGACCCAGGTGCAGCTGCTGCGTTTTCTGGATAACGGCGGCTTCGTCCGTCTGGGCGAAAATACCGAGCGTTACAGCCGGGTGCTGCTGGTGGCTGCCACCAACAAAAACCTGCATGAAGAGATCGCCGCCGGCCGCTTTCGCGAGGATCTGTACCACCGTCTGGCTGAACTTTCGATCCGTCTGCCGTCACTGAATGAACGCCGCGAGGATATTCCCGATCTGGCGGTACACTTTCTGGGGAAATTGTACCGAACCTATCGCGGCGAAAGCGAAGCGCTGGAGAAATCCCCGGTGTTGACCAAAGATGCCAAAGACATTCTGATGCGCCACAACTATAAGGGCAATATTCGCGAACTGCGCAGTATTCTGCTGCGGGCGCTTTTTTTCCGCAGCAAGCAGGTTATCGGCGGAGAAGCGATTTCACAGGCCATCGCCGGCACCGGCTGCCTGGATGCGGGGCCGACCGTTCCAAGCATCCGCAATCTGGATGAGCAACTGGCACTGGAGATTCTAGAAAAAATCGAAAATGGCGGTGATTTCTGGGCGGACGTTTATGAACCCTTCAGCCGCAACGACATCTCACGCGAAACCGTGCGGCTGGTGGTTGAAAAGGCACGGGCCAAAGCCGGCAAAACCATGCCGGCCGTGGCCCGTTATCTGAAAGCGCTGGGTAATGAACAGGAGCCGAGTGAAAAACAACGCCAACTGTTCCGCCTGAAGAACTTTTTGTACAAAACGGTGAAGCTGGGCTGAAAAACCGGTCAGGCAACACCCGGCCGGTTTTTGAAAACGTCAGACCGCTTCGATCAGGCGCTTCTGTTTGCAGCTGAGACGGTTCAGGGCATGGATATAGGCTTTGGCAGAGGCGACGATGATATCGGTCGACGACCCTTTTCCGACCACCGAATGATTCCCCTCACTGACCCGCACAGTAACTTCACCCTGGGCATCGGTACCGCCGGTGATCGAACCGACATTGTACTGGGTCAGCTTGGCTTTTGACTTGGTAAGCTTTTTGATAGCCTTGAACGCCGAATCCACCGGGCCGTCGCCCAGTTCGGCGGTACGGACGGTGACACCGTTGATCTCCATCTGCACCGTGGCGGTGGCCACGGCAAACGAACCGCAGGTGACGGTGATATGCTCCAGCTTGTAATGATCCTCTTCGCGGGCTTCCTCGGATACGATGGCATCCAGATCTTCGTCAAAAACCTCTTTTTTAAGATCGGCCAGCTCCTTGAAACGGTCAAAGGCACGATTCAGCCTGGTTTCATCCAGCTCGTGTCCCAGTTCCTCCAGGCGTTTCTTGAAGGCGTGCCGGCCGGAATGCTTGCCGAGCACCAGCGCGCTGGACAGCAGTCCGACTGATTCGGGGGTCATGATTTCATAGGTCGTTTTCTCCATCAGCATGCCATGCTGGTGAATGCCAGCTTCATGGGCAAAGGCGTTGGCCCCCACTACCGATTTGTTGGGCTGCACCGCAATGCCGGTTATGTTGGTCAGAAGGCGGCTGGCGGGTGTCAATTGCTCGGTCACCACATTGGTTACAAACGGCAGGATGTCACGCCGTGTCTTAAGAATCATGACAAACTCTTCCAGCGAGCAGTTGCCGGCTCGCTCGCCGATTCCGTTGATGGTGCACTCCACCTGACCGGCGCCGGCCTGAATTGCGGCGACCGAGTTGGCGACCGACAAGCCCAGATCGTTGTGGCAATGCACCGAGATGACCGCTTTTTCGATGTTGGGCACATTGTCCTTCAGATATTTTATGATGTTGAAATATTCAAAGGGAATCGTGTAGCCGACCGTATCCGGAATATTGACCGTGGTGGCCCCGGCCTCGATCACCGCTTCCACGACTTCGGCCAGAAACGGCAGACGGGTGCGAACGGCGTCTTCACAGGAAAACTCAACGTTGGGCGTGTAGGAGGCGGCCCGCTTGACGGCCTTGACCGCCGACGCCAGCACCTTGCCGGGCTCCATCTGCAGCTTGTACTTCATATGGATGTCGGATGTGGCGATAAAGGTGTGGATACGCCCCTTTTCTCCGGCGTATTTAAGCGCCTCCCAGGCGCGGTCGATATCCTTTTCGCTGGAACGGCACAGACCGGCGATCTCGGGTCCCTTGATGGTCTGGGCGACTTTTTTGACCGCTTCGAAATCGCCATCCGAGGCGATCGGAAATCCGGCCTCAATCACGTCAACGTTCAGCTTCTGCAGCTGTTTTGCCAGACGCAGTTTTTCCTCTATGTTCATGCTGTTGCCGGGAGCCTGCTCTCCATCCCTCAAAGTGGTATCAAATATCTTGATAATCCGCTGGTCGTCTTTTTTCGTCTCGCGTGCCTTTGCCATTGTACGTACACTCCTTTCAAGGTGCTGTGCCTGATTGAATTTACCAGAAATATGCTTCGCCGCTGTATATCCTTGTAAAAAAATAGCCCCTGCCCAGTATTTGGGGCAGAGGCTATGCCGTCCGCGGTACCACCCAATTCGCCCACTGGTGCTGACCGGCAGGCCTTGATTAACCATTAACGCAGGTTCACGGCTCCGACTACCTGTCACCGGAGCGGCTCCAAGGCGAGTTCACCATATCTGCTTACCGGTTCGCACCAACCACCGGCTCTCTGAAAAGCAGGCTAAAGTTACTACTCCTCTTCATAGCCATTGAATTTCAGTCATATTAGAAAAACAATCCCGATAAAGTCAAGCTGTTTAATTATCACGCGTATAGATTTGGTCCGACCAAACCTGGCACGCCATCCGCAGCACTCATTAATACTGTTGATAAGGTTCACTTCATACCGTACAATGCAGCAATTATTCGTTGAGGAGCATAGTGTGAACAATCTACTGCTGATCACCGATCTGCCGCGCTTACGGGATGTTTTTGGCGGCCTGGCCGACGACCGGAAGATTCACCTGCGCATCGCCAGCAGCCTGGAAAAGGGAGCCGAGGAGATCGCCCGTGAGAAGCCGGATGTCGTCTTTGTCCAGACGCATCTTTCAGGTCTTTCAGCCGATATTCTGCTGATGCATCTGAAGAAGCAGCTGGGCCGCAAACGCTCTCGCTTCGTACTGCTGGCGGCGCCCAGCCAGGTCAGCGAGGCCATCCTCGCCCCCTACAAAGGCTGGCTCGACACCTCCGCCGAAGACGGCGTTCTGCTGGTAGAATTGCGCAATCTCCTGGTTTCGCTGACCACCCGCGCAAAGAAAAGCGCTGATGCGGCGGCTCCGGAAGCAGCGCCGGAAACGGTTACGGAATTGCCGGCAACAGCAGCCGATTCGGAAACCGGCACCGAGTACGTTCCGGCACTGACAGATCCGCCAGAACCGGAACCAGTGGCAGCACCCGAACCAACAGCGGAACAAACAGCAGTGCCGACACCGGAGCCTGAACCGTCTCTGGAAGAGCAGGGCCTGACCTATTCGCCGCGGTCCCGCCTGACCGTGTATTCCGAGTTCACCAGTTCATTTGACAATGCCGTCAGCAGCGCTCCTGCTCCGGAGTTCCTGACCGAAGTCGCTCCAACCCTGCAGCAGGACTGGAAAAGCGAACCGCCAGAACCGGCCGTTTTCAGCGCGCCGCGCTCAAAACGCGCTTCATTCGCTTTGTGGCTGACTCCGGTCATTATTGCGGTCGTGGCGGCCACTTTCCTGCAGCAGCGCAAGGCATCGCCACCGGTTGAGCAGGTTGCCGCACCATCATCCGCTCCTGCCCCGCACATCAAGGAGCCGTTACAGCAGGAGCAAACCAAACCGATCGCTGTTGCGGAGAAAAGCGCCGTCCAGCTTCCCCCCCCTGCTTCGGGACAGGTGGCAGGCGATAAACCGGTCATAATTGCCACGCCGGATGCTTCCCCCAAAAAAGTTCCGGCCGTCAACTCCGCAAACGTGCTCCCCCCCGCCAAACTCCCGGATTTTATACCCCGTTACGGTTTCGACAAGCATTTCGGCGCAACCAACCCGGGCTGGGAGCGCTATAAAGGGCAGGTGACCGAATTCAAACTCTTTCGTGAGTCAGGAACAATCAAGGCGATTCAGGTCATCGACCGCGGCGGACGGGGTGTCCCGGAATCATTCATGAAAGGCGTACTGAAACAGGTGGTCGACAAGCCGCTCTTCACGCTGGAAACCAGCGAAAAGAAGGATGGCTATCAGATCCAGCGCGGCTATCTGGCTCCCAACCTCAAAGTCATCTTTTACCGCGACGCTGACGGAGAAAAACTGCGCGCCTTTGTCCTCAACTGGCAATAACCCGCAGCAGGCACTAAACGACGAAGCCCCGCACAATTTCGTGTGGGGCTTCGTCGTTTGGCACTGTTCAGCGTGGTTGCTGTTACTGGGCCGACAGTTTCAGGTAGCACTCGGCCTTGTATAAACTGGCGTCGGCAGCCATGGCCGAAGCCGGGTAGTCGGCAAGATAGCGGTCGAACAATTCCAGGGCGGTGCGGCAATCATCCTGACGATAGGCCTTGACCGCTTTTTCAAACAGCTGCTGTCCGCTGTCGGCAGTGCTCCTTCGTTGAGCGGAGACCTCTGCCTTGTGCGGTTCGGGAACCGGCGCAGGCTGGTCAATACCGCTACGGTTCCGGTCGGGGCGCGGTTCTGGTACGCTCTCCGCTTTATTCGGTTCGCCTGCCGGCAATCCGTTCCTTTTTCCGGCAACATTCTTAGGAATGGCCGCAGAGAGCTGTTTTTTGACTTTCACGTTTTTTGGGGATCGGCGCACTTTGTCAGCCGGAAGCGGAGCTTCGCCCGTTTCTCCGTGCGGCAAGGGGATCCTGAGCGTGTCGCCGGTATAGATCAGATCGGGGTTCTTGATATCGTTGAACAGCAGGATCTGCGGGTAATACACCCCATGTCCGCTGAACTTGCGGGAAATAGCGTACAGCGTGTCACCCTGCCGAATCGGAACCTCTTTAACCAGGACGCCGTCTTTGGACGGCTCGCCTCCATCCGGAACAACCGCTTTCGGTTCGTACAGATAATACTGCTGGCCCCAGGCCGGCAAAGCCAGGGAGCAGAGCAAGAGCGCCATAGCCATACGCTGTGCGGATCGTGTCATATCAGTACCTGTTCCCGATCTGGTCTTCGTAGGTCAGGATGTTTTTGACCTGGATGCTGGTCCCGACACCCGTACCCGGTTTAACACGGTAAGAAACCTTGATGCTGCGTTTTTCGCCCGCGCCCAGCTCTTTGAAGCGCCAGGTGACGTTGCCGTTGCTGACGGCGCTGCTGGCGGGATCGCCGGCGACAAGCTCCAGCTGTTCGGGCCAGGCGCTCACCAGTTCCACAACCCGGGCCAGATTTGAGCCCTTGTTGGTTATCGCCAGATCGAACGATCCGACCTCGCCCGGCTTGAGGCGCCCGTCGCGGCCGGACATGGCCAGTTGCAGCACCGGACGGGAATACATCAGGCGGGTCGCGCCGGATGCGGAGCGGGCAGGCTCCCCTTCGGAACTGAAGGACAGCTGCACGCTTTCTTCACTTCCATCCGGGGCTGTTTTGGGTGTCTTGATTTCGACAGCCACGCTGGCTTCTTCCTTCGGTGCCAGAGGTCCGATTTCGCTGATCTCCGGCTCGCTGGCCTGGCGGATTCCGTCGCGGTTGCTATCGTGGAAGACAATCATATCGCGACCGGCCTGCGTGGAAGAAGTGATTTTGAACCTCTCACGGACATTGCCGGTGTTGGTGACAACAAAGGGCACGGTCATGGCCTGGCCGGGAATCGTCAGCAGCTTTTCGGAAACGGGCCGGACGGTTATGCCGCGCTGGGCCTGCACCGAGGCCATGTTTGACATGAAAGCGGCGGTCGTATTGAGCTGCCTGTTAAGCAGTTCGGCTCTGACAGCCAGCTCCTGCCCGGCCAGGGAATCATCCTTGAGCTGGAACGGCACAATCAGCTCGCGGCTCTCGCCGGATTTTATCTGCAATCCGTCAAGAACGAGAGTCGATTTTGACTCCGACCTGAAGCCGGACGCGGCAAAGTCAAACGGTTCCAACTGGGGCGGGAAGTTCAACCTGAAGCTGACATCCTGGGCAGCCGTTGAACCCACATTCAGCAGCGCCACGCGATACACCAACTTTTCACCCGGCAGCGGCTGGGTTTTGTCGGATTTCAACACGGCCCGCAACAGCGGCGCGGCAGCGATCAGGCGCACTTCACGCGACTGGCTGGCTTCGGCCATCAGGCGTGAAACCGCCTTGACCGGATGGGTGATCCGCAACCCGTCAATGCTTGCGGCCGGAATGGTCAGCTTGACCAGACCCTTGAAGGATTCGCCCGGCGCCAGGGCGGGGGTTTGGGTGACCGCCCGGTCGGGTGCCGCTGCGCTCGCGAAACTGACCTGGAAATCAGCCGGGAAGGCCGATTCCAGATCAAAAGAGTCCGTGCCGTTGCCGCGGTTGATGATCTCGAACGGCAGGCTGGACGGGCTGGCGACATTAAAAGCTTCGGGGCGGGCCAGCAGATTGAACTCAAAACCGGCGAACTGGGCCACTTCAAGACGCAGCACCTGGGCGTTTTCCGGCAGCGTTTCGACAGCCGCCACCGTGGGTGGCAAGGCCACGGCCAGGCCAAGGTCACGAAGTTTGGCGGCGGCGGTGGTTGCCGCGCTCGAACCGGGATAATTCTCGATAATTGACTTGTACTGCTCGATCGCTTTCTCGCGCAGCGCCAGACGGGAAGCCTTGAGCTGCTCATCCGCAGCTCGCTGCCGGGCCAGACGCGTTTCTTCAGCCTTGGCGGCTGCCATACGGGCCGCTTCGGCATCCAAGGCAGCCTTCTCGGCGGCCAGACGCTCTTCTTCAGCCTTCAGGGCAGCCAGTCGGGCGCTTTCAGCCGCTGCGGCGGCCTGACGGGCCTCCTCGGCCTTCAGCCGGGCCAGACGCTCCTGCTCGGCCTTTGCTGCGGCAACAGCCTTGCGCTCTTCCTCCAGCTTGGCAGCGGCCAGAGGTTGC
>JAJZRX010000006.1:63054-74793 GCA_021850095.1 Deltaproteobacteria bacterium
CCTGGCTGGGCCCAGCCGCTGCTGCTCGGCTTTCTGGGAGGCAACCCTTTCGCTCTCGGCTTTTTCCCTGGCCAGGCGCTCGTTCTCGGCTTTTGCCGCCGCGGCACGCTCCTGCTCCTGTTTAAGCGCCGCGATCCGCACCTGCTCGGCCTGTTCCCGCTCCAGACGCTGTTGCTCGGCCTGTAGCGCGGCCGCTCGCTCTTCTTCCGCTTTACGGGCCGCAATTTTCTGCTGTTCGGCTTTTTCGGCGGCAACTTTCTCACGCTCGGCCTTTTCCCTGGCCAAACGCTCGTTCTCGGCTTTTACCGCCGCTGCGCGTTCCTGCTCCTGCTGAAGAGAGGCGATCCGCACCTGCTCGGCACGCTCCCGCTCCAGACGCTGCTGTTCGGCCAGCGTCGCGGCCTTGCGTTCCTCTTCGGCTTTAAGAGCAGCCAGACGCTCCTGTTCGGCCTTTTCCAGCGCAAGCTTCTCACGCGCGGCCTTTTCCTTTGCCAGACGTTCATTATTAGCCTGCTCGACAGCCAGGCGTTCCTGTTCCTTAAGAGCTGCAACCCGTAACTGCTCGGTTTTTTCCCGTTCAAGACGCAGCTGCTCGGCTTTTTCGGCCGCCAGTTTCTGTCCGGCCAGTTTCTCCTGTTCCAGACGCTCCGCGTCAAGCTTGAGTGCCGCCAGACGTTCCAGCTCCCTCTTCTCGGCGGCAGCCTTCTCTTCGGCCTGCTTGAGCGCCGCAAGACGGGCGCTTTCGGCAACGGCGGCGGCACGCTTGGCCTCTTCGGCTTTTTCGGCGGCCAAGCGTTCTTTTTCGGCTTTGGCCTTTTGGGCTGCCAGGCGATCGGGCTGCTTTGCAGGCGGCACCCCGACCGGCAGCTTTTCGCCTTTATCGTAGCGGGCCGTCAGAGCCAGCAGCTCCTCCTCAACCGTTCCACGCAGCGGATTATCGGGATATTCCTTTGAAAAACGGGAAAGATTGCGGGCGGCCTCCTGCTGGTTGCCGGCTTTGAAGTAGGCCCGGGACAGCCAGAACAGCGCCATATCCCGCAGCGGCGTATCGGGATATTTCTGCAGCACCTCGTTCATCTTTTCGATGGCAGCAGCATAATCTTTCTGCTGATAGGCATTGAAACCGGCGATAAATACCTGGGAATCCTCGGATTCCTGGCTGAAGGCAGGAGGGGTGGCAAGAGACGAAATTATGACCAGTGCGACCAGAAAGCGGAAGAGTGTATTGCGGCATAATTTCAATGAAATCACGTTAATTGACCTCTTTCGGCCGGCAACGCAGTTAGATGGCGCACGGAGAGCAGGATATATTTCTACAGGTAAAATGCTTTTTTAATAGCACCTCCCCTTGCCCTTGTCAACGAAAGAAGCGCGCCGGAAACCGTTATCCGACGCGCTTTGGATGGTTTTTACACACCCCGCCTCACCAGCGGCGCCTGCATATCAGCGAACGCTTTCCTCGGGATAGGCGCCGATATGGTGGATGGAAAGATCGGCTCCGGCAAATTCATCCTCCTGATTCAGCCGGATGCCGATAGTCTTGTTGAGCATCGTGTAGACGATGCAGCTGCTGGCCAGGGCAAACACGATCGCCGCCAGACTGCCGGCCAGCTGGGAAATGAAGCTGATGCCGCCCATGCCGCCCAGGAATTTCTGCCCGAAAATACCGGCCGCGATGCCGCCCCACGAGCCGATCACGCCATGCAGCGGCCAGACGCCCAGCACATCGTCGATTTTAAGTTTTTCCTGCTCGTAGTGGAAACCGTAGACAAAAATCACCGAAGCGATGCAGCCGACCGCAAAAGCACCCAGCGGATGCATGATGTCGCTGCCGGCGCAGACCGCAATCAGGCCGGCCAAGGCACCGTTATGGATGAATCCGGGGTCGTTCCGACCGGCCACCAGGGCCGCCAGAACGCCTCCCACCATTGCCATCAGCGAATTGACCGCCACCAGACCGGAGATTTTTTCCAGTGTCCCGGCACTCATGACGTTGAAGCCGAACCAGCCGATCGCCAGAATCCAGGATCCCAAGGCCAGAAAGGGGATGTTGCTGACCGGAATCGGATGTGATTTACCGCCGCTATAGCGCCCCATGCGCGGCCCGAGGATCATTACCGCTGGCAGCGCGATCCAGCCGCCGATGGAGTGGACGACCACCGAACCGGCATAATCGTGAAACTCGGCCCCGCCGATGCTTTTGAAGATGTTCTGCAGAAAAGAGGCGTTCTGGCCCCAGATCAGGGACTCGAACAGTGGGTAACACAATCCGGCAAAAATCGCGCCGGCAATCACCTGCGGCCAGAACTTGGCCCGTTCGGCGATACCGCCCGAGATGATCGCCGGAATACAGGCCGAGAAGCACAGCAGGAAGAAGAAGTGCACCAGATCATAGCCCTGGGCCTTGTTGACCAGCTCGTTTGCCGGCTTCAGAAAGGAGATGCCATAGGCGATCGGGAAACCGATCACAAAATATACGATCGTTGAAACAGCCCAGTCGGTCAGGATCTTGACGAAGGCGTTGACCTGATTCTTTTTGCGCACCGTACCGACCTCCAGAAAGGCAAATCCGGCATGCATCGCAAAAACCATTACCGCACCCAGCATCAGAAAAAGTACGTCGCCGCTGCTACTCAAGCCCGTCATCGTTGACATGGTCTCCATCCAGATTACCCCCATTGGTATCGGTCTGTCCGTCTTTGGACAACGACCCAGAGAGCAATAAACTGGCCAATATGTAATATACTGTTATTATTCATTTTTTAAATTGGTAAACACCTGCAGCAGCCCCATAAATAATCACGCTGCCTGTTTATTATGCAGGCCGGGCAGTAACAAGATTCTTTTCATTCCGCGTCCAAAGTCGTAGGATTGCGGCCATGAGTCTCCAGGACAAAATACGACAGCTGCCGGCCTCGCCCGGCGTTTACCTGATGCGCGACGGTGACGGGGAGATCATCTACATCGGCAAGGCGCGCAACCTGCGGCAGCGGGTTCGCTCCTACTTCAACGCCACAGGCGATTCGCGCTACCAGGTTAAATTTCTGATGGCCCGGGTGGCCGATATCGACGTGTTGCTGACCGACACCGAAAAGGAAGCCCTGCTGCTGGAGAACACCCTGATCAAGCAGCACCGCCCCCGCTACAATCTGGATCTGAAGGACGATAAAACCTATTTTTCACTGCGGCTCGACCCGCGCGAGGAATTCCCCCGTTTCACTCTGGTCCGCAAGACCCCGCGCGATGGCGCCCGCTATTTCGGCCCTTATTCCTCGGCCACAGCCGCCCGCGAAGTTCTGCGCCAGATGACCCGCCTTTTCCCCCTGCGGCACTACCCGCTGGCCACCTGCATGGCCCGCAAGCGCCCCTGCCTGTACCACCAGATCGGTCAATGCAGCGCCCCCTGTCAGGGCTTGATTACAAAAAGTGATTACCTGGCCCTGGTGGAAGGCGCCATGCTGTTTCTGGAAGGCAAGGGACGGCTGCTGGTGGCCGAGTTCAAACGCCGCATGACCGCCGCAGCCGCCGAAATGCAGTATGAAGAGGCCGCCCGCTGGCGCGACCTGCTGCATTCGATCCAGGTCACGGTTGAAAAGCAGAAGGTCGTCCTGCAGGGTGGCGACAGCGACCTGGTCGGCTACCACCGCCAGGGAAACCGGCTCGAGCTGGCGATACTCTTTATCCGCGGCGGTGTACTGTCCGGCAGCCGCCTCTTCAGCCTGGGATGGGAACTGGAGGATGCCGCCGGAATAGCGGCTTTTCTGCAGCAGTACTACACCGGCCAGGTTTTCATTCCGGCCGAGATTCTGCTGCCGCTGCCCATCGAAGAGGGAGGGGCGCTGACGGAACTGCTGGAAGAGGCCCGGGGCAGCAGGGTCACCATCACCACTCCGCAGCGCGGCACCAAGCGCGAACTGGTAGAACTGGCCTGCAAAAATGCCGAATCGGCCGTTCGGCAACGCGACGCGGCTTCGGCAGCAGCGGCGACAACCCTGGCCGAACTGCGCCGTAACCTGCATCTTTCCCGCACCCCAGCCCGCATCGAATGCTACGACATTTCCACCATTCAGGGGCGACATTCGGTCGGCAGCGGCGTGACCTTCAGCGACGGCCGCCCTGACAAGGGCAATTACCGGCGCTACCGGATCCAATCCGTGATCGGCCAGGATGACTTTGCCATGCTGCGGGAAGTATTTTCGCGGCGTTTCCGGGACGACAGCATCGCAAAGAACGGTCTGCCCGACCTGGTGGTGGTGGATGGCGGCATCGGCCAACTGAACGCCGCGCTGGAAATCATCAATGAATTGGGGCTGGAGGGCTCTTTCGATCTGGTGTCGCTGGCCAAAAGTCGCACGGCGCGGGACTCCGCCGCCGTGACAGTACAAAAAAGCGACGAGCGCGTCTTCCTACCGGGCCGGAAAAACCCGGTCGTACTGCGCCAGAATTCCGCGCCGCTTCTGCTGCTGGCCGCCATCCGCGACGAGGCACACCGCTTTGCGATCGACTACCACCGCACATTGCGCGGCAAGGAAGGGATCGCCTCCGGAATAGACCAGATCCCCGGCATCGGCCCCAAGCGCCGCACCGCCCTGCTTAAAAAGTTCGGCAGCCTGGAGCGGCTGAAGACGTGTACTGTGGAGGAACTTGCCGGTGTGGAGGGGATGAACCGGACGCTGGCGGAGAGTGTTAGGGAATGGTTGGGATAGAGAAAAAGGAGTCGTAAGTGCTTTATCTATCTGGTTTTAGTTGGGACGGGTTTGAAACCCGCCCCTACGTCTGTGTCCATATGCTTTTCTGGAATGACGCTTTGTGGATTGTCAATTGAATTTACAATTTGCAACACATCGGACCGTTCCGGAAATAGTGGGGGCATCAGACTGATTGAGTCAGGCATAGCACGTTCCTTTTTGCCGATTTATCTGCCGATCACTACTATGCACGACATTGTAACTGTATTGAATAAATTGCAAGAAACCTCACTTAAATTCGAATATATTTGCCGATTATGCTGCCGATGGATCAAGCAAAGACTGGTGATGAATGTTTCGAGATAATTACGCGCTTTTGCTCCGCGTTCTCCGCGTCTCCGCGTGCAACTGTTTTTTGCAGGATCAATGATTTTATGCCAACTCTCATTTTTCCGCTTCCGCCTCCCCCGACCGTTGAGCATCCGAAGAGATCAACTCGGCGGTCACCTGCCCGAGAGCGATTGATGTTACAAACTTTACCGGAACATGGTTCTGATCGTCCGTCAACCAGATCAGCACATCCCCCGTCCTTCTGAAAATGCCTTCCGTTTTGAGCTTGGGCTGAATCACCAGCGTGTCTACCGGTCGAAAACCGGGCAAAATTATTTTCTCAAGGCGCAGTATATCCACCGGCAGTTCGGTGTATCGGTCGCTGTCATAAATCTGGAGAAGCTCGATTGCGCTAACCTTCAGCGGACGGTTTCGAAGGTAAGTGTGCGTTTATAAATCTTCATTCGCACTGACATTATCCTTACCACGTTTGACGAGACGCAGGATAGCGGATTGATTTAAAACAATGGCCCCGGCATAAAATGCCGGGGCCATGTAACAGCAGTTAAATCATTTTACAGATTGTTAGTAACGTTCAGCTGCAGTGCCATTTCCTTGTACTCCAGCGGTAACATTATCAGTATCCGCGATCAGGAAAGTGATAGCGTCTGCCTTGTAAGTTTCTATAGTAGCATCCAGCGCATTAAGTGTAGCAAAAACGCTATAGTTCAAAATCCCGTCATCCAGCCAATCGATTGAGTCATAGGTCAAACGGCGGGTGTAGTAACGGTTATGGGCAACAGCCCCTGGGTCATGCGCCAACAGGTTGTAGTTGAATGCTGCACCCATATTCGGTTTGCCGGTTGTTGCATCTCCCCAGTTTTTAGCGGCAAAGTATGGATACCCGGTTGTGTAGTTGAAACCTTTCAGTGCCAACTGGGCTTTTAGCGCGTCAAGGCCTGCATCAGCCCGCAGCTTCCAGGTTCCTTCAAACCATGCAGTCTTGGCGTTGGAACCCGCGCCACGTCCATGGCAGGTTACGCAAACAGGGTTAAGTGCTACGTCACCCGCAGCATACTCGGTAAAAGGATCGAAGGTGTGAGTAGACTTTACTCCCAGTTTTTCACTGGTGAGATGGCAGACCACGCATGGTCCGGCAGAGCTTAAACCGTTTGCTGCAATATAGGCATCTGCGGCAGCTGTTCCCGTTGCAGAAACGCCGAGATCGTCATGTGGATAGTTTTGTACTGCTCCAGTCCGCGAAATATTGCTGTCGTAATTTCTTCCTTCGTAATGGAAGCCGCTCTTACTGAATACCGTTCCACCAGCGGTCAGGTAATGTGAGTTTTTGAAACTGGTCTTGCTGAAGTCAGAAGTACTATTTTTTATGCTATCGCCGCTAATTCTTCCGGTATGACAAGTTATGCAAAGGTTTGACTTGCCGATATTCGGGTATTGTGTAGGCGCATCCGTATAGGGTGCAGTATATTGTCCAGCTGGACGAACCCTCTCACCATAAGCATAACTAGTATGGCACGTTTTACAGGTTGCGACTTCGCGGGTAAAGTCTCCAGCTTGAGCCCAGGTAGCTGTTGGCAGTTTATATCCTGATTCGACATAGTTAATCAAACCCGTGGATGTATGGCAGCGAATACAATCTACACTGTTTTTGAAATCCCTGTTTGCCCAGGCAAGACCATTTACATCGCCGTGCTTGGAAGCAGCCCAGTCCCTATGTTCCTGACTAATACCTTTATCTGCCTTGTGCGGGTCATGACAGGCGGTACAGTCGGACTGGAAATTTTTGCTGGCGTACATTGCCGGTCTAGTACCTGCATTGGTAGTGTAGCTTTTGAAGTGCGCTGCAGGCAGATAGTTTTTGTGACAGCTAAAGCATTTGCCTGATGCTGAAGGGTCTGAATAGGGAAGTGGCCCAACACCATTGTGCTGTGCACCACCGCCATGGCACCCTTGGCAACCTACTCCGCCAGGATAGTGTGCAGCAGCGCCAGGTACCAGATTATGAGCCGAAGCAATGTAGTCTTGATAGATATTGGATCCGGTTGTTAAGCTTATCGATGATGAGTGACAAACTGCACAAGATGACTCACTCACCAAGGCAACATCAGCCGGTGTACCAGCACCCTCTTTACTGCTCGACCCGCATCCATTCAGCAATGCGGCCAATGACAACGTACCTAACAGCATCATACTTAACTTCTTAATACGCATAGCTTTCCTCCTTGGTTAGGGTGTTAAAATCAATACGTTCCCGGCAGATGGCACTTCAAGCACATTTTGCCGTTAGTGCGATCCTTCATGTTACCGGATTTCCAGCTTCTTGGATGCGGTCTCACCTTGCCGCTACTGTGGCACTGGATACAAACATCACCCTCCGGGTGGCAGGTCTGGCAGGACTGCAGATTCCGGCGCGCTTCGGTGCTGTGGTCGATAGACCAGTATTTCTGTCCCACGTTGCCCAGCGGATTGTGGGACTTGATTTTGAGCGAGCCTTTGGGGAAACGGCTGTGGCAGGAGTTGCAGTACGATTTTGCATCGTGGCAGCGATAGCACTGCTGCGGATTGTCCTGTGCTTTCATGGGATGGATGCTGATGAAGTCGCTGCGGTGGCTCTTGGGTTTGTAATCGCGACCGCTGTTTCCTTTGGTCAGGTCATCACCGTTGCCGCCGCCCTGGTGACAATCCAGACACCACGACTGGTCATGACACTCGTTGCAGTTCTTGCCGGCCTTGCCGGCCAAAACCTTGTGCCCACGAACAAAATCGGCATCATGGTTGGGGGCGACACCTTCGCCTTTGTGGCAGGCATTGCATTCCCTGATCGCCATTTTTGCGAATTCAGCGTGGGACATTTTCTTGTCGGCATAGGAGCGCTGCTGCAGACAAATCAAGCCAAAACCCAGAATTGCCAGTATAAACACTATTCTCTTCACGTATGTTCCCCCTTTCTAAAAGTCGTAATTGAAGACGGCACGCCCCTGCCAGTCGCTCTTGTAGCGGGCATTGACGTTGTCTTCAATCCGGACAGATGCGGACATGTTCTGGGCAAGTTTGTACTTGCCGCCAAACCAGTACTTGCGGGCGGTCTCTTCTCCGGTTATCCGGTCGCGCTGGTACACATCGAAATGGATTCCCGCCGCCAGTTCCAACGGCTTGATCGGCTCATAGATAACTTCGGCAATGCCGCCGTTCAATTTTCCTCCGTAGCCGCTGCGCCGGTCATAGTTCAGATTAAGCTGAAGATTGTCGATGGGCCGGATGCGGCAGCCGACTTCGAAAACATCGGCATCGTCCCCTTCGTAATCCTGCCTGCTGTAGCCGGCATTGACCGAGAACATGTCGTTAATGGTGTAGTCGACCCGGAAAACGCCTTCCTGATAGCGGCTGACGGCAAACACCGAATAGATCGAGGTTGAATCGAAGGTCGGGTAGCTCTGATACCATTCCCCGGTCAGCACCAGGTCGGCCATCGGGAAATACTTGACGCCGGCCAGAACTTCGCTGAAGGTTTCGCTGGCCATGTCAAAGCGGGCGTTGCCGTAGACTTTCAGCGAGTTGAACAGGTACTGCTTGAATGATGCCCCCAGGTTGTCGCGGGCAACGCCATCCCGGTCGAATTTCATGAAATAGCTCAATTCGGCATCGGTGTTTTTGTAGCCGGCCAGATTTACGGCGGCGCCAAAGGCAAAATCGCGATCACGGGTTCCCTCGCCGGTCAGGTCAAAAAACACGTTGCGGCCGCCCATGACCGAGAAGGCCAGCGGGCCGACATTTTTCAGCTCGATCTGCCCGCCGTCAATCAACGCGCTTCCGGCGGCATAGTTGACAAATTGCCGGCCAAAACGCAGATCGACTTTGTCATACAGATCACGGTAGTTGGCATACAGGTAGTAAAGCCTGCCGTTCAGCCCATCCCCGTTACGCACATCCTGTGTGATGCGCCCATATCCCTGAATGGAAAATTTATCAGCCTTGTCGATCTTGGTAATTGACAGGTTGAGATATTCGCCGAATTCAGCCACCTTTTTGTCGGTGAAGATGTCGTTGTACCATTGGAACTGGGTGGAGCTTCTGCCGTGTACCTCCGCCGACCAGGCTGCAGTGGATGCCAGAAGCATCGTTGAGCCGGCCAGCAAGCAGAACTTTCTTTTAAATGCCATCAGAAACCTCCTTTCATCTGATTAAACAGCTACGCACACATCAATCAACCGCAGACCCTGTTCACCTCCTTCTTGATTTTGATTGTTTGCAAACCGGGTTACAGTCAGGCTTCAATTCCCTTGCACAGCATCTTGATGATCGCATCAATCACCGGCTGGTTGTCGCTGCTTCTGCAGGAATTGCCCAGCTGGATCTCCTCTACCTGAAAAAATCCGTAACACAACATGACAAATATTTTGGACGCCAGCAGCGGGTCACAACAAATGGAAGTTCCGTCACGCAACACCTGGGAAAAATAACCGCCGCAAACCTGGTAAAGCTCTTCCAGCAGCCTTTGGCATTCCGGGCGGAAGACCTCCGGATCGCGCTGCAGCTCCATCTGGAATATGCGAATCCAGGATTTGTTATCCGACATCCGGGTCAGAAAAGCATCCACCAGAACCGGAATACCCTCATGTATCGGTTTGTCAAGTATGGTCGGTATGACCGTCGCCAAAGCCGGGATGCTGGAGTGGCGTTGTGTCGTTTGACGGAATAAATTTTCCTTATTGGTGAAATGACGGAAGATCGTCACCTCCGCCACTCCGGCCCGCTGGGCGATTTCCCTGGTACAGGAACCGGCGAAACCCTTTTCGGACAAGAGCTCAAAGGAGGCCTGCAGGATTCGTTCGCGGGTGGTTTTTTTCACCGTCATAACGCCTCACAGTGTAAGTAAGCACTTACAAGCATGATCCGCGCCAAACATCGTTGGGCGGGCTTAATTCCTTATTAAAAAGCGCGGGCATTGACAAATCGGACAACAAGTCATTATATTACCATATTATTTTCACCATGCAGAAGGAGCAGAAAAAAATGCCGATGTACGAATATCGCTGCACCAGTTGTGACCATCAATTTGAACTGCGCCAGAAGTTCTCCGATCCCCCCGCCAGCCAATGCCCGCAGTGCGGAGCATCGGTCGAAAAAATGATTTCGGCCACCGCCTTCAGCCTGAAAGGCGACGGCTGGTTCAACACCGGCTACTGCCCGAAAACCGAAGCTCCCAAGCCGGCCGGCTGCGGCGGCTGCGCCTGCGCCGGGTAATAATTTATTCACCACGGAGGCACGGAGACACGGAGAAACCTTGAGAGATTCAGAACTGACCGAGGTAATAATCGGGGCCGCAATAGATGTACACAAGGTATTGGGGCCAGGCCTTCTTGAATCAGCGTATGAGGAATGTTTTTGTCATGAATTGGATCTATGTGGAGTTGTTACTGTGCGTCAGAAACCACTGCCGCTGGTTTACAAGGGTTTAAAGCTGGACTGCGGTTATCGTCTGGATGTCGTCGTAGAGAATCGTGTCGTGGTTGAACTCAAAACAGTGGATACACTATTACCCATACATGAGGCACAGCTGTTAACGTATTTAAAGCTGTCAGGAATCAGAACCGGCTTGATGTTTAATTTCAATGTCCCGGTTTTGAAGGACGGCCTTCGAAGAATGGTTCTATGAGCCTCCTTTTTGCTTTTCTTTGTTTTGCCTTTCTCCGCGTCTCTGTGCCTCCGTGGTGAAATACTGATTTTGTCCGAATATCCTGAAAACCTGTCCAAACACCGGAGCCCCACATGAAGGTCAAAAAAGCTATTTTCCCGGTTGCCGGTCTTGGCACCCGCTTCCTGCCCGCCACCAAGGCCTCGCCCAAGGAGATGCTGCCGCTGATCGACAAACCTCTGGTACAGTATGTGGTCGAGGAGGCGGTCGCGGCCGGCATTCAGCAGATTCTGTTCGTTACCGGTCGCGGCAAGCGCAATATCGAGGATCATTTCGATATTTCGGTCGAGCTGGAGGCCCATCTCTACGACAAGGGCAAGGATCGGGAGCTGTCCGATGTGCGGGAAATTGCCGAGATGGTCGACATCTTCTATGTGCGCCAGAGACAGGCCCTGGGATTGGGGCACGCCATCCTGTGCGCCAAGGATTTCGTTGGCAATGAGCCCTTTGCGGTGCTGCTGGGTGATGACATCATCGACAGCGAACGTCCCTGTCTGGGGCAATTGCTGGAGGTCTACAACGAGCGCCAGGGCTCGGTGCTGGCACTGGAAAAAGTGCCCATGGAAAACATCTCTTCCTACGGCTGCGTGGAGGCCAATCTGCTCGGCGGCAACACCTTTCAGGTGACCAACATGGTCGAGAAGCCGGCCCGTGAAGATGCGCCCTCGGATATGGCCATCATCGGCCGCTACATCCTGACACCGCGGATTTTTGAAATCCTGGAGAAACAGGGGCCGGGCAAAGGGGGCGAGATTCAGCTGACCGATGCTATCCTGAAGCTGTCCAAAGAAGAAAAGGTCTACGGCTGTCTGTTTGAGGGATTGCGCCATGATTGCGGCGACAAGCTGGGGTTTCTGAAAGCCACGGTGGACATGGCCCTCAAGCGGGATGAATTCAGGAATGAGTTTGAGGCGTATCTGCGGCAGCGCTTACGTGCGGTCTGATGGTCAAAATCTTTTTTAACACGGAGAAACGGAGAACACGGAGTAAATGCATCGACAATAC
>JAJZRX010000070.1 GCA_021850095.1 Deltaproteobacteria bacterium
GTTTGAAGATCTTTTCGATTTCAGGCAGGTTTTTATTCTTCTGGTGGAACAGTTTCAGTTTGCCTTTGGTAATCAGTTTGGGACCCAGCATCATGTCTTTCAGAAACTGGCCGCTTTTGACGTTAAAGACCGCCGCCAGGCGCATTTCGTATTGACGGCCGTAGGTGCGGATGTTCTGCAGAAAGAGTTTGTTGGCCAGTTGCACATAGCTTTCCTTGGAGGGGCCTTCGGCGTCCCAGGAGAGTTTGCGCAGGGCGTCCATGATCGAGGCCAGGTGAACCTTGTTGGGACAGCGGGTGGTGCAGGTCTCGCAGGAGGCGCAGTACCAGATCGAGCGCCCGGCCAGGATGCGCTCCCATTGGCCTAGCTGCAGCAATCGCACAACCCGGTTGGGGGGGTGCTCCATGAAGGTCGCCATCGGACAACCGGCCGAGCATTTGCCGCACTGGAAGCAGCGACGAACCGACGTGCCGGACAGGGCTTCGACCTTGCGCACAAAGTCCACGTCCATCGTCTCTTGCGAGATGATCATCTTTTTCTTTTTCACGATAATAGTCCTGTCCCTTTATGGCAGAGCGGAGTTTCGGCAATTATTAGCAAATGCCGCGCCAGTTTGGTAACAGACTGATTTATGATGGGTTTATTGTGCGTAGCTGATAGAAAACGACAGTTTCTACGAGGGCAATGGGAAGAAATTCCCCGGAATCGGTGCGGAGTGTGGAAATTGTCGGCACCCGGAAGTGCCGACAATTATTGTACTGGTAATGATCAGTTGAATCAGAGTCCCAATGACTCCGGTTTTTTACCCGCATCAGGGAAAAACAGCGGCGCGCCGAACTTGTCAACACCAAAGCGGCCGATAATTTCCTGGGTTTTCTTTGCGACTATGAAATCGGCAAAAGCCTTGCCGCCTTTGGCATTAATCTTGGGCCACTTGACCGAATTGAGTTCTATGACATGGTAGACGTTGAGCAGTTTGCCGTCACCCTCCACAAGAATTTCAAGTCCCAGTCCCTTTTTAAGTGACAGATAGGTGGCGCGGTCAGTGATCGAGTAAGCCTTTTTCTCGGCAGTCACGTTCAGTGTCTGTCCCATTCCGAGACCGGTTTGCTGGTACCACTTCTGCCCCTCCGGGCTGATTGCAGTCCCTTTCCAGAGCCCTTTTTCCTTGGCATGTGTTCCGGAATTGTCACCACGGGAAATGAAAAGAACACCTGACTGGGAGATGCGCTTCATGGCATCAGCGGCAGAAGCGCCCTTGATTTTGGCCGGATCAGCAACCGGCCCAACGATTACGAAATCATTGTGCATTACCAGTCGGCGGGAAACCCCAAAGCCTTCCGTCATAAACTTTTTTTCGGCATCAGGGGAGTGCACCAGCAATACATCCGCCTCACCCTTCTCTCCCATCTTCATGGCCTGACCGGAACCGACCGAAATAGTCTTGACCTGCACTCCGCTCTCCTTTTCAAACAACGGCACCAGCACATCCAACAGGCCGGAATCCTGGGTGCTGGTGGTCGTGGCAAGAATAATCGTTTTCGGGGAAGCAAAAGCAAGCGTTCCCCATAGAAGGAGTGCGAGTGTAGCAACGAGTGTCGTGGTACGGGTCAGAATCTGTTTTGTGTTCATGAAATCTCCTCTATCCGATTAAATTTATACTGCATTATATTTTAAGCCCGAACTGCAAGAATTACATTTGAAGCCTTGAACAGCGCGGTAGCAGAATCACCGGCCTTTAACCCCATTTCGTCCACACTTGCTTTGGTGATAATGGCATGCAGCATGACACCACCCGGCAACTCAAGCCCCACTTCGGCATTGACCGTACCGAGATCAACCTCTTTCACGATTCCCTCGAAAATGTTTCGAGTGCTGAACTTCAAATCAGGTTTCCCTTTGGCAAGAATCACCAGCGGGGCCTTGATGATTGCGTACGCCTCACTGCCGGTCTTGAGTCCAAGGTGTGAAACACTTTCATTGGTGATAACCGCCACAATTTCCTGGTTTGCCGGCAGAATCAGTTTGATTTCCGAATTCACGGCTCCCGGCTTGATTGCGGTTACTTTTCCGGACAACATATTTCTGGCGCTGATGTTCATAACAAGCCTCCTATTGTGTTGATGAACCACCTGTTATTATTATACAAACAAGTGAAAGTTAACTCTCTTGGAAATCACTTGAATACAGAGAGATCTTCACTGTCCATCAATGCTGATGCTGTCATTTTTTTTGCTGTTCCTTCCATTCTCTTGAATCGGGGAAAAAGAGGGATGCTCCGAAACGGTCCTTTCCGAATTCGGAGACAATTTTCTGTCCCTTGGCTGGAGAAGTAAGCCAGCGCACAAACAGGGCAACATCCTCGTGATTGATCTGCGGAAATTTGTTCTGGTTGACAGGAATCAAGGATATCCGGTTCAGCAGGGCTTCATCGCCTTCAACGAGTATCTCCAGTTTAATATCCTTTTGGATCGACAGATAGGTGGCCCGATCGATCAGGGTATAGGAACCGGAATTACTGGTGAAACGCAGTGTTGGAACATTGCCTTCATTCCCCTTTTCATAAATTTTGTACCAGCTCCCGGCCGGTTTCAGATTTGCCTTGCTCCATAACTCCATCTCCGCCACATGGGTCCCGGACTTGTCGCCGCGACTGACGAAAGGTGACGACTTTTCCGCGATCTTACGGAGCGCTGCAGTCGCCGACGTCATACCGCGAATCCCGGCCGGATCGACGGAAGGTCCGACTATGACAAAATCATTGTACATAAAAGGAATCCGCTCCGTACCGAATCCGGCCGCTACAAATTTCTCCTCCAGTGAGCGAGCATGCACCATCACCAGATCGACACTGCCCTTTTCCGCGATTTTCAGTGCCTCACCGGTGCCGGCTCCCACATGCCGTACGCGGATGCCGGTCTCCTTTTCAAAAGCGTCTTCAAGTGACGCTACGATCCCGGCATCGATGGGGCCAATCGTGCTGGCCATCAGGACAAAGCCCTTTTCAGCATGTACCACAGTTGTCCAGACGCAACACAGAAGCACAAATACCAGCTTGAATATGGTCTGTCGTTTCATATCAATCCCCTTTTTGTTAGTTGAAATCGGCAAACTTTTCGGTTTTGGTTATGGTTGACATCTTCTTCAGGCGGCTGATCCCGAACCGGCAGGCTTCAAAGGCATCCTCGCTGTTGGGCGAACTGGCGGCTACCAGAGAAATGATCTCGCCAACGTCAAGACAGCCGGTTCGCCGGATCATCAGAACATCCTCCAGTTTCCAGCGGCGCTCAAGTTCCCCGGCGATCCCTTCCAGCTCCTGAATGGAATCACCTTGAGCCGTGTACTCGATGGAGGTGGTGGACTTGCCGGTACCGGCCTGTTTCTTGACAACGGCATAGTGAAAAACAACAGAACCTGAAAAGGCGGAACAAATTGAATTGTAAACGGCAGCCGGGTCGATCGGGCTTTCTACAAGTTTGACCATAATACAGATCCTTTTAGCACGTTAGAAAAACAAAAAACCCCTTCTCGATGGAAAAGGGGCGCGGACGAACCACGAAGAGTGGACCGTCAAGCACAGGTTCCCCTTTTCAAAGGAGGGCGGCGCTGTTTCCGGCGACACCCGCAGGTCGCAGGCCATGAGGATTTATCCCTGGTAGGCTGTGCGACTCGGAGACTGGCAAAATGTTGCGGCACTATAGCGGGGAAGATTGATTCTGGCAAGTCGGAAAAAGCCCCTGAATCATTAAAAACAACAGGCCGGGGGATCGCTCCCCCGGCCTCGAAAGGAGCACAAATGGCAGATTGTGCTCAACCGGCACTCATAATGCCGGAATTCTGAAAAACTAGTTTGTTGCCGGACTCCTTCTTGCCAGACGCTTGATGTTAAGCAGGTTCTTGTAGCCGACGTTTTCGGTGGTGATGTTGCCGCCGGTAGCTCCGCAACCCAGGGTGAGGGAAGGCACCAGGGTGTTGTAGAGGGCGCCTATGGTGCCGTGCACCGAGGGCTGGTTCCAGACCACGCGGTTGGCATCCACTTTCAGTGCGAATTCGTGGGCGATGTCTTCGTTTTCGGTAAAGACCACCGCCGAGTGACCGGCGCCGCCGTGGTCCAGCTGTGTCGCGGCGGCTTTGATGGCAGCATCCTTGCTTTCAGCCACATACCAGCCAAGCACCGGCGAGAGTTTCTCGCGGCTCATCCAGTCGTCCCCGCCGGTCGTGGTCAAGGGTACGATCAGCAGTTTCCTGTCGGCCGGGATGCTGAATCCGGCCAGTTCGGAGATTACCTGCGGACTCTTGCCGACAATCGACATGGATGGAACGCCTTTCTCCTTGTCGAACATTACGGTTTCCAGCTTGGCTTTTTCCGCTTCGGTGCAGAGGTAGGCACCGCTTCTTTCGAAGAGCATCAGCGTCTTTTCGGCAATGCTGTGATCGTCAAAAATAACCGACTGGTCGGAAGAGCAGATGGTGCCGTTATCGAAGGTCTTGGAGGCGATCACGTCTTCCACGGCCATATGCAGGTTGGCGCTCTTTTCAATGAAGACAGGTACGCCGCCCGGTCCGACGCCCAGTGCCGGATGGCCGGAACTGTAGGCGGCCTTGACCATCGCTCCGCCACCGGTGGCGACGACGATCGATATGTCCGGATGCTTCATCAGCGCGTCGGTGGCCTCGATGGAAGGCTGGGTGACCCACTGGATGCAATTTTTGGGAGCTCCGGCGGCCACGGCGGCATCCAGCATGATCTTGGCGGCTGCGGCACTACATTGCTGAGCCCTGGGATGGAAGGCCAGGATGATTACATTGCGCCCCTTGAGAGCAATCAGCGCTTTGAACATGGTGGTGGAGGTCGGGTTGGTGGTCGGCGTGACGGCAGCCACGATGCCGAACGGCTCGGCGATCGAGATGATGCCGTTGCTTTCATCGATAACGCCGACCGATTTGGCGTCCTTCATGTAGTCATAGACCACCTGGGTGCCGAAGTGATTCTTGATGACCTTGTCTTCCACATTGCCAATGCCGGTTTCCTCGACGGCGAACTCTGCCAGATAGCGCTCATTGGCAACACCCGCCACGGTCATGGCCTCGCAGATTCTGTCAACCTGCTGCTGGGTGAAACCCTTGAACTCTTCAAGCGCCTTGAGTGCCTTTGCTGCCATTACATCGATTTCCTGTGCCGCTGTTGTCATGACTCTGCTCCTTTTTGTGTGTGGTAGGGTGTTTGATGACCCGGAAAATATGATTCCGATTTGTATGTCCGGATAGAGAGCAGTGTGCATGCCAACCGATAAAACATTTTTTTAAATACGAAACACAGAAAGCACAGAGCAACAGTATGTGCTGAATTTTCGGTAAGTTAAAAAAGTAGTGCACTCACCCCGCAATATACTGACAGCCAAAATATATCAGGAAGAGTGCGCGAAATATGTTCCATTACGAGACACATCCGGATCCGGACTGCTCCACAACGAGACACATAACATTGTTTTGTGGCACAGAAATGGCATAGACAAACACACAGAGAAGAACGGACGTCCGGATTGTTGACTAATTCTACAACTTGCAGATGTCATGGAGGAAATCGATGGGGAGTTTTACAGCAGATAAGCTTGAAAGCGTTCGCAGGGCCCGCGAAGAATTCCTGACCCGCGGGATAATTCCGGCCGGAGTCGTCACCGACACCATCATCCGTTCCTGGCAGCGTTCGGCTGAGCGCGGCATCGGCATCGAGCGCGGCGAAACCCGCTGTACCCCCCGCTACGACCTGATGCAACGCCGGGAAAGCAATGATATTTTCCTGACCCGTTCCCAGCCGGTGATGGAAAGCCTCTATCATGAGATCTCCGGTTCATCCAGCATGGTCCTGCTGGCAGACAGCGACGGGGTCGTACTGCACTCGATCGGTGACCCGGATTTCGTGGAACAGGCCCAGAAGGTCTACCTGAAACCGGGCGGCATCTGGTCCGAAGGGGTTAACGGCACCAACGCGATCGGGACCGCGCTGGAAGAACAGATGACCGTGCAGGTTCACAGCAGCGAGCATTTCATAGACAAGAACCGTTTCCTGAGCTGCTGCGCCACGCCGATTTTCAATCCCCGGGGGGGCATACTGGGTGCGTTGGACGTATCCGGCGACTATCGAGTTCACCAGCAGCACACTACCGCACTGGTGCGCCTCTCGGCCCAGATGATAGAAAACCAGATGTTCGCACCGGAATTCCCGGAGGACATCATCGTCAGCTTCCATGTGCGGCCGGAGTTCATCGGCTCTCTCTATGAGGGCATCGCCGTATTCTCACCCGACGGCAATCTGGTGGCGGCCAACCGCAGTGCCCTACTGCAGCTGGGACTGGATCGATTCCGGATTTCGGGGCAGACCTGCCTGTCAACATTCAGGCTGACCATTGCCAAGCTTCTGGAGAAGTCCCGCTATCTGCCGCAGCCGGTATTGAAGCTGCCGCTGGCATCCGGCGTGGAGGTATACGGGCGGATCTGGCCCGGCGCAACGGTTTCCCCGGTAACCTTTCTGCCCATCAGCTCCCGGAAACCGGACGAAGTCAAACCGGCCGCGTCCAGGAACAGGCCGGAAGGCATGCTGCTGGACGAACTGGAACATGGCGATCCCAAGATGAAGGGATTGATTGCCAAGGCACTCAGGGTTGTGGACCACGACATCCCGATCATGATCGAGGGTGAATCCGGAACCGGAAAGGAACTGCTGGCCCGGGCCCTGCATCTGGCCGGACCGCACAGGAACGGCCCGTTCATCCCGATCAACTGCGCCGCGATCCCGGAAGGACTGATCGAATCGGAACTGTTCGGCTACCAGGAAGGCGCCTTTACCGGGGCACGTCGCAAGGGACAGATCGGCAAGATCAGGGAAGCAGACAAGGGAACCCTGTTTCTGGATGAGATCGGGGAAATGCCGCTCCAATTCCAGGCCCGGCTGTTACGGGTGCTGCAGGACCGGACGGTGACTCCGCTGGGTGGCACGGGCAGCCACCAGGTTGATCTGGCGGTGATCTGCGCCACCAACCGCAGAGTGCGGGACTCGGTGGCGGCCGGCAGTTTCCGTGAGGATCTATACTATCGCCTGAACGGCCTGCTGCTGACCCTGCCAAGCCTGAGGGAGCGTGAGGACAGGCTCTTGTTGGCCGGCAAGATCCTCGAAAGCCTCTGCGGCGACGGCAGGTACATCACCATCCACCCGCAGGTGCTGAGCATCTTCGAACAGCATCCCTGGCCCGGCAATATTCGCCAGATGCACAACGTGCTCAGGACCGCCGTCGCCCTGCTGGGTGACCGGAACGAAATAACCGACGATGATCTCGCCGGGGATTTTTTGGAACAGGCCGGGGCGATATCCGGGTTGGAACAGCCGCACAGGACTGATGGCGCAGGAAACGCCGGGAATGCATTGCTGGCCGAAATGGAGACGCGCCTGATATCATCGACGCTGGACCTGACCGGTGGGAATATTGCGGAGGCAGCCAGAAAAATGGGGATAGGCAGGAATACACTCTACAGGAAGCTGCGCAGCCTGGCCGGAAGCTGATGGAAAGGCTCAATTACTGAATCGCTGAAGAATTGAGTTACCGCACTATTGCCGGTCGAGCAGTTCGCGCACCTTCCGCAACAGCTCAAGCGGCTGAATCGGTTTCATGACCAGCTCAGCCCCTTCGTCAATCACATCGCGACTCTGTATCGTATCCAGCGTATAACCGCTGGTATAGAGAATCTTCACGTCGGGGTCAATCCGCCTGATCTCCCGATACGCTTCCTTGCCATTCATCCTGGGCATGATTATGTCAATCAGGATCAGTTTGACCGAATCGCGGTTGGCCCTGAATTTCTCAACCGCCTCCAGGCCGTTCTCCGCCAAGAGGACCGTGTAGCCGAACCCGTTCAGCACCTCCAGCACCAGCTTGCGCACTGAGGCGTCATCTTCGGCCACCAGGATCATTTCAGTGCCACCCTTCGGCGGTTCCGGAATCACGCCCTCCCCGTTCCCGGCGAATTTTCCGGTATTGATGGGGAGATAGATGCGGAAAGTGGTACCGATCCCCGGTTCGCTGTAGACGTTGACAAAACCATGATGCTGTTTGACGATCCCGTACACGATCGCCATGCCGAGACCGGTTCCCCTGCCCACCTCCTTGGTGGTGAAAAAGGGTTCAAAAATCCTGAGCCTGGTCTTTTCATCCATGCCGGTGCCGGTGTCCGAAACCGATATCAGCGCATATCGACCCGGCTTGCCAAAACCATTGGCCTGAGCGAACGTTGCATCAACATCAGTTACACCGGTCTCAAGCGTCAGCATCCCGCCTTTCGGCATCGCATCACGGGCATTGGTCGCCAGGTTGACCAGAACCTGCTCGATCTGGCCGCTGTCGACGACCACCGTCAGCTCTTCCGGGGACAGTACCGACTTGATCTGGATATCCTCACCGATGATCCGGCCGAGGAAATGCTGCACCTGTGTGACCACATCGTTCAGGTTGGCCGACTGGGGATTCATCACCTGTTTGCGGCTGAAGGTCAGCAGACTGCGGGTAAGCTGGGCAGCCCTCTCCGAGGCTTTGGTGATCTGCTCCAGTTTTTCCTTCTGTTGCGCATCCAGACCAGGATCCATTTTCAGTATGTTGCCGTATCCCATGATCACCATCAGGATATTATTGAAATCGTGGGCCACCCCACCCGCCAGCTGCCCGATTGCCTCCATCTTCTGGGACTGCAGCAGTTGTTCTTCCAGATGCTTGCGATCAGTGATGTCTTCCGCGATTCCCAGCAGGTAGCGGGCCTTTCCCTCAATGTCAAAGAGCGGAATTTTCCTGACGCGCAGGATGCGGTCGTCTCCGGACCGTGTCTTGACAGTCTCCTCGGGGATTTCCAGAAGTTCGCCCCGAGCAAGCACCTCACGGTCCTTGCCGGTGAAGAAGGCCGCCTGTTCTTCGGGAAAGAGGTCGCGGTCGTTTTTACCCAGCAGTTCTTCACGGGAGTAGCCCAGCAGCTCCTCACCGGCTTTGTTGCAGGCAACATAGCGAAGCTCGACCGCATCTTTGACGAAGACCACGGCCGGAATGTTATCGACAATATTCTTCAGAAAGGCCTCGCTCTCGCGCAGGTCCTCCATACTCTGCTGTAATTCTGGATAGTAAGTTTTGCGGAGGGAGTATTCGCCAAACCCGGCCAGTTTCTTCTGCAGGACGTCCAGCGGGTCGGAAGCATCAGAGTGATTCTTCATACACCACCTCGATGTCGCGCTTGGATGCCTTCCTGGGATTGGTAGCCATGCAGGGATCCTTCAGGGCATGGTCGGTGAGGAATTTTACATCGTCACGCCCCACACCCAGCTCTTTCAGCGTCCGGTCAACGCCGGCAGCCGATTTCAGCTCCCTGATGTGATTCAGCAATGCCGATTTTTTCTGGACAGAGGTTTTTCCGCGCAGATCCAGCCCCATCGCTTCGGCAATGTGTTCAAAACGTTCCGATGCGGTCGGCAGATTGAATGCGATCACATGGTCAAGCAGGATTGCGTTGCACTCGCCATGGGCGATGTCCAGCGCCCCGCCCAGGCTATGGGCCATGGCGTGGGTAGCGCCCAGGATGGCATTGGAAAAGGCGAGTCCCGCCTGCAGGCTGCCCTGCATCACGTTGCTGCGCAATTCCAGATCGTTCAGGTTTGCTATGGAGGGAAGCAGATTGGAGGAAATCAGGCGAATGGCTTCAATGGCGTGAAGATCGGTCATTGCGGAGCGGGCCGTAGAGACGTAGGCTTCAATGGCGTGGGTCAGCGCATCCAGGCCGGTGCAGGCGGTCAGGTATGAATCCATCGTGGTCAGCGTTGCCGGATCGATCAAGGCCAGGTCGGGAACGACCGACTTGCTGATGATCGCGAATTTGACCTTCTCCAGCGGATTACTGATAATAACGAACTGCGAGACGTCCGCCGAGGTGCCTCCGGTGGTCGGAACACAAATCAGGGGCGGCATCGGCAGCCTGACCATATCCACACCTTCGAACAGCAGGATATGCCTGTCGTTGGACGCCACAATACCGATGCCCTTGGCGCAGTCGATGGAACTGCCGCCTCCCACAGCAACAAGCACATTGCACCTTTCCGCGTGGTAAAGAGCAACGCCGGTCATGATCTCATCTACCTTCGGATTGGGTGAAACGCCGGTAAACAGAGCAAACGGCAACCCCGCCTCAACGAGGCTGTCGATCACATCTCTGGTCCAGCCGGCAGCGACCACGCCTGGATCGGAAACCACCAGAATCTTGCGCCCTCCAAGATTTTTGGCATAACGTCCGGCCAGACTCCGGGCGCCCACACCGAAAACAAATTCAGGGGCAACAAACTTGCGTAGTTCAAAACCATCCGACATGACCGCCTCCGCCCAGCAACTTTTATAACGCTATTCTAATACTAAGTTGCAATCAAAACATTATTTACAATCCAGTTGAATCCCGTGAGGCTCTGCACCCTTGAATGATCACTTTCCAGAGAGACAAGAGCTTCAACGAGAGTACTTTCCACGGCATCAAGGCTGTTGAATGTTTTGTTCGGGAACCAGTTTTCACGAATACATTCCCATAGATGCTCAGCGGGATTGAGCTCTGGGCTATAAGGCGGCAGAAAAGCCAGACTGATATTTTCTGGCAATGACAATCCTTTTGTCGTATGCCATCCAGCCCCGTCTACAAACATTATGATAAATTCTTCCGAGTGGCGCGCTGCGACCTCTTCAAGAAAAAGTGAAAACACACCGGCATTGACCTCTGGCAATATCAATGAGTCCATAACACCGTCTATCGGACTCACTGCAGAGTAAACGTATGTATATTCCCGGATTATTTGCGAACCGACAATTGGTCTTGTGCCAGCTGGCGCCCAGCAACTCCTGGGGATATTGATGCGGCCAAAACGTGCCTCATCTTGAAACATTATTCGGATCGAAGCGTAATTCTCAGGTTTCTTTGCTATTTCTTCCTGGAGGATTGCCGGGAAGTTTTTTTAAAAGCCTCTTGGGCTTCAGTATCTGATTTGGGGTGTCGGGGACGAGGTACAATCTGTCGCCAGTCATGCCGAGCAAGCATCCTATAAACGGTTGACTTGGGTACAACCTGTCCAAGTTTTTGTTCGTAAGCGGCTTTTATTCTTGAAACAACTAAAATGCCACCATCGCTGGCATCGGCGGTAAATTGTGATAGCAATATATCCTCTTCTTCAACAGACAGATTCTCCCGATGCCTGCCACCACGCGCAGATATGTGGAAGGCATCGTCGCCCATACGGAAAAAGGCTGAATGAATATTGCGAACAGTTCCCGGATGCCAAGCCAAAGCATCAGCAATTTCTTCTGGAGTCAATGTTGTGGCTGCTCGAAGATAAACAGCTTGAATCCGTTGAAATTCCGACTTGCTCTTTGCCTGCTTCAGCAATGACTTGAGTCGTTCTGCTGTACCATCTGGTAAAGATTTCGGACTTCGCATAGTCACCTCCCAAAAGTAACCCTCTTGGGAGAAGTATTATATCATTTATAATCTATTGATTGAAACTTGGTATAACTCATACGGCGGCATCTCTCAACCAAATACCGAATCATCAATTAATTAAAATTAAAACGGGAGGGATTTCTCCCGCCCGTTTCATTGACAAGCTTCTCCAGATCCTTTGTCAAAAAGCTGTGACTTGTTCTACAACTTGTATTGCATTGACTTTATCTCCAGAAACTCTTCCAGACCGAACGCCCCCAGTTCCCTTCCATAACCCGACTGTTTAAAGCCACCGAATGGCGCCAGCAGATTGAAAGTTCCACCGTTGATATCCACCTGCCCCGCCTTGAGACGGCACGCCACTTGTTCCGCTCTCTGGGGATCTCCGGACCATACCGCAGCCGCCAGGCCGTATATGGTGCCGTTTGCGATACTAACCGCTTCATCTTCATCCCGGCAGGCCATGATCGACAGGACCGGACCGAAGATTTCTTCCCTGGCAATCGTCATCTCCGGGGTAACTCCTCCAAAGACCGTCGGGCGGACGAAGAAACCGGTTGCCAGACCATCGGGGGGCTCCGCGCCACCCAGCAGCAATTCAGCCCCCTCCGCGATTCCCCGGCGGATGTAATCACGGACCCGCTCCCGCTGGGCAGCTGAAACCAGCGGACCGAGCCGTGTCTGCTCGTTGAGGGGATCACCCGGCGCAAATGCGCCGGCGGCGGCAACTGCAAGCGTTGCCGCCTGTTGATAGAGCCGCTCCGGCACCAGCAGGCGAGTATGCGCGGTACAGGTCTGGCCGGAATTAATGAAGCAGGCTGCCACGGTTGCCTTGACTGCGGTCGGCAGATCGGCGTCGTCGAGAACAACTGCGGCGGACTTGCCACCCAACTCCAGGGTCACCCGTTTGACCGTTCCGGCCGCCAGTTCCGCCACTCTGCGACCGGCCCGTAGCGAGCCGGTGAAGGATATGAGATCAACATCCGGATCTTGCGTCAGCTGTTCTCCCACCTCCGCGCCGGTTCCGGTCAACAGGTTGAATACTCCGGCCGGAAGCCCGGCCTCGTGGATGATCTCCGCCAGGATAAAGGCAGATAACGGCGCTACCTCGCTCGGCTTGAGCACCACGGTACAGCCGGCTGCAAGAGCCGGCGCCACTTTGGCAACCGCCTGGTGCAACGGGTAATTCCAGGGGGTGATGCAGGCCGCCACCCCGACTGGCTCACGCAGCACCAGCGAGTTTCCAATCCGCTCTTCAAAAGCATATTCTCCGAGCAGTTTTACATAACTTTCCCAGACAGCTACCGGCAGTCCGGCCTGGATTCGCCGCGAGAGCTTTAGCGGCATGCCGACTTCGGCGGTAATGGTGGCGGCGATCTCTTCTGTCCGCTCCGCAAGCCCGCGTTGGATTCTGGCCAGGTATTCAACCCGCTCGGCAACCGGAACACGCCCCCAGCCGTCCGCAGCTCTCCGGGCGGCGGCGACCGCCTGCCCCGCATCCGCACGGGTTGCAGCAGGAACCCGGCCGATCAGCTCTTCTGTGGCCGGATTAGTTACGTCCAGATATCCGCTCCCTACAGGTGATACCCAGCTGCCATCGATATAGAGTTTTTCTTTTGCACGCATAACGCCCCCTCGTTAATAATGGCCTTACACCCCTGACAGTATCCCGAATGATACCGGATATTTGTTTGCAGGCAACCCCATATATCGGGCTACCCGCAAAAAAAAGCCGTCCCGGATCGGGGCGGCTTGTGAGCTCCATGATAAAACGGACGTTTCTGCTTTATTTATGCGGCCAGTTTTTCTTCGGTGTTAACTTCCCTGAAAGTGTCTCCATCGTTATTCAGACATTTAGGGCATTCAAGTGCGGCAAAATTAGCGCTTACGGTAATTGGTGTGAAATCTTTTGCCAAACTCTGATAATAACAGATTCCGCATTCAAACGTGTCTTTGGATTCCATGATTTTCTCCTTAGCATACCGTTGTGGTTGATTTCTGTTCAGTGTGTCCGTTTCATGTCAGCATTAAAAATGTGATCAACAATGGCACGGCCCAATCAATCAAACGTTTGTTTTGATTCTGTTCATAAAAAAACTACCGCAGCATTACCTGATGACCCCTCGTGTAAAGATGTCCATGATATGACAAATAAGCTGTTCGTCACGTTCCGGAGCATGATCAACCAGTTCGGCCGTTGCCGGTTCGAGCAGAAAATAGAAATTGATCATTCCAGCCAGTGCCAGCACAGTATCAGCAGGATTCAAGTCATCTCGGAACTTCCTGTCGGAAAGTCCATCGTCAAATGTATCCAGAAGCATCTGTACAACCTTCTTAATCGCCGGTTTTATGATCGTCTCGAAGCATGCGGTCGGATTGGTTAATTCACTGGTATAGAAACGGAGCAGATAGGGATTGCTGCGGTAGCGTGAAACCGTGGCGCGAACATACAGTTCGAATTTTTGGAGTGTGTCAATTTCCATCTGCTCGATCTCTTCCAGCTTTCCCAAAATGGCGAACTGCTCGGTCAGAACTGCTGCATACAGCCCTTCCTTTCCACCGAAATAGTACGAAATCATGGAAAGGTTGACGCCGGCCGCGCTGGCCAACTCGCGTACGCTCACGCCATTCAGCCCCTTTGCGGCAAACAGAGGGACTGCTGCTGCAATCAGATTTTTTCGGCAGTCGTTATCAGCCACACGGATTTTCTCCACAAAAAAATATCGGGCATCATTCAAACGTTTGATTAGTTCTAAATATACTCTCAAAAACATAAAATGCGAACCATTATTTCGGTTCGCATTTTATGTTGACTATATCGATCAGTCAAAAGAGTAACAAAATATGGATACCCCTCTATATACCGTTCAATATTTCCAGACGCTTGGTCCGGTACTCATCTTCGGTTATCAGCCCTTTCTCCTTGAGTTCGTTGAGAATGATGAGCCGTTCGGCCGGTTTGCGGACCTCCTCGCTTCGCTTTTCCGGCTGCGCCGCCGCAACCGGAGCAGCAGTCTCCCTTTTCTCGGCAGCCGGTAACGACACGAGCGGTGCCTGCCAATCTTCTCCGAAAGCCAGCCAGTCTCCACGCACGAGTGGTGTATCCGTCAACAGCGTCCACTCCCCACGGGCCTGCTTCTGCCTGCTGCCGGGTGTAAATGGAGCGAGGCGCCGGTCCTCGCGCTCGTTGACATCATTTTGGACCATGCCGACAATCAGATTGAGTTTGCCGGCCTGAAAAAACAGTCGTCCGGTGGTAACCTTGGGACTCTTGGCAAAACCATACAAAGCATCGTGCAGCCCCAAAACTGCAAAGACCACATCCTCGCCCGGAGCCGCCTGTTTAAGTGCGTTTTGCAGATGCGGCACCAGAACCTGAACCGCTGCCGTGGTAAAAAGCGGGCCGTGCGTTTCCCTGTTCGCAAAACGGACTTTTATTGAAACGAGTATCGAGTTGAGCCTGTCCAGCGAAATATCGACAGGGTGATCGTTGGCAGCCACTAGACCGTTATCAGCAGAATCCTGACGCTCAAGAGCCACGAACTGATCGCGGCTCTGCCAGAGCACATTCCGCGCATCGGCAGTCCGTGCCGTTACGGACAATAACAGGACGACAACAGTTATAAACCAGAGCCGGAAAATATTTTCAGAGACGCGCGATTTCATGTATCCTCCCGTTGAAACTTCAGTTCCTACCCAGCCTGTTCTTAAAAAATGGAAACAGGGACACCCGCAAGTACCCCTGTTCCAGCAAACATTGTATTCTCTTATACCATCAAAATGGAAGCTTGCCGTAACCCATCAGACCGAATGCGGGCGCCAACAGGCAGGTGAAGGTTAAAACAATGAACATTGTAGCTGCAACCTTGGGATTGATTTTGCCGTAAGTCACTCCGGTTACGGTAAAACAGATCACCACAAACGTCAGGTTCATGAATGCCAGATAGGGAACTACGCTGATGATGGTCTTGCCATCCGGTTTGATTCCGCCGCCGGTTGCATAAAGGTAAGCATATATCGCGCAGACTATCCCCACCAGCAGCGCACCGTTTCCGACGGTACGCAGATCGGTGACACCGGTCATGAGAGCGTGACCGGTCTGCAGGTACAGTACGCCGAATACGAACAGCAAACCGGCGGTGAAGGGATCGGTAAAGACCGCAGCCTGAAGGGTAGCGCCAATCACAACCAGTATGCCGACAACTGAACTTACAAAACCGGTGCTTTTGGCCTCACCGTAACCCAGAAAAAACATACCCACCGGAATCCACATAATACTGATCAAAACAAGTAGAGCTAACGTCATCGTCTTCCTCCTGGATTAAATTACAGTCCCGCAAGGGGAGCAAAGGGATACTTATTCGGCTGTGGTCGGATCAATCATGGTTCGCACTTCGGCAACGCTGTTGGCCGGGAAACCGCCTTGTTTGGCATGTTCCAGCACCAGTTCCTTGTTGGGCGCTATATAGATGCAGTAGATCTTGTCATCGGTTACGAAGCTCTGCACCCACTGTATCTGCGGGCCCAGTTCCGAAAGCACGCTGCATGACTTCTGTGATATCGCCTGCAAAGTTTCAGCTGGCAATTTTCCGGCTCCTGCAAGTTCACGTTCGATCACATATTTTGGCATGACAATCTCCTTTATTAAATTATGTCAGGTGGTTACCAGTAAAACATGGTCCCGAGCGCAAACTGGTTCGAGTGCTGTTTGGCGCCATCCATCCAGGTATTCTGGGCGTATATGTATTCAGCAACGAACTGGGTAAACTTATTGAGGTTGTAACTGAGCATAACAACCGCCGATTCCTGGTTCTTCATGATCGCATAGCCACCCGGTTCTCCGTCATTTTTTTCCTGGCGGCTCTGACCGTAGTTGGCGCCGAGTTTAAAAGACGGGGTCAGCTGATAGGTTGCCTGGAGCAGATAGCCCCAAGCAAGGCGCTGCTTGCCATTTGCATCCGTGGAGGTATCAGCGGCACCCAGGACATCGCCATCCTGCACACTGAGCATCCCCAGCCCCCTACCACCATACCCGGAGCCCATCAGGTTCAGTCCGCTGAAGCCTACAGCCACGCCATAGGCACCTCCGATGGATTCATCATCCTTGCCTGAACGGGCGATAGTTGGTCCAGTCTTACGGGGCGCTGTCTGATAAAGACCGGAAAGCCAAGCCTGCACGGAAGTTCCGCCGAAAACCTTTGCGTATGAAATTTCAGCCTCCACCCTCGGCGAGTTGGTCTTGGCGGTGTCAGCACTGATCTTGTAGGGCTCGGCAACTTCGATCGCTACTTTAACGCCGGCCATATCGGGTGTTGTGTAGCGGATCTGGGGTCCGAAGTTGGTGTAGAGATAACCGTAGCCGATGTGCCCCAGGGTTGTGCCGCCACGAAAAGCAGAAGACGGCACGGTGCCGGATGTCAAAATGGTCATATCGTTGAGAATGTTCTTGCCTTGGTAAAGGTTGAGAGCACGACCAGCCAGCAGTTCACCGTAGGCCCCTTTGGCAGTGTAGAAGAACTCACGGAAGTCAATGTTGGGCGAGGTATCAAAACGGGTGCCGCCTTTGTTTTGAATATTAGGATAGATGCCGACACGAACCGACGAATCCACACCGTTGGTGGTTGGCGCCTTGACGTTGAAGGCGATCACTGACGGCAGAAAACCAATTCCGACTCCAAAACGCTGGTCATAGGTATTCTCAGTACCGCCTGCGCTAAGCAGACTCAAGGCGCGGGGGCCGCCCGGCAAGGGACTGGTGGAGGCGTAGGTGGAAAACACATCCACAATACCGTCCGTACTGAGCTGCCAGCCATTTTCGCCGCCGATTACAAACGCAGCATTACAGGGACTGCTTGTTGCCACCGTAACCGCTGTTACTACTCCTAATGCAAGTAATGTCGCTTTTTTCATAAGATCTCTCCCTCTGTTCAATAAATTTGATATCGAGCGTCAAACTCTTTTCACTGCGGTTCCCTGACTTCCAACAACAAATGTTCCGAACCCATCTGTCCAGCCAATCCTGCCACTCCTTTCCATAGTTGGCACAAGTGTATTTCGAACATGAAGTCCGTACGCGATACTTGATCCATGATTTTAATCAGCCTGATCCGGCAAAAATTAATAATGCCAAAATCAACGGAATCCCCCACTCCACTGACGAGCAGTGCAACCGCAGTGCCAAAAATAAAACGCTGGTTTTTTTGTTTGTTTTCAACAAGATACAGCAGCACAATTCCTTATTGATTCCGGATGTGGATATGGTGCATAATTGGACACATCTTTTATATATCTGTAATTATATGAGGCTCTTGCAAAAGTGTATGCAGTAAATTGAATATAAGCAGCTAATCTGCATAAAAGTCGAGCTTCATAAGTAACCATCTGATATTATTGGTTTG
>JAJZRX010000071.1 GCA_021850095.1 Deltaproteobacteria bacterium
AAGGTAATCAGTCACAGGGCCTATGGATTCAGAACAGCAAAGAACTTTATTCTCAACCTGTATCACTGCATGGGCAATCTAGACATGCCAACTACTTTGCACAGATTTGTGTGAGGAACCATTTTTTCAAAGGAGTGCCCGAGTGTCCCGCACCAGCCATACAAGCCGTATTTTCGCCTTCGTCGCCGCCCGCCCCCGCCTGATCCTGACCGTTGCCCTGCTGCTTTCGGTCGCGGCTGTCATCTATACCATCAAGAACATGGAGTTTCTGACCGGACGTGACGACCTGATGCCGCGTCATGCCGCTTTCCAGGTGGATTACCGCGCCTACCGGGCCGAGTTCGGCGACCAGGAAGAGATCGTGGCGGTGATCGAAGCGGAGGACGCCGGGAAAGCGACCCGGGCCGCCGATGCACTGCACGCCCGGCTGAAGGGTGACAGCGCCCTGTTCCGCGAGATATTCTATCCGGGCGGCCTGCCCTTTTTCCGCCAGAACGGCCTGCTTTTCATGCCGCTGGACGACATCAAGGCTCTGCGGCACACCTTGACCATGGCCGCACCGGTGCTGAAGGATCTGGCGGCGTCTCCTTCCATCCAGACCATGTTTACCAGCCTGACAGATCAGATCGACGCCTATCTGAAAAGCGGCGACCCGGCCGCACTGCAAAGCCTGACCTTCATGCTGACAACGCTGGACAAGGGCTTCAAAGCCTTTGACGGCAATTCCAGCGGCATGACCATGGACTCCTTCCTGAAGGGGAGCGCCAGCGGCCAGCCCTCCCTGTTGGAAAACGCCGGTAAGCAGCAGGTCATCACCATGCGGCCGATCAAACAGCAGGGAAGCTTCGTAGCCTCGGAAAAATCGATCCTGGCCGCCCGGGCGGCCCTGAACGAAATCCTGAACACAGCGGAGTTCAAAGGGGTCAAAGGCGGCCTGACCGGCGTGCCGGTGCTGGAATACGAAGAGATGGCCACCAGCCAGCGCGATATCAAGATCGCCACGATCCTGTCATTGACCCTGACCGTGCTGCTGCTGCTGTTCGCCTTCCGCGGTCTGCTGAACGTGATCGCGGCCATGGTCTCGCTGATCGTCGGGATCTGCCTCTCCTTCGGTTTCGCCACCCTGGCGGTCGGACACCTCAATATCCTTTCCATGGTCTTCGCCATAATGCTGATCGGGCTGGGAATCGAATACGGCATCCAGTTCGTGCTGCGCTATCAGGAAGAGCTGAAGGGCGGCGCCAGCGGAATCAGCGCCATCGAAACCAGCCTGGCCTGCAACCTGCGTTCGATCGTACTGGCGTCGGTCACAACCGCAATGGCCTTTATCACCTTTGTCCTGACCGATTTCAAGGGTATCGCCGAACTGGGCATCATCGCCGCCGGCGGGGTCTTTATCTGCGTCATCAGCACTTTTACCGTGCTGCCGGCCATGCTGATTCTGCTGGAGCGTTTCCGCACAAAAACTCCCACGCCTCTCCTTTCCCAAACTGATAAAAAATCCGAGCTGCACGAGCGCCCCATCTTCCGGGCCATCTTCGCAAAGCCCCGGGCGGTGGTTGCCATAACCGTGCTGCTGTCCCTGGCCTGCATCTACCCGGTCGCGACCATGCGCTTCGACTACAACCTGATGAACCTGCAGGCCAGGGGGCTCCCGTCGGTGGAGTACGCCTACAAGCTGATGCGTAGCAAGGAAAACTCCGGTTATTTTGCCGTTGTTACCGCCCGGGACCGGATTGAGGCCCGCAGTCTGACCGAAAAGCTGGAAAAGCTGCCAGCCGTTGATCATGTCGTCAGCCCTTTAAGCTTTGTTCCGGAGCAGCAGACCGAAAAGCTGGCCGAACTGGCGGCCCTGCGGCAGACACTGGCGGATGTGGTGCCGCTGCCGTATGAAGAGAACCTGCAGCCCATGGCCCTGCCGGCGGTTTTTGAAGCGTTCCGTGAACGGGTTGCACAGTTGGAGAGTGTGCTGAAGGCACAAAAAGCGCCCGAGGCCACGCCGGTCGGAGCCTTTCTGGCAACCCTGGACGGCTTCTTCGCAACGCTGGAAAAAGAGAAGGACAACAATGCCCTGGGAATGCTGCGGGATTTTCAGGGGGGTATGTTTGCCGAACTGCCCGCCAAGCTGACGATGATGAAGGAGAGCCTGGAGGCGGCGGAGGTGACGGAGTCGGACGTGCCGCCGCAGCTGCTGCAGCGCTTTGTCGGTAAAAACGGTACGCTGCTGCTGCAGGTGGCGGCCAAAAAGGAGATTTTCGAGCGGGAACCGTTGCAGGAATTCGTCACCCAGGTCAAAGGGGTGGTTCCCAACGCCACCGGCGAACCGGTCATGGTTTTCGAATCGCTGTCGGTGCTGCGGGACGCCTACCTGAAGGCCTTCATCTACGCCTTTGTCGGCATCATTGTCATACTGCTGATCAACTTCAAAAGCATCCGCTATGCCCTGCTGGGTACGTTGCCGCTGGCAGCCGGACTGATGATAATGATCGGCGGCATGGCACTGATGGGCGTCGGTTTCAACTCGGCCAACATCATCGTTCTGCCGCTGATCCTGGGGGTCGGAATCGACTCGGCCATCTACATCATCAACCGCTACCGCCAGGGGAGCGAGAGCCCCGGACAGGTTGCCACCCGCAGTGCCGGCATTGGCGTATTCCTGAACGCCCTGACGATCCTCTTCAGCTTCGGCGCGCTGATGGTGGCCCACCACCAGGGTGTCTTCAGCATCGGGGCTGTCATGTCGCTGGGAATGATGGCCAGTGTGGCCGTATTTCTGATCTTTTTACCGGCACTCCTGGAACTGTACGGCAAAAGGCCGTGATACCCGCCATAAGCCCGTGACACAAAAACGCGGCAAAGGAACAAACTCCTCTGCCGCGCAACCGGTTCTGTATACGCCATATCAATCGTAATTTCAACACATTATTGCCTGTTCCCGTACCGGCACAGATGCGGCAGCCACCGGCTTCAGGACATCTGCCAGAACCAGAACCGTCAAATAACCACTACCCCACAGAAGTCAACGCCATATAACCGCACAAGATGCATTTTATCTAACCAGGAACCCTAGTTTTTAATTAGATTTTTCAGCAGCTTTCGGCCTGCACGATTTGTACGCCAGGAATAACATCTTTTTTTCACCGTATTGAAGCATCCCGTTTTTTAACAGGTGTCAAGAATTACTATACACTCATTTTCAAGGATTTTTCCGGTAGTTTTTTTCAACACATCGTGATTGTAGTGGGTTAGATAATCCAGCGCTCGGGTTAGCCAGTTTGAAACGATAACCAAAATATGTTCCGGCATCCGCGAACCGTCGGTTTTCTTTACATAATATGCTGTCATTTGACTGCACCAAAAACGAAATATCACATATATGCCTGTTATAATTACTTTTTTTGTTTACATTGCCACCCAGACAACTGTACATTTTTTTTACACACTACCTATAATAATTATTAATATAACAATTACACCCAGCTACTGTTTGGTATACAATTTGCGTACGAACCGGAGTTAATTTAATCCACGATTTTCTGAAGACCAACGGGTGCCCATGTAATCAGGCGGAATATGATAAATAGATCAAGCTGCTTCTGGCAGCAATTCTGATCCCGGGCTGCCCGAACCCCATTAGTGTCACTGCAACTCACGTTCGTACATCCCAACCTACCGCTGACAGACATAAGTAATAACAGTTACTATCACACTATAATAAAGGAGGATGCATGGTGAATTGTGTGTACAGAAATACCGCGGAAAAGCGGATGCGCTGTACAGAAGGAACTCGAGACGATTTGGAATGAACAATGAATTCACGAATTTTGGGAGTCAATCTATGAAAAAACCATTAGTAGCACTGCTGTTTGTTTTGTTAACGGCAACTGGTGCGATGGCGATTCAATCGCCGCACACCGTTTCAACGCCCACCTCACCGCAATGGTGTAACGGATGCCATACCCCCTCTGTTGACGGCTACACCTACGACATGACAGAGACCTACGGCGTCAACAATCTCTGCCTCAAATGCCATACGCCGGGTACGATGCAGCAGGCCTTCGCCCCCGGAGACATCGCCAACCCCTTTGGATCAACACAACTGGACCCCAGCATAACGGTCCGGAAACAGACCTCCCACAACTGGGCCGCCCCCAGGAACGTGCCGGATGCCGGCGCTGAACCATCTCAACAGAATCCTGACCCCAGCGCCAAAGCCAGCGCAGTCGGTGTCATCAACTGCGCCAGCTGTCATCAGAAACATGATGCGGCCGGCAACAAGCTTTTAAGCGTTACCGCCATTGACCAGCTCTGCGTTGACTGTCACCGCAGTCGCAACGTAACCGATGTCCAGAAAGGCACCCACCCGGTCGGTTTTGTTTACGCCACGTCCAAGGCGGCCAACAATCCAACCGAGTACAATCCGCTTCCGGTGAACGCCAATCCGTCCAACACGACATCAGCCATGAAACTGGTGGACGGCAAGGTGCTCTGCAGCACCTGCCACGGCGTCCACTTCACCGACTCCAACGCCAGAACCGTTGACGGCCCCGCTTCAGCCGCACTTGGCCAGCTTTCGTCATCACAGGGCTACCTGTTGCGCACCGACCTGCGCGGCGGTCAGGCCAGCGATCTCAACATCTGCACCAACTGCCACGCCGGCAAAACCGCCCACAACCGCAAAGGCCAGAACATCCAGTGCGCCGACTGCCATGGCGGACATGTGGAAACCGGCGACGGCGGCCCCAACGTCTGGCTGGTACGCCGCTACATGAACTACTCCGGCGGCAAGGAAATTGATTCCTACCGCAGGAAAGTTCTCCATCAGGCTGGCAAGAGCAATCTGGCCGGCCAAAACGGCGTCTGTCTGGCCTGTCATGCCGTACCGGCTCCGGGCGGCCCCTATCCGGCCGAGCACGCCAGCACCGATTCAGCCGTCTGTATCACCTGCCATGCCCATGACAGCTCGGTCGGCTCCTTCTCGGCCGACTGCACCAGCTGCCACGGCATGCCACCAGTTCAGAACACCCCCGGTGGCCCGAACGGCTATGCCAAAACCTCGCAGTATGATTACAAAACTTCAGGTGTTTTCAAAGACGAAAGCCTCTCCGGCCATGCCTATCACGCCGCAGAAACCGGTCTGGGCATGACCTGTAACGAGTGCCACGCCGGCAACAAGCACGCCACCGGCAACTTCCAGCAGGTTTTCCTCCAGCCCCAGGGCACCACGGCAGCTCTCAACGGCGCCACCCCCAAATACAACGCCAACGGTACCTGCGCCACGACCTACTGTCACAGTAACGGTGCCGCCGGAACCCTGGCTGCCTACAAAACTCCCGCCTGGGCCAACGCCAAGGGGAGCATCGTCGGTACTCCCGGCGAGTGCAGCGCCTGCCACGACGCCGCTCCGGCAACCAACGCCCACAGCGGCCACCTGGCCTTCGGTTTTGCTTGCGATCTGTGCCATTCCGCCACCGTGACCGGCAGCAACAAAATCAGCAACACCAGCAAACATGTCAACGGCGTCAGAGACGTTAAATTCTCCGGCATCGCGGTTCATGGCGGCACCGGTTCCTACAATAACAACACCGCCACCTGCTCCGCCCTGTACTGCCACTCCAACGGCAACAAGAACAACCTGACCTACACGGCAATACCGGCCTGGAACTCGGGCGTCACACTGGGCTGCAACGGCTGCCACGGCACCGGCAACGCATTCGGCGCGCCGGATTACGCCAACGGCGGCCCCGGGGCAACCGCAGCCAACAGCCACAACGCACATGTGGCATCGCCTGCTGATTGCTCCGTCTGCCACTACACCACCATCGACGCCTCCGGCGCCACCATGGCCGCCCACTTGAGCGGCGGTGTGGATGTGGTCTTCAACCCGGCCGTAGCCGGCCCCAACGCCAGCTACAACCCGGTCAACAAAACCTGCGCCAACGTGGCCTGCCACGGCAACGCTCTGGCCCAGTGGGGCAGCAAGGGCGGCTGCCTGGGCTGCCACTCGGCCTCGATCAACAACCGCGCCGCCATCACCCCCCAGTTCAGCGGCAATTCCCACCATGTTCAGGGTGTGGAAGTGACCGGCGAGCATTGCTACCAGTGCCACTGGGAAGCCAACAGCGACGGCAGCATCAACCGCGCCTATCATCGTACCAACGGATCTGGCTCGCCGGTTGAGCTGGTTATCTACGGTGCCGGCGTTCGTCCGGCCCAATATGTGGCCGGGACAACAGCGGTTCAGTACACCGCCAACGGTTCCAGAACCGAAATGGCCAAGATCAACGCGGTCTGCATCAGCTGCCACAGCGATGCCAACAAGTCCATTACCCCCTTCGGCGACGGCAAAACACCGGCCGCCTACGCCTGGGATGCCAACAGCATCGCCGCCAAGTTCGGCGACGCCGGCACAACCCCCTGGGGCAAGTACACCGGCACCAACGTTTCACCCAAAAGCACCGTTACCAAGGCCTTCTCGGCCCACGGCAACGCCGTTGCCAACAAAGGCGGCTGGAACACCACCGAAACCTGGCCCGATCGTCTGGCCTCATCCAATGTTCTCTGCTTCGACTGTCACAACTCACACGGTTCATCTGTTGAAGGCAAGACCACCAGCTACAGCAGCGCCACCGTCAACGGCGGCATTCTGAAAGATACCGTGGCCGGCAAGAGCGGTTACTCAGTATCTTACAAACCGGCTGCTGGTGGAAGTACGGCAGAGCGCAACACTCACAATCCGGGAGCGGCGATTTGCTTTGACTGCCACATGAAAGACACCGCCACCACGACTCCCTGGGGCTACAAATCCACCTTCGGCGCCACCCAGCAGATCATGAACTATTGGGACTCGGCCTACTTCGGTAACAACACCTTTGGCGATGCACTACGCTATGCTTATAAAGGCGCAGTTGCCAACCAGGGTGGACACTTCGGCGCATCATCGCCTCTGTCCAGCGTTCCGGCCCACCAAGTTGGCGGACTCTGCACCCCCTGCCACGACCCGCACGGTGTCAGCCCGACTCTGGGAGCGAATAAAATCTATGGCGTGCCGCTGCTGAAGGGCACCTGGATGACCTCACCCTATAAGGAAGATGTAGCCACCGCCGATAACCGAGCTTATACCGAACTGGCCGCCAGCGGCGGACGTGGTTCAGAAGGCCCATCGACCAGCTCCACAATCAGCACCGCCTACAAGGCGGCAGTAACAACTTCATTCCACATCGACCAGAACACTTTTACGTCCGGCAGCATCACCCAGACAGCCGACCAGTTCGGCGGGCTCTGCATATCGTGCCATTCCAAAACCTCACTGACCAACGGCACCAACCACACCTGGAAGAGTAAAGACCGTATCCACGAATCGGTCAAAGGCTGGAAAACTGCCAATACTACAATCAAGCACAACTATTCCTGCTCTAAGTGTCATGCGCCGCACAATACAAACCTGCCGCGCTTGATGGTAACCAACTGCCTCGATTACAAACATCGCGGACGCGTTGCTTTGAACGCCAACCCGATAACATCAGGAAGCGGTGGACGTAATGAAGGCCGGGGCGGCGGACACATGCCCGGCATCTACGAGGGCGGCGAAGGCGGACGGGGCGGCTGGAGCAGAGACAGCAGCTGGAACGACAGCAGCTTATCCAGTAGCTCAAAATGCCATGACGACTACGATGCCAAGCAACAGTGGAACACCAAGACCCCCTGGACAAGCACGACAACACCGCCGCCACCTGGCGGTGGCGGTACCACACCGCCGGCCGGCTCCGCGCCGACCGTTCCGGTTATCGTACCCGAAGCTGATCTGAAGTGTTCCTACGGATGCGCGCCAACCCTGGAATGGGCCGCATCGCTGAACGGCAATGCCGGTGCCTCCACCCAGTACCTGGTGCAGGTCAGCCGCAGCTCGTCCTTCTCGACGGTTCAGTACACTTCGGGCTGGATCTCCACCCTGAGCTACAAGCCGACGGTCACCACCGGCTACACCTATTACTGGCGCGTTCAGGCTCGTGACAAGACCAAGACTTCGCTAGTCTCGGCCTGGTCAACGGTTGACAGCTTCGTCGTATCGAAATAGTAATGACGACTATTTAGTTATTTGGCTGTGCCAACCGCCGGTCCCCCCACCACAAAGCAGTCTGGTGAGGGGAACCGGCGGTGTTAAACAGCTTCACGGCAGGTTTATTTCATTGACTATTTTTCACAACATAACTATAAAATATCACTTGGCATTTCTGTTGGTATCCGGGTTGTTCGGCCTGACTCCGGCATATGCCTTCAGCATTGTTCCGGCGGCTGCGACCGTTGCCAAAGCGTTTGTTCCTTCTCAATCGTATACGCTGCAGGATGGTACAAGCGCTGTCGTCACAAGAAATCCGATCAGTTTCACCAGTATCAAGCCCGGGGGAACGGATGATTTTCTGGCCCAGCTCAAAAGAGAATACCCCGAGGCCCGGGGCTGGAAATTTGTCGCCGCCAGCCAGGAGCTGAAAGGCTCCTTCAGGGTCAACGCTTACAATGTTTTTTTCAACGGCGCCCTGGGGGGCGGATTTTCTTTTGATTACCTTCCGCAGGAAGACGATCCAGTAACAACGGCCGACACGCAGCTGCACTGGATTCAGAGAATCGTGTCGAATCACAAACGAGGCTCGGCGCACGGCACGCCGGAAAACCGAATCGCCTTTCAGGGACAGTCCAAAAAAAGCAAACAGCCGGAAACGCCTTTTTTCGATCTGGTTCCCGCAAAAACGGCATCCAAATCGACACCGCCCCATTTTCAGTTTGATGTGGGCAAGATCGACCCTGAAAATGAACACGAGTGGTATGCGGAAGTGTGCCTGGTCAGCCTCAGCACAAAGGATCCGAAAACGGTAACAATTTACAACGGCGTCAGATGGGGCTGGGAAAACAGAATGGTTCCCTCCGCGCCTGCGCCAGCAGCAGATTGAAGTACAACCTTGATGGCATAATCAAGGAGATGCCGTGTACTCTTTGATCGTGATTGGAATCAACGATTCGGATCACGCTCGGGATACCGGAAAGGAGGTGCACTATGAAAAAGCGTGCGTACGTTAAGCCGCGTGTGGTTGGTTCAGCCAATGTTCATCCTTGCTAATGCAGCAGCAACACCTGTTTCGGCAGTCTAAAAAATGAAGGGAGCATTAAGAATGAACAAGAAGCTTGTAACAAGTATGTTGGCCTCGGCCTGTCTCGTAGTCGGCGCAGCAGCTGCAGTCATGGCGCTTCCGCCGCCAGTTCCGCAGTCACTGGGTATTTATGACGCCAAGTTCACCACCTTTACCCGCACTGAGTGCCTCGGCTGCCATGGCAGCGACGCCGTGCTGGTTCCCCGGCACCATAACCTGATCAACAGCAAGGGGCTGGCCTGCCTCGACTGCCACACCATGGTATCGGACGGCAGCGGCGGATTCACCTTCGCCGATTTCAGAACCTGCAACGTCTGCCACAAAAGCTCTCCGCATCACAAGAGCGCCAAGGCCGTGGCGCAGGATTGCCAGTACTGCCACGGCAGCTTCATCGACAATCCTCTTGATGGACACTATGTACCAACCTATGGCGTTTCATCGATTACCCCGATGAAAGACGGCCGGACTGTCACCAATCCCGCCAACGGCGCCCAGGTTATCGTACAAGGCTGTGAGGCCTGCCACCAGGCGAGTGATTCTGCAATCGATCCTAAAACCAACCTGCCGCGTCCGATCTCCAGCAACGCCGACACCCATCACGGCACCGGCATCGGCGCAAAAGACCCCGTTACCGGCGCTCCGATCGGCATCGGCCAGTGTGAATGGTGCCACAACTTTAACAACCCGGGCCTTGAGATTCGTCAGTGCGAATCATGCCACGGCGTAAAATCGCTGCACAACATTCAGCTCAAGTCCGGCACCGGCACCGTCAGCCCGGGCAATGAAGCCGCCGGTTTCGGCCACATCGGCAACAACTGGGATTGCCAGGGCTGCCACTGGTCCTGGTACGGCAATGCCGCCAGCAACCCGGCCACGGCAATCGTTCCGTCCCTGACCGGCCAGAGCGCATACACCCTGGCTGCCAACAAAACCGCCGCACTGACCCTGACCGGCGCATCCTTCACCAACGTCGGCGGCAACAGTGTTACCTACAACCCGTCTGTTGTTATCAGCAATGATACAACGACAAAAACCCTTGTTCCGGTATCATTCACCGACAGTGAAATCCAGGTGAACGTTCCTGCCCTGCTGCCTGGCACCTACAACCTGACTGTCGTCAAGGAAGGCGTAAAGAGTAACCTTTCCAAACTGGTCATTTTCCCGGAACTGACCATCAATTCGGCTATTCTGGCTTCCAGGAACACGGCAACCATCACCGGTAAGGGCTTCGGCGTAAAACCGCCGGCCGATTACAACTCCGGTATGGGCGTATTCGTGGGCACAACACCAGCCACAGTCGTTTCCTGGAGCGACACCAAAGTCGTCGCCACCAGCCCGGCCATCAAAGCCGGCGCCGAAGTGACGGTCAAAGCTCTTAACGGTTCAGTTTCCAAGTCCGTTCTGGCTGTGGCAAAGAAAACCCGCTAATTATGGTTTAGCCTGTGCATCAGGCTGATTGGCACACGTTTCATGGGGGGCGTCACGCCCCCCATGAAAAACTGATAAAGATGGTTCTTGCCGGCCGATTCGGGAAGAAAGGATATCAGGAATGAACAAAAAGATAGCTGCCGCAGTAACTTTGACGCTATTGGGATGCGCCGCAATCGCCGGAGCCGCCGACAGGAAAGTCATCATCGGCTTTAAAAAGGATTCCGGCTTCAGTGAAGAAAGCAAACAGAACAGATTTCACCGTTCGGGCGGACGCGTCAAGCGTTCGCACAAATTGTTTAACGCCGTATCCGGCCAACTGCCGGAAGAAGAAATCGCAAAACTGAAAAACGACCCGGCAATCGCCTATATCGAGGCGGATTCCGTGGTCGGCCTTACCGAACCGCTGGCAGCTACTCCCCCGCTGACCCAGGAATACAGCGATTCCTGGGGTGTGAGCAGAATAGGCGGAAACTACGCCGCTGCCACTGGAATCACCGGCGCCGGCATCAAGGTCGCCATATTGGATTCCGGCATCGACTACAGCCACCCCGACCTGAAAGACAATTACAAGGGTGGCTACAACTTTGTCTATGACAACAACGACCCGTTCGATGATGGATATATTAGCCACGGAACACATATTGCCGGAATTATCGGCGCGCGCAACAACGGCACCGGAGTAGTCGGCGTCGCTCCCGAGGTTTCACTGTACGCCGTCAAGGTTCTGGGCGGCATGGTCATGGGTGATCTGAGCGACATCCTGGCCGGCATGGAGTGGGCCATCAACAACAAGATGGACGTTATCAACATGAGCATCGGTGCTCCCATAGATTCGGCCGCCTTCAAGGATGCCTGCGACCGGGCCTACCAGGCCGGCATCATCGTTGTCGCCGCCAGCGGCAACACCCACAGCAATACAATGGAGTTTCCAGCCGCATATGACTCGGTTATAGCGGTTTCCTCAACCAATCAGGACGACAGCTTCTCCGCCTTTTCCAACTATGCTCCCAAAAACGAGCTTTCCGCACCGGGCGCCGCCATCAACTCCACCATGCGCGGCGGCGCTTACGGAGTCATGAACGGCACCTCGCAATCCGCCGCACACGTGAGCGGCGCGGCGGCAATCCTGCTGGCCAAGGGTGTGGCCGACGCCAACAATGACGGCCGCCGTGCCGATGATGTCCGTGCTCTTCTCGGCGCCAGCGCCAAAGACCTGGGCGATCCCGGCCGCGATCAGTACTTCGGCTTCGGTCTTGTGGATCTGGAAAAAGCCCTGGTTCCCCCGGCCCCGTCCAAATGGGAATACAGCATTACCAAAACCCGCGCGCGCCACGACTCCCAAACTCTGGAAGTACCCTTGAACGGCGGCGACTACAGCGTTGATATTACCCTCAACGGAATGAACGAGCTGGACATCATTGTCAAAGACGCCAGCGGTTCCCGTTATCTGGAAGTGGACAACAATCCGGCTCCGAAGCGCGTTAAACACCGCACGCGCAGAACCCGAATCACCGAGCCCACCAGCAGTTCAATCAGCGTCAGCATTGACACCTCCGGCTCGCTCGTATTCATCCCGAAAGGCAGGCCCGGCTCCACGGCGTCAATTATTATTTCCGCCCAATAGCCGCAGACCGGATCACACAACATCACCCGGGCAGAGGATGGTTTTCCAGACCGCCCTCTCGACAAGCTTTTTGCATACCTAAACAGGTCAGAGTGAAAACATGCTGCAAACGAAAATAAAAACCTTCCGAATCCGTACCTTACTGGTGAGTGCCGCCCTGCTGGCCGCCACGTTTTCTCCGGCAACCGCCGGAGAAACCGCCGCTATTGCCGCGCGGGTAAACGGAGTTCCGATTTACGAATCCGAACTACCCCCGGTAGCTGAAAAACGTCTCCGCCAATATCGCCAGCTGGGCTCAAAATCGAGTGATGCCGAACTGATCCGCACCTTCCAGCTCAAGGATCTGGATGCCCTGATAGCCCAGGAGCTGCTTGTCCAGGCCGGAGCCGCCGCTGCCAAACCCCAGGAGATCGAAGACAAACTGGCCGCGCGCCTGGCGGATTCCAAAGCCAGAAACCACGGCACGGCAGAGCTGACCAAAGAACAGCTGCAGGCCCTGACGACCAGCCTGCGTAAAGACATCCTTAAAAACACCTATCTGGAACAGCGCGGACTGCTCAATCCAACCATTGACGAAAAAACCCTGCGCGCTTTTTACGATAACAACCCGCACAGCTTCAAGGAATCGCTCTCCATAAAAGCCAGCCACATCCTGATCCGCCTGCCTAAAAACCCGACCCCGGAGCAGGAACAGGAAGCGCAGGCCAAAGCTGGTAAGATCCTTGATGATCTGAAGCAAGGTAAAGACTTCGCCCTGCTGGCCATCCAGTCTTCAGACTGCAACAGCCGGGAAAACGGCGGCGAGCTGGGTTTCATCAAACAGAACTATATGCCCAACGAGTTTGATGCCGTGGCCTTCAAACTCAAGCCCGGTGAAACCAGCGGCATTGTCAGAACCCGGCACGGCCTGCACATCATCCGGGTTGATCAGATCAAACCGGAGAGCGTCCGAAAATACGATGACGTCAAGGATTTCATCGCCGGTTATCTGAAAGGCGATTACAAGCGCCAGAAGGTCGATGAGCTGGTGCAGGAACTGAAAAAAACGGCCACAATCGAAATTCTGCTCAAGTAGCACTACTGACAATCGCTTAACCTGATGCAATTCACATTTGCAAGGAGTAGCACGATGAATGATTTGAAGAAGAGAACCCTGGTACTGATTCAACTACTGCTGATGCTCTGTTGTCTGGTTTCCACGGGTGAGGCGACAAACTTCACGCTGCGGAATGCCGCGAACATCGATACACTGGTAAAGGTTGACGACTCGACATCAGCCTACACAGGTCTTAACTCGTTCACTGTGGACGGTGTTGAAAGAGGCTTTCAACAATGGTTCTGGTACCGGGTCGGATCGACCGATGTTGAGAAATCTCTTGACACGCTGCCAAAGGTCTCGAGCCAGACGGTAAAGAATGCCCCAAACCTCACAAGCACCTACACTCTGGCCGGTCAGTTCGAAATAAAAATCCTTTATGAGCTGACCTCCTCTCCGCTCGGAGCCGGCAAAGCCAGCCTGAAGAAGACGGTCACCATCACCAACACGTCTGGGGCGGATCTCGATTATCATTTTTTTGAATATTCCGACTACGACTTAAGCGATACGGGAACCAGCGTTGGCGATACCGATAACATCGAGGTTCATAACAACCGGGTTTATCAGAACGGCTCCCAATCCGATGGCAGCGGCGTCACCTACACCCATGAATCATCACGGCCCCCCAGCTCATACGACCTTGACGACGGCAGCGGCTCTCTCATTGGCGCTTTAAGGGATCCTGACCCTTCTGATTTCTCTACTCCCCAGACCCCCTACGGCTACGGCAGCGACCGGCAGTTTGTCAAGCAGTGGGATCTGACCATTCCGGCCGGCCAATCGGTGTCCTTCACCATCACCGACAGTTTTTATCCGACCAAACCACTTACGGCATCCGTGACCAACTCCCCTGCCTGTGTCACTTACGGCGGCCAGACCAACTACACGATTACTTTTGATAACCTTCTCAACACCGCTCCTCTGACCGAAACTCTGACGGCCGTAAAACTGATTGACTTTCTTCCCAACGGCATAACTCCGGCGACAATTCCGCCCACGGACGGCAGCGTCTACGATAGCGCCGCCAACACGGTCACCTGGAGCCTGTCGGACCTGGCGCCCGCTGCGGCTCAACAGACCAGGCAGCTGAACGTCTCCGTTAATTCCAGCACCGATTTCACCAACGATATCCTGCTGGTCAGCGATCAGGCCTTCCCGACCCGGGTTCCGATCCAGGATCCGGCCCTCGACCCGATCATCACCAACAAGCTCTGCAATCACCCCCCTTCCCTGTTCGCCATCAAGGACGCCTCCGTCAATGAGGGAAGCGCTTTCAGCGTTCAGATCCAGGCAAATGCAAATGATGCCGGCCAGACACTTGCCTACAGCTTGAGCGGCGCTCCGGCCGGCATGACAATTTCGGCCACGGGATTGATCAGCTATCCTGTCGCGGTGGCGGGAGACTATACCATCACCGTTACCGTAACCGACAACGGGGCCGGGGTTCTCAAAGCCAGCGACAGCTTTATCTTGAAAGTCAACAAGCTCAATAAGCTGCCGGTCATTACCAGTACGCCGAAAACAACGGCCAACGACTATCAACTGTACAGTTATACCCTTACCGCCACGGATGCCGACGGCGACACAGTGAGTTATGGCCTGTACAAATCTCCACTCGGCATGAGCATAAGCGGCAATGTCATTTCCTGGACACCGACCAAGGAACAGGCCGGCCCGCAGACTGTCCAGGCCTTTGCCAACGACGGCAATGGCGGCGTGGCCACTCAAGATTTCACCATAACGGTCACCCACGTCAACCGGCCGCCGGTCATCACCTCCGCCGCCCCGACAGCGCCGGCGACAGTGGGAACTAATTACTTATACACCATAGTAGCCAGCGACCCGGATCTCGACACTCTGACCTATACACTGACCACATTCCCCGCTGGAATGACCATTGGCTCAACCTCTGGCGGAATCCTCTGGAACCCGACCGCAGCCCAGAACAACATGACGCATAACGTAACAGTGCAGGTCAGCGATGGTTTGGGCGGGGTTGCGACCCAGAGTTCCACTGTTACTGTAGGGACTGTTAGCGTAAAAACTGATCCGATCATCACCTGGGCCAATCCGGCTGACATCACGTTCGGCACTCCTCTGTCGGCTACTCAGCTGAATGCCAGCGCCAACGTTCCGGGTACCTTCATCTACAATCCGGCAGCGGGAACCATACTCACCACCGGCAACGCAAAGATCCTGACGGTAACCTTCACACCGACAGACACAACCAAATACAATACCGTTAGCAAGACCGTCAGCATCAATGTACTCAAGGCTAACGCTCCGATCACCCTCTCCGGTTTGACCGCTACCTATGACGGCACTGCCAAGGCGGTGACAGCCACCACCAACCCGTCCGGTCTGATTGTCTCCATCACCTACGCCGGCAACACGACCGCTCCAAGCGCGGCCGGAACTTATGCCGTGAATGCCACGGTCGTTGACAATGATTTTTCCGGCAGCGCCAGCGGCACCCTCACCATCGCCAAGGCAACCGCCACGGTTACCCTCGCTAATTTAAGCCAGAACTATAACGGCACCGCCCGCTACGCCAGCGCAACAACCGTTCCGGCCAATCTGACGGTAGACTTCACCTACAACGGTTCGGCCACCGCACCGACCGCAGCTGGTACCTACACCGTAGTCGGCACGATTAACAACGCCAACTACAGCGGCAGCGCCACCGGAACACTGACCATCGCTCCCGCAACCGCCACGGTAACACTTGGCAACCTTAGCCAAACCTACAACGGAACGGCCAAGACAGCCACCGCGACAACTAACCCGGCTGGCCTGGCAGTAAACTTCACCTACAACGGTTCGGCCACCGCACCGACCGCAGCTGGCACCTACACCGTAGTCGGCACGATTAACAACGCCAACTACTCCGGCAGCGCCACCGGAACACTGACCATCGCTCCGGCAACAGCCACCGTTACACTGGGCAACTTGAGCCAGACTTACAGCGGAACGGCCAAGACAGCCACTGCAACAACTAACCCGGCTGGTCTGGCAGTTGCCATCACCTATGCCGGCAGCACAACCGCGCCGACCGCAGCCGGTACTTACGCTGTTGTGGCGACCATCAATGATGCCAACTACTCCGGCAGCGCCACCGGCAGCATGACCATCGCTCTGGCAACCGCCACGGTAACACTAGGCAACCTGAGCCAAACCTACAACGGAACGGCCAAGACAGCCACCGCGACAACTAACCCGGCTGGCCTGGCAGTAAACTTCACCTACAACGGTTCGGCCACCGCACCGACCGCAGCTGGTACCTACACCGTAGTCGGCACGATTAACAACGCCAACTACTCCGGCAGCGCCACCGGAACACTGACCATCGCTCCGGCAACAGCCACCGTTACACTGAGCAACCTGAGCCAGACCTACAACGGAACAGCCAAGGCAGCCACTGCAATCACTAACCCGGCTGGTCTGGCAGTTGCCATCACCTATGCCGGCAGCACAGCCGCGCCGACTGCTGCCGGTACCTACACCGTGGTCGGCACGATTAACAACGCCAACTACAGCGGCAGCACTACCGGCACGCTGGTCATCGCCAAGGCCACTCCGGTCATCACCTGGGCAACTCCAACAGCGGTGTATGTCGGCAGCACTCTTTCGGCAACACAGCTTAACGCTGCTGTATCCGGTGGTGTAGCAGGATCTTTTGCCTACACACCAGTATCCGGCACAACCATGAACACCACCGGAAACCAGACTCTGTCGGTTACCTTCACCCCGACCGATACCGCCAATTACAACAATGCCACCGCCAGCGTCGTTCTGGCAGTTAACAACAAGACTACTCCGACCATCACCTGGGCAACACCGGCAGCTATTACCTACGGCACCGCTCTGTCGGGAACCCAGCTCAACGCAGCTGTCAGCGGCGGCGTGGCCGGAACATTCAGCTACTCGCCTGCCATCGGTACGGTTCTGAATGCCGGTTCGCAGACCCTGACCGCTACCTTCACACCAACCAATACGACTAGCTACAACAGTGCAACAGCAACAGTTACTCTGACCGTAAACAAAGCCACGGCAACGGTTGCCCTGTCCGGACTGACCGCCACCTATGACGGAACAGCCAAGGCTGTTACCGCAACCACCAACCCGGCCGGCAAGACGGTTGCCATCACCTACGCCGGCAGCACAACCGCTCCGACCGCAGCCGGTTCCTACGCCGTGGCCGCTACTATCAATGATACAAACTACAGCGGCAGCGCAACCGGAACACTGACCATCGTCAAGGCCACTCCGGCC
>JAJZRX010000072.1 GCA_021850095.1 Deltaproteobacteria bacterium
AAAAAGGTCGGCCAGCTGAAAAAACCGGTGCTGCTGAAGCGCGGCATGGCGATGACGATTCAGGAGTTTCTGATGAGTGCCGAGTACATCATGAGCGAGGGCAACCAGTCGGTCATCCTCTGCGAGCGCGGTATCCGCACCTTTGAAACCGCCACCCGCAACACGCTCGACCTTTCGGCCATTCCGGTGCTGAAGCACAAGACCCATCTGCCGGTCGTCATTGATCCCTCCCATGGCACCGGCGATCACCATTATGTGGCGCCGATGTGCTATGCGGCCGTGGCGGCAGGCGCCGACGGACTGATTGTCGAAGTCCATCCCAATCCGGAACAAGCTTCATCGGATGGGGCCCAATCGCTGAAACCCAAAAAATTCGATCTGATGATGGCTAAATTGAAGTTGTTTGCGGAGGCGGGGGAGAGAACTCTCTGATCTGGTCGTCAAAAAGTTTGTTGCGAAGCGCACGAAGGCGCAGGGAATTGTATATTCTCTGCGCCTTCGCGTTATCAACCTGAGGGCATCACGCCCGTTCCGCATGGTCCGGATACAGGTTCTCGATCTGTCGAAAACTGTCTATGCAGTTCATGAATACCTTTACCAGCTCCGGGTCAAACTGCTTACCGGATTCTGAACGGATATTTTCCAGCACATCCGCCTCGCTCCAGGCTTCCTTGTAGCAGCGGCGGCAGGAAAGGGCGTCGTACACGTCCGCCAGGGCCACGATCCTGCCGAAGAGCGGGATCTCCTCACCACGCTTGCCCTGTGCTTTTCCGTCTTCTTTCTCGTATCCCGGCAACGGTTGCTGGGTGCGGGTGTCGATGTGGCCGGGATATCCGCCGCCGTCCCAGCGTTCGTGGTGGCACAGGGCCACAACCGCAGCCGATTCGTCAAAGTCGGAGTAGATGTCGGCAAAAAGATTGGCGCCATACAGGGTATGCAGCTTCATGATCTGGTATTCATCGGCGGTAAAATGGCCCGGCTTTTTTAAAATCGCATCGGAGATGGCCACTTTGCCAACATCGTGCAGCATGGCCGCCATGCGCAGAACGTCGCGATTCTTGTCGATTTCAGCTTGTGAAAGACCTTTTCTGACGGCCCAGGCTTCGTAGATGGCAACCGAATAGGCCGCAACCCGGTTGACGTGCGGGCCGGTCTCTTTCGGATCGCGTAATTCAGCCATTTTGTTCATGCGCAGAATCATCTCCCTGGTCATCTTGGCCCGTTCGATGGCAATGGCGGCATTGTTTGAGAAGTAGATGATCAGCTCTTCATCATCATGCACGAACGCGGTCACGTTCCCTTTGTCGTCCATCGCGTTTATCAGCTGCAGTACTCCGATTATTTCTCCGCGGAAGTTTTTAAGCGGGATGGTCAGCATGGAGCGGGTGCGGTAGCCGGTCAACTCGTCATAGGAGCGGTTGAAGGAAAAGGGGAAGCGGGTGTCGAGCTGGTAGGCATCGGGAATATTCAAGATGGCGCCTTTTGACGCCACATAGCCCGCGATGGAATTTTTGTTGATCGGTATTGAAAAGGTGGAGTAGGGCAGCCTTCTGCCGGGAGGCAGCTGTCTCTGCAGAGAGTCATTCTGGGCATAGCTGAATTTCAGCCCATCCCCTTCCCGGACGTAAATTGAGCCGGCATCGCAGTTGGTGAATGCGCGCGCCTCATTCAGGATTTTTTCCAGCAGCAGATCGATATCCTTGATCTGGGCTATTTCAAATCCCAGGTCGATAATCCTCCGTAATTTGTCTCCCTGGCGCAGCATGGCAACCTCCCCGCTCAAATCAGGCTACTTTATTCTACTGGATTTGATTCATTAATCAAGCGGTAGAATTTACGCTGATATAACGGCATTTGAAGTTGCACAGCAGATGCATTTGCACTAGGATGCAACAAAAAATGGAGGTGAATCAATGACGTCTCTCCGTTTCCGTCTCCTGGCGGTGTGCGCCCTGTTTTTAACCCTGGCAGCCGCCTTCCCTGCTTTTGCCGCCGAGTCCGCTTCCGTGCTGGAGCAATCCATGTCGGAGACGCTCGATCTGTGGCGCGCGGGGCGCTATGAACAGCTTTTTGATCGCCTGGCCCATCGTGGCAGGACATCGCGTGAAGCTTTTGTCAAAAAGATGGCTGACAGTGCTGTCCGGCCGGCCTGCTGCTGGCAGAAACTGGAAAACTTCAAGGTTCTGAACGAAAAGCAGACCGAGGCCACGGTCTATGCAACGCTCGGGCTGGAGGGAACCATGATCTCTTCCGATTCAAGCACCCGTGAGTTCAAATTGACCCATGAAGAGGGGCTCTGGAAGATGCAGCTGGCGGATGTGCTTTCGATCGCCGGCGTGAACGGAAAAAAATCGCGGCACAGTACGAAAAAGGTACGCAGTTCCTCTTCGCACCATCATTAAAGCAGTCAGAGAGAATACGTCATGGACGAACAAACAAAGGCAACAGCGCTCAACAGCCGGCATCGTGATCTGAAAGCCCTGATGGCACCCTTCGGTGGCTGGGATATGCCTATCCAGTACGAGGGCATCATCGCCGAGCACGCCTGGTGTCGCCAGAAAGCGGCGCTTTTCGATATCTGCCACATGGGAGAATTCATCTTTCAGGGCGACTTCGAGGCGGGCGGTCTGGAGGATGTTTTCAGCTTTTCGGTCAAGACTATTCCGCTTGGCCGTTCGCGTTACGGTTTTCTGCTGAACGAGCAGGGTGGCATCATCGACGACCTGATCGTTTTCCGCCTGGCGGAGGACAAGGTCATGGTGGTGGTCAACGCCGCCACGGCCGACAATGACTTTACCGTCATCAACAGCCGACTGCGGGGCGGCTCGTTCACCAACATCACCGACCGAACCGGCAAGCTCGATCTGCAGGGGCCGCTGGCCCGCGAGGTCATGCTGGCCGCCTTTGGCGAAAAGATGGCCTCAATTCCCTATTTCAAGTTCATCACCGTGCAGATACTGGGGGTGGAGGCGATTGTCAGCCGCACCGGCTATACCGGCGAGCTGGGCTACGAGATCTTCCTCCCGGTCGACAAGGTCTGCCAACTGTGGGACCTGCTGCTGCAGGATCAGCGCGTCAAACCGGCCGGTCTGGGAGCGCGGGATGTGCTGCGCCTGGAGGTCGGGTATTCGCTGTATGGCAGCGATATCGACGAGACTACCACGCCGCTGGAGGCCGGTCTGGAGGCTTTCGTCAATTTCGACAAGAATTTTGTCGGCAAGCAGGCCCTGCTGAGCCAGAAAGAGCAGGGGATCAGGCGCAAAAAGGTGGCTTTCCAGGTCTCCAGCCGGCGCTCCCCGCGCCACCATTACGAGATCTGCTTTGCCGGCGAAACGGTCGGCAGTGTGACCAGCGGTGTCTTCTCCCCCATGCTGGGCTGCGGCATCGGCATCGGTTTCGTCAAACCCGAACTGACCGTGATCGGAACTCCCTTCACGATTCGCCACGAGCGGGTCGGCATGGAGGCGGTCGTCTGCGAGCTGCCGTTCTACAGTGGCGGCTCTTTGCGGAGCTGACAGTTATTTGATGTTCGGTTACCAAACATAAATCGGGGGGAGAAGGAGAGCTTCGGTGGCTGAAGAACGGTCATATCGCATATTGTACATGGAAGATGATCCCGGTCTTGCCCGTCTGCTGCAAAAAAGCCTGCGGAGGCAGGGATATGCTGTGGACCTGGCCGAAAATGGCAGGGTGGGGCTGGACATGCTGGCGGACGGCACCTATGATCTGGTGCTGACCGACCACAATATGCCGGTTTGTGAGGGGCTTGAGGTGATCAGGACTCTGGCCGGCCAGGCGGACGCGACTCCGGTAATCATGGTAACCGGAAAAGGAAGTGAAATAACAGCTGTCGAGGCGATGAAACTGGGTGCCACCGATTATATCGTCAAAGATGTTGATCTGGGATACCTTGAACTTCTTCCGATCGTTATCGAGAAGGCGCTGCAAAAACGTCTCATGATTCAGGAACGGGAGCAGATGTTTACCGCCATCATGCAGAGCGAGGAACGCTATCGCCGGCTTGTGGATCTTTCACCGGACGGTATCGTCATCCACGCGAACGACGGGCTGGTTTTCATTAATCCTGCCGGAGCGGCGCTTTTGAAGGCGCCGGCAGCGGAAGAACTGCTGGGGCGCAAAATTCTGGACTTTGTTCATCCGGAATTCAGCGCTGTGTTCAGGACTCTCATGGAAATGATCGAGAGCACTGTTTCAACCGCACCTTGGAAAGAAGGGAAATTCATCTGTCTGGATGGCAGTGAAGTCGATGTGGAGGTGTCTGGGGTTCCGTTCACCTATCAGGGCAAGCCTGCCGTACAGGTCATCTTTCGTGATATCAGCGAGCGCCGGCTTGCCCATGAGCGGCTGGAATACCTGGCCAACTTTGACGCACTCACCGGGCTTCCCAACCGCAGACTTTTCTTTGATCGCCTGACATGCATACTTTCGCACTGCAAACGATATAAAGAACAGTTTTCACTGCTTTTTCTGGATCTGGACCGTTTCAAACAGGTCAACGATACCCTGGGTCATGATGCCGGTGACACGCTGCTCAGTGAGGTTTCGACACGATTGCAGGAGTGCCTGCGCAATGCCGACACCGTGGCTCGCATGGGGGGCGACGAGTTTGCCGTAATCCTGTCCAGGATTATGGACCCTTCCGACAATGCCATCGTTTCGGACAAAATTATTACTGCCCTGAACAGGCCGTTCATCATCCAGGGCCAGGAATGCCATATTGGCGTCAGCGTCGGCATCAGCGTTTTTCCGAATGATGCCGATGCCGCCGAATCATTGCTGAAGGCTGCCGACAGCGCCATGTACAGCGCCAAGCAGAATGGCCGCAACAGTTACCGTTATTTTTCAGAGGTGTGAAACGAGCCCCGTGGCTTGATATTTCGATCATCACTTGACAGGAGAGGTTATGCCGCACGTTCGCAGTAAATCGACATTGCTTGCTTCGACAGCATTATTGACGTCCCTCTGCGCCGTGACATCCGCCCACGGCTCCGGTTTCGGCATTTTTACCCAGGGCGCTGCGGCCCTGGGACAGGCGGATGCGGTCGTGGCCCACACCGATGAGCCGTCGACAATCTTCTTCAACCCGGCTCTGCTCAACAAGCTGCCGGGCACACAAATCGAACTCGGAACCACCCTGCTGTTTCCGTCCCGGGATTTCAAAAGCTCAACCACCGGCGCCACTGCCTCAACCGAAGACACTCTTTATTATCCCAGCACCTTTTACATCAGTCATGCCTTCAATGACACGATCAGCGCCGGGTTGGGCATTTTCAACCCCTTCGGCCTGGGTACGGAGTGGAACGGGAACTGGGAGGGAAAGTATCTTGCCACCACATCGAAGATCGAGACCTACAACTTCAACCCGGTGATCTCCTACCGGATAATCCCGACGCTCTCTTTCGCGGCCGGCCTGGATGTTATCTATCTGGATGCGTCGCTGGAGAGGGCGGTTCCCATTGCTCCTGCTGTTGATGTCAACAGCAGGTTTAAAGGAGACGGAATCGGTTTCGGCTACAACCTGGCTGTGGCTTACGATGCCGGCCATGGTATTTCCGCAGGCGTGTCATACCGCAGTGAAGTCGATATTGATATTGATGGTGATTTCAAGCTTGCCGCTCCCGGCGTTCCTGCGATGGACGCAAAAGCCAAAATTACACTTCCCCGTCAACTGCTGGCCGGTATCGCTTATCAGGCCAATGACCGCCTGATTCTGGAAACCGGCTTTCGCTGGGAGGACTGGCGTTCCTACAAAAAACTGAAGCTGGAAGTTGAGGGTCAACCGCCCACCGAAATTCCCAAAAACTGGCACGACACTTTTGCCGTCAACCTTGGCGCCAAATACCGCCTCAATGACACCTTTACCCTTCTGGGCGGCTATCTGTACGGCTGGAACCCGATTCCCGACGATACTTTTGAGCCAGGCGTTCCCGACTCCAACACCCACCTGTTCTGCATCGGTACCGACATGAAGTTTGACCAGCTGAAGGTCGCCGTCAGCTACGCTTATCAGCTGCAGGAAGAGCGCAGCAAAAACAATTCAGCCGGCGGAGCACCGATCGCCAACGGCACCTACAATTCCGACATTCACCTGCTGGGATTAAGTCTCGTCTACAAATTCTAAACGGCACAGGCGGGGCATGGACAGCAGAGAACCACTGTATAACAGCCGGATCATCGATACGTTTCTCAAGCTGGTCAAAAAGCGCTATCCGCAGGTTAATGTGGTTGAGCTGCTTTCCTATGCCGGTATGAAGGCGCATGAAGTTGCCGACCAGGGACACTGGTTCAATCAGGATCAGGTGGATCGCTTCCATGACAAGCTGGCTGAATTGTCCGGCAACCACTCCATTGCCCGTGAAGCCGGGCGCTATGGCGCGTCCCCGGACGCTTTGGGCGCCTTGAAGCAGAATCTGCTGACGTTTGTCGGACCCGCCAAGGCCTTTGAACTGGCCAACAAGGCTGCTGCCAACTTCTCCCGTTCATCTGTCCTTGAATCGCGCAAAATAGGACCCCATAAGGTCGAGTTGACCGCACTCTTTCGGGAAGGGGTTCAGGAAAAGCCGTATCAGTGCGAAAACAGGATCGGCACCATTGAGTCAATCGTGATGATGTTCAATTACGGCCTGCCCCAGGTTGAGCATCCGGAATGCATATTTCATGGCGGAAAAACCTGTCGCTATATCGTCTCCTGGGAGAGCAACCCGGCTGAAACTCTCAAGATTATCCGTAATTATTCAGCAATTCCCCTTCTGCTGATTTTCCTGATGTCATTGTTGTTTGCGCCGGAAATTGCCTTCGGGGTGGTGTTGCCAGCAGTGGCCTTGATTTTTTTACTGCTTATGCTGCTGGCCGAACATCGGGAAAAAACGGGGCTGCGCTCAATTCTGCAGCGAATGGGGGAGCCGACCGACAAACTGCTGGATCAAATCAACGCCAATTACAGCAATGCCCAGATCACCAATGAAGTCGGACGAGTCATCAGCAGGCAAACGGAAATTGATGGAATCTTCTCAAGTGTTCTTACTGTTCTGGAAGAGCGCCTCGGATATGATCGCGGCCTTATTCTGCTTGCGAATGCGGAATGCAGCCGGCTTGTTTTTCGGGCTGGTTTCGGCCAGAGCGAAGAACAGAACACGCTGCTGCATGCAGCGGATTTCAGCCTGAAGGGGGAACGGCCGGCGGGCGTGTTCGTTACCTGCTTCAAGGAACGTAAGCCTGTTTTGATAAACTCCATGGCCGAGTATGAAGAGCTGTTTCCCGATGGACATCGGGATTTACTGGCCAGGTTCGGTGCGGAGGCCTTCCTCTGTTGTCCGATCATCTGCGATGGAGAATCGATCGGAATTTTAGCTGTTGATAACCATAAATCCCATCGGCAATTGCTTCAAACGGACCTTAATCTGCTGATGGGAATTGCGCCGGTTTTGGGTGTCAGTATCCGCAATGCGGAGCTGCTGGAAACAAAGGAACAGCAATTCAATGCCATTGTTCAGCTGGAAAAAGCTCGGGACGAGCTTGCCGCAGCCAAGGAAATCAGCGAGCGATATGCGGAAGACCTGAAGGATATGAATGAGGAGGTTAAAAACTTTGCCTACATCGTTTCCCATGATCTGCGGGCGCCGCTGGTAAACATAAAGGGATTTTCGGCCGAACTGCGCGGCGCGCTTAAGGACGTCACGCCGCTGATTGAACAAGCAAAGCCGGCGCTTTCCGATAAAGAACAACAAATCCTGGGAGATGTTCTGGAGCAGGATGTTCCCGAAGCGCTCGATTACATTGAATCATCAGTACACAGGATGGACGCCCTGATCAATGCGATTCTTAAACTGTCCCGTCTGGGGCGCAGGGATCTGAAAATGGAGCGGGTTGACGTCAGGGACGTTGTGGAGGGTATCCTGAAGACATTGGGGCACCAGTTGGAGGCCGGTCGGGTGACCGTGAAAATATCAGATCTTCCGGAGGTGGTTTCAGATAAAATCGCCCTGGAACAGATTGTCGGCAATTTACTGGATAATGCTCTGAAATATCTGGATCGAAACAGGGCCGGGCAGCTTGAAATCAGTGCCGAATGCGGCTCTGCCGAAACTGTTTTCAGGTTTCGCGACAACGGGCGCGGTATCGCAACTGAAGACATGGGCAAGGTTTTTGAAATTTTCCGTAGAGCCGGCACACTGGATATGCCGGGGGAAGGGATGGGACTGGCCTACGTCAAGACGCTGGTTCGACGGTTGGGCGGCCGCATCTGGTGCGAATCGGAGCTTGGTGTCGGAACCCTGTTCTGCTTTACCATTCCAAATCATGAGAGTCCTTCGACCGCCTCCTGAACAATGGTCGCTGTCAGCAGAACACGGATAATCAACCGGTCTCTGCACGGGCAGTTTACATTACTATTCAAATTAAGTAGAGTGTCGCCGTTACAGGTGAATACTAAACCCACGGAGGTATACAGCTATGGCAGAGATGTTTTTCACCAAGGAACACGAATGGGTCAAGGTCAAGGAAGGCATCGGAGCGATCGGCATCAGCGACCACGCCGCCCACGAGCTGGGGGACATCACCTTTGTGGAGCTCCCCAAAATCGGCAAAACCGTCAAGCAGTTCGAAGTGCTGGCCGCGATCGAGTCGGTCAAGGCCGCCAGTGATATCTTCTCACCGCTTTCCGGCACGGTGGTCAAGATCAATCAGGCCCTGGAGGATGCCCCGGAAATCGTCAACGAAAGTGCCGAGGATGCCGGCTGGATGGTCTGGATCGAGATCACTGACGAGTCCGAGCTGAAAAACCTGATGACCCAGGAGCAGTACAGCGATTATCTGAAGACATTGTAGGGGCAAACCTCGTGTTTGCCCGATGAAAGGGCGATTACAAGAATCGCCCCTACGGGAGATATGTACTTATGAACGACAGCCACTACTGTCCCCACACGCCTGAAGAGATCCGGGAAATGCTCTCCGTTATCGGGGTTGCCAGCGTCGAGGAGCTGTTTTCAGCGATTCCGGCCGGGTTGCGGGCCAAGACCTTCAATCTGCCCCCCGGCCTGTCCGAGTTCGAGACCCTGGACACGATGAAGGCTATCGCCGCCGATAACAGCGCCTGCCTGACCTCCTTCGTCGGCGGCGGATACTACGATCACCTCATCCCGGCCGCGGTCGATCATCTCTCCGGCCGGGCCGAATTCTACACCGCCTATACCCCCTATCAGCCCGAATGTTCCCAGGGCACCCTGCAGGCCCTGTTCGAGTATCAGACCGCCATCTGCCGCCTGACCGGCATGGATGTCTCCAACGCCTCGCTCTACGACGGCGGCACGGCCTGCGCCGAGGCGGTCATGATGGCGTTGCGCGTGACCGGCCGCAACCGGGTCATCGTCGACGGCTGTCTCAACCCCTTTTCGCGTCAGGTGCTGAAGACCTATCTGTACAACCTGGATGTGGAGGTGGTGGAGATCGCCCCCTTGGACGGCACCCTCAACCGGGCCGAACTGGCAGGGCTACTGGATCAGAGCGTGGCGGCGGTGCTGGTGCAGAACCCCAATTTCTTCGGCTGCATCGAGGATTTCAGCGTCCTGGCGCAGCAGGTCCATGCCGTGGATGCGCTGCTGATCGCCTCGGTCTATCCGATTTCGCTGGGATTGCTGGTAACGCCGGGCGAAATGGGGGTCGATATCACCGTGGGCGACGGCCAGAGCCTGGGCAATCCGCTCTCCTTCGGCGGCCCGTCTTTCGGCTTCATCGCCGCCAAAAAGGCCTACATCCGCAATATGCCGGGCCGCATCATCGGCGAGACGGTCGACAAGCAGGGGCGGCGCGGATTCGTGCTGACCCTGCAGGCCCGCGAGCAGCACATCAAACGCCACAAGGCCACCTCCAACATCTGCAGCAACCAGGGGCTGTGCGCCCTGCGCGGCCTGATCTTCCTGTCGTCGATCGGCCGGCAGGGTCTGGTGGAGCTGGCCCGGTTGAACCGCGACAAGGCCGAATATGCCAAGGCGCAGCTGGCCGGGATTCCGGGAGTGACGGTGCTGCAGAGCGCCGCGACCTTCAACGAGTTTACGATCTTCCTGCCCAAAGCGGCCGACGGGGTTGTCATGGAGCTGCTCAAAAAGGGCATCATGGCCGGTGTGCCGCTGGGGCAGTATTACCAGGGTTCGGAGAACTGTCTGGTACTGACGGTGACCGAGAAGCGTTCCAAAAAAGAGATCGACCGCTTGGTCAGGGAGCTGGAGGTGGCGCTATGCAATTGATCTATGAACAATCCGTAGCCGGTCGGCGGGGCGTCAGGTTGCCGGTCTCGGATGTGCCGGCCGCGACCGCGCTGCCGGACAATCTGCTACGCCGGGAGCCGGCCGCCCTGGCGGAGGTTTCGGAACTTGACCTGGTGCGGCATTTCACCAACCTGTCCCGCCGCAATTACTCGCTGGATACCAATTTCTACCCGCTCGGTTCCTGCACCATGAAATACAACGCCAAGGCGCTGGAAAACGCCGCCGGCCTGTTTTCCTCTTTTCACCCCATGACGGCATTGCTGCCGGGCGGGGCCGAGTTCTGTCAGGGGAGTCTGGGATTGTTGTACGACCTGGGGCAGATGCTGGCCGACATCACCGGCATGGACGAGGTCACCACCCAGCCGCTGGCCGGCGCCCATGGCGAGATGACCGGCATCCTGCTGATCGCCGCCTATCACGCCGCCAAGGGCAACAAGGCCAAGAAGAAATACGTGGTGGTGCCCGATTCGTCGCACGGCACCAACCCGGCTTCGGCCGCCATCGCCGGCTACGAGGTCATCACCGTGCCGACCGCCCCCTACGGCGACATGGATATCGAACTGTTCAAAAAGGCCATGAACGACGAGGTGGCGGCGGTCATGATGACCTGCCCCAACACGCTGGGGCTGTTCAATCCGCATATCCAGGAGATCAGCGACATCGCCCACGGCCATGACGCCCTGATGTACTACGACGGCGCCAATCTGAACGCCATCATGGGCAAGGTCAAACCGGGCGATGTGGGGTTTGACGTGATCCACGTCAACCTGCACAAGACCTTCGGTACGCCCCATGGCGGCGGCGGTCCCGGCGCCGGCCCGGTGGGGGTCAAGAAAGCGCTGATCCCGTTTCTGCCCCAGCCGCGCATCGTCATGGACGATGACGGCCAATTCCTGCTGGAAGATCATAATCCCGGCTCGATCGGCCGCACCGCCAATTTCTTCGGCAATTTCGGTGTCATGGCCAAGGCCTACGCTTACATCATTATGCTGGGGCGCGAAGGGCTGATCCGGGTTTCGGAGCAGGCCGTGCTGAATGCCAATTACATCAAGGAACGGCTCAAGGCCTATTACGACCTGCCCTATGACACCACCTGCATGCATGAATGCGTCTTTTCGGCCGGCAAACAGCTGGAGCATGGCGTGCACGCCATCGATATCGCCAAGTTCCTGATCGACAAAGGTTATCATCCCCCCACGGTCTACTTCCCGCTGATCGTCAAGGAAGCGATCATGATCGAACCGACCGAGACCGAGAGCAAGGCCACCCTGGACGCCTTCATCGAAGTCATGATCGAGGCCGCCCTGGCCGCCCAAACCAACCCGCAGCAGCTGCTGGATGCGCCGCTCACGACCCCGGTCGGCCGGCTGGATGAAACCAAGGCCGCCCGGGAGCAGAACGTCTGCTGTATCGGGTAACCATCTGTCCGCTGGTACAAGGGGCGAAGCGGATCTGATCCGCTTCGCCCCTTACTCTTTCAAGGAGCCGTTATGACCGAATCCACCGAACGCAGCGACCTGGCCGGCTACGCCTGCAGCAGCGCCGCCTCACGGGGGCGCAAGCATGCCGAGGAGTTCCGCGACAACCGCCCGGCCTTCGAGCGCGACCGCGACCGCATCATCCACTGCGCCGCCTTCCGCCGGCTGGAGTACAAGACTCAAGTCTTTGTCAACCACGAGGGGGATTATTACCGTACCCGCCTGACCCATTCGCTGGAAGTGGCTCAAATTGGCCGGGCCATCGCCCGCCGGCTGCACCTGAACGAAGAGCTGACCGAGGCGCTGGCACTGTCGCACGACCTGGGGCACACCCCCTTCGGGCACACCGGTGAAGAGGTTTTGAACCGCCTGATGCAGGGCAGCGGCGGTTTCGAGCACAACCTGCAGTCCTTCCGGGTGGTGGACGAGCTGGAGGAGCGCTATCCCGGCTTCAACGGCCTGAACCTGACCTGGGAGGTGCGCGAAGGGATCATCAAGCATTCCTCCCCCTACGATGCCCCCAGCGAAACCATGGCCGAATTCATGCCGGGGGTGGTCTCGTCGATCGAAGGGCAGATCATCAATTATGCCGACGAAATCGCCTATAACAACCATGATATCGACGACGGCCTCAAATCGGGCCATATCTCGATCGCCATGCTGGAACAGGTCGAGCTGTGGCGGGAAGTCAGCGCCGGAGTGCGGCGCAAATACCCGACTATCGATGACAAACGCCTGGTCTACCAGACCATCAGTGCCCTGATCGGCTTGCTGATCAACGATCTCTGTGAAACCATCTGCAACAATCTGATACAGCATGATATCAAATCAGTCAGCGATTTGCGCCGTGTCAACCGCCAAGTTGTCTATTTCGGCGACGAGGTCACCGCCCGCAACCTGGAGCTGAAGCGTTTCCTGTTCCAGAATCTGTACCGCCATCACAAGGTCGACAAGATGCGGGTCAAGGCCGAAATTTTCATCACCCGCCTGTTTGAGACCTATCTGCGCTACCCCAACCTGCTGCCCCCCAAATACCAGTCCCGCCTGGAGCGTTTCGGCCTGCAGCGGGTGGTCTGCGATTATATTGCCGGCATGACCGACCGTTTTGCGCTGGATGAGTACAAGCGGCTGTTTGAGCCGTATGAGCGGGTGTGAGCGGAGTGGTGCTATTGGAGTAATCAGCTGTTTTACTCAATCATTGAGTAAAAATACTCAATCATTGAGTAAAATGTGTTGAAATCGATTTTAGCTAGTGGTATTGGTTAGTTATGAAATACAAACGCCCACTGACATCTTCCTTGTGTGCAATGCTATCCCGCCCCACATCTGTCATTCATGTAATGGTCGGTCCCCGGCAGGTAGGCAAGACCACAATTGCCCGCCAAATTCAGGAATCAATCGGCATTCCTTCAATCTACGCTACGGCAGACAGCCCAACCCCGCTTGATTCCGGCTGGATCGAAACCCAATGGCGTCGAGCCGTCGGCGAAGCAATCGTCAGCGGGTCACCAGTGCTGCTTGTGCTTGACGAGTTGCAGAAGGTGCGCGGCTGGAGCGAGACTCTCAAGCTATTATGGGACGATCGCCAGGCCGGTCCGGATATTCGCCTGCTGATCCTTGGTTCATCCGCATTGATGATGCAGGAAGGTTTGACCGAAAGTTTGGCCGGACGTTTTTTTCTGCACCGCTGTTCCCACTGGGCTTTTGCCGAGTGCCGGGAGGCTTTTGGCTGGAACCTGCAGCAGTGGCTTTATTTTGGTGGTTATCCGGGGGCTGCGGTCTTTATTGAAACCGAAAACGATTGGAAGCGTTATGTCACTGATGCTCTGATCGAAACCGTGCTGGCCCGCGATGTCCTCCAGATGTCGAAGGTTGCCAAGCCGGTTTTGCTGCGGCACCTGTTCGGCTTGGCCGCCGTGCTGCCGGCCCAGTCGGTTTCCTATACCAAGATGCTCGGCCAGCTTCATGATGCCGGCAATACCACTACTCTGGCGCACTACCTGAAATTGCTGGAGTCGGCATTTTTGATCAGTGGGCTGGAACTGTTCTCCCTTGGTGTTCAGCGAAAACGGGGCAGTAGCCCGAAGCTTGTCATGTGGAATAATGCACTGGTTAATGCGCTTTCCGTAAAAAGTTTCCGCGACGCTGTTTCGGACACGATCTGGTGGGGACGGCTGGTGGAAAACGCGGTTGGAGCGCACCTCTGCAATAGCCTCAATTCAGTGGAGTATGGAATTACCTACTGGCGGGAAGGCAATCATGAAGTTGACTTTGTCGTTAGCAGAGGGGCGGAATTCTGGGCCATTGAAGTCAAGAGCGGCAGAAGCGGGGCTGTGTCGGGACTTGCACGTTTTAAGCAGCGCTATCCTGCGGCAAAAGTGATGCTGGTTGGTGGGGCGGGGATTCCGCTGGAGGAGTTCTTCAGCCGTGACGCGGCGTCGTGGTTGGTGGGGTAGAGGATAATTCGGGACACTCTCCATATTTTTATTGGAAAACCGGTGAGTGTCCCTAATTTGCCCCTAATTTGCCCATGTGGGGCAGCAACAACGCGCAAGTGCAGAGAAAAAGCAGGCCGATCAGACCCTGTGAAGACGCTTTGAGCAAGCAATGCCGGTTCAAAGCCGGCTCGCCTTCAGGAAGAGGATGTTGTTCTCCAGATGGACATGCTTGTGGAGATCCTCCTCAAACTCATCCAGTTTCCGGTAGGTGAGCATGAAGGTGTTGCAGACGTCATCCGGTATCCTGAAGCCGTTGGCAAGCCGGCGGATTTCATGGATGGCGTCACCGACCTCTTCATGCTCGCGATGCAGCCGGACCAGAGAGCTTTTGATCGTCTCGCGATCCGTGGCGTCCGGTTGTTTAGCGCTCGTTCTGGCCGCTTCCGCCCGTTTGAGTGCCGGGAAGAACACCTCTTCCTCCTCCTTGAGGTGCGCCACCATGTCAGCGGCGATCTTCTCGAAGATGGCGGCAATCCGGATCACCTCCGGATGGCGCTCACCATGCACTGCGGCGATCTTTTGGGCATAGGCGACGATCTGATCGTCGTTTTCCTTGAGATACACATGATGGGTGTTGACAATGTAGTCAGCCAGAAATGAAAGCGACCAGGAGGAGTAATTCTGGCTCCGGTCAACCGGCTCATGCTGCAGCGACTCAAGTTCACTCACGAGCGCCGCAAGATCAATGCCCCCGGTCTTGCAGGCTTCGGCAATGGGGATCTTGCCGCCGCAGCAGAAGTCAATTCCCTGTTTCTCAAAAACCGCTGCGGTCCTGTAATCGGCAGCCACAATCTCGCCAATGGTTGTTTTATCAGTTATTACCGTTTTCATCCTGACCTCCCTGTAATCAAATTTCCTCGGCTGCTCTCCGTGAATCGGGCGTATGGGCTAGTTCTCCGGCTGCAGCAGTTGATCAACCATATGGGCCAGTCCGGTCAGCATCTGATCTTCCTTTCCCTCCTCGGAGCGAATCGACGCTAAAGCCCGATTGACCATTGTCTGGATGTCGATTCGCTTGGACTGCATGATGACTGTCCGTCCCACAGCCCCGACTGTTCCGGTCACAATCTCTTGAGCGCCGGCCCCTTGGCCAAGTTTGATGGCCTGGCTGCTTTCAACCAGCCCCGACTGTTGGAACTTCATCTCGTCCAATAGCTGCTGCAGATTTTCGCGATTCACCAGGTTATACGATCCCCGCTTGTGGATCTCTTCCCGTAAGGCCTCGGAAAGAATCAGGGCGACCGTCCGGTACGTTTCCGAGGACGGCGCCATATCATAGACGATCAACCGTTTTGCGCCGGGGTAAAGGCGTTCCTGTGCCTGTAAAATCTGGCTGTAATCCACGCTGCGTTCCCCGCCTGCAAGAGCTCCTGCCTTTGCAAACTTTTGCTCATCGGCCTTGATACGCGCCAGCTGTTCGCGCTCAAGCCGTTCCGCTTCTTCTGTATGAGCCCGTTCCTTCTCAAGTCCCATCTGCTCGGCCTCATCCCGTTCAGGTCGTTGTTGAGATTCTATTTCCGGCGCTTTGCGCACCTTGCTCAGCGCCGTGGACAGAAGATCACCCTTCGCATCCCGGAACAGTTCACGAAGAGCTAACTTGGCCGTACCGTCCGGCAGTTTTTTGCCGTCCGGTTCACGGGTATTGTTGATTCTGACTTCGAAACGACGCCCGGAATCAATGTTGAACAGATCCACAGTGAGAAAGTAGTGCGGATCTCCCAGAGAGCCCCGTTCCACCAAAAGTACATAATCTGCATAAAGCGCTGCGCCGATGCGCCGGACAAGTTCGGCATCGTTGCGGTTTAAGAACCAGCTCTGCGGGACATAGTCGCCCAGGACAGCCCTGACATCAGCCTCCGGCACAACCTGATAGAAACCGAAGCGGTCGAGATGACGGTGTACTATGCGATAAAGGGTATCGCTGAATTCCTCACTGCTCTTACCCCATGAACCGCGGGAATGGTGGCTGGATATGGGCAGCACTACCACTCGCAGCTGTGATGTTTCAACCGGTTTGGCGATGCTGCCGAGCTTGACGGCGGCACACCCGGACAACTGAATGCCAAGCAGAAGTATCCAGGCAAATTGCAGAAAACGTTTCATGGCATCACCCCGCAATGTATCGTTTTATCTGCCATAGACGGTCTTGAACTCGCTGCTGCCGACATGGCGGGTCTCTTTGGTGACACGATGCTGTATGTACTAATCGATTTTCCAGGTGCCGTTCGTATAGCGGCTGGTATTGATGTTGAAATAGGCGTATACCGCAGTGTAAAAACCGTGCGGACCGGCTTCGAAGGTTTCCCCGTCCGGGTAGGTTATCTTGTATTTGTATGACCAGACCGGCCTTGCCGATGGTTGGAAACCCAGTCTTTTTATCATTTGACAGCCTGTAAGATATAAATTACATTGTTGGTGATGCAAACAGAGCCATTCAGAATAGCGTATTACACCGACGAAAACGGGAACAAACCATTCCGGGAATGGCTACATGGTTTGCGTGACCAAATCGCGGCAGTGCGCATCCGTGCCCGGTTGACTCGGATAAGAGCTGGAAACTTTGGTTCAGTCCGCAACGTCGGCGAAGGTGTTGTGGAGCTGAAGGTAGATCATGGCCCCGGTTACCGTGTTTATTACGCGATTGACAATGGAACGGTTGTTCTCCTTTTGTGCGGCGGAGACAAGCGGACTCAACAGCGCGATATAGAAAGCGCCCAACGGTTTTGGAAAAACCATCAGGAACAACGAAAATGAAAAATATGACCGATTACGAATCCGATCTTCACGAGTGGCTGAAATCCCCCGAAAATGCCGCAGCATATCTGAATGCAGTTTTGGAAGAGGGTGACAAATCAGCGATGCTGCTCGCTTTGCGGGAAGTGGCTCAGGCTAACGGCGGCATGACGGCAATTGCCGAAAGATCACACGTAAAACGCGAGAGTCTTTACCAGATGCTTTCCAAGCGCGGCAACCCGGAACTCACCAGTCTTTTTAATGTGCTTCATGGCATGGGGCTGACTATTACCATACAACCGATGCAAGAGGCCGGGGCACAGCCGGCCCTTTGACGTGCTTCAGCTATCGGAATTCGTCAAAAACGTTGTATCTATTGCCATGGTATGTCCTTATTGCTCACCGGGTAGGTCAGGGGCCTCTCGGCCCCTTTCCCCCCTCAGAACCGTACGTGACAGTTTCCCGTCATACGGCTCAAGCCCTCCAAAGTAATCTCCCTCTCGGGATACCCGGCTGTCTGTTTCTTT
>JAJZRX010000073.1 GCA_021850095.1 Deltaproteobacteria bacterium
ACGCCATCACCGGAACGTACCATGCTTTTGATTTTGAGAAGTACGCTCACCGTTACCTTGGCGAGTGTCAGTACCGATTCAACCGTCGCTTTGATCTTAAAGGTATGCTGCGGCGTTTGGTCGTAGCATCAGTCAACACGAAACGGATTTCGGAACCCGAATTACGCCGAGCGGAAGATTGGCGCTAATCAGGTAGGCTAATGATGGTGTTGGTACCCTTAACACTGTTTCAAACCAAGCTTCAGCAAAACCGTCCACCTGGATTTTACCAGCGATCGGGCCACCGATTCCAAATGGGTTAACTATGAAGCGGGAATTTGCTTCTGCTGTATTAGTTGGTGGTGGCACAAAAGCAGTACGAACCAAACCGGGAACAGGAATGCCAGCTGCAGGAACCAGAAACGAACCGATATTGACTTGGCCATTGTTTGCACCGTTGCGAGAATGATTAAATACTCTCCCTCTATTATCAACAAGCTCAAAGCCGCCATTATCAAAACCAGGAAATTGAGGCAACGGATTGACGTTAGAACGCAGTCCGGGATCCAGAACCCATGCGTGTTCGAAGTACTTTGCCGTAACAGTCGGAACGACATTTCCACCAGGTTTAAGGACAAAATTGTGGCCTACTTCATATGTCTTGCGATCATTAATCCAAATGCCATAAACATCTTGTGAAGCAAATATATTAATAACAAACAAAAACAAACCAATAAGTGATGGAATCTTAATATTACTTATTGTGTACATATCAAAAATTTTAGAAATCTTTAGTAAAAAAAGACGTATTCTCATAGTATCCTCCTATGAAAGGATTCTATTCCTCTCTGTTAAGTTATTGTTTTTACCTTTCTTTCAACACGTAGTTCAAAAAACCCTCAAACACCCATTTGTTCTTCAATGTCAGATAAATGATGCCCATTCGGGGGTCGTGGGGTCGCATCTCAACGCATGACATTGTCTAGAATTGAGACACAACCCCTTGAAGACATTACTCAATCACCCACTCTTCCTTATCAGCCGAGTGCATACCAAACCAAGTATGCCAGTACAAAGCAAAAGCACTGTACCTGGTTCAGGAACGGGAGTTGTAGATACGGGGAGTGGGACCGATGCTACCAAATAGCGGTCTGCAGGCCAGGATCCGAGAAGCAGCCAGTTGGATTGAATCTGCTCATGGATAAGGTAGCCAAACGGAACGTTCCCTTCGGCTCGGTTAATTCCATAACTACGCGTTGACCCAGCCCACGTCTGACTGCCGTTCCAGGTAACTCCCGGAGCGAAGTTAACATCCGTCACACCAATGCCATCAAGGAAACTACGCAAGGAATTGACCGAGCTGCCGAATTCAGATTTGATAATGTTCCAGTCAACAACATGTGCGGCAGGTCCCAACTCCATAATCACCGCCTGTGTCCAGTCTGCTGTGGGCGAATATGTATTAGCCGTGAGCGAATATTCATAACCGTCGTGGATGAAACTTCCAAAAGCGGAGCTGCCGAAAACAATGATAGTTGCCAGAGAAGCAAAAAGAATCTGCACGTTTTTTACAACCGCCCTAATCTTTCCAGTCTTCATTTGAAATGGCCCTGATAACCTTGAATTCATCGCGAATTGCTTTTTCATATATTTCTCCCATCGATAGAACAAACCATTAATTATTAGATACAAATGCTTCATCAGCTCTTAAAGCTTCAGACAAAATTGAATTATCATAATCACTTTGAACATGATGGCACGGGGGGCTTCAACAACAAAACCGTTTAAGCCCCCCCAGGCCTGTCTCCCGCAAACAATCTCCTCACGATTTCCTCCTCGTACACTGAACAGAACTCCGCCGTCGACCAATGACAACTTCCCGACAATCCCCGACGGCGAGCTATTTCTTGTACTTTTCGGTGATGGCACACAGCGACGATAGCAAACAGGCTGGCACTCCAAAGACAGGCTGTCAGAAGAGAGTCGGAGTTGACGTTTCGGCCTCAAACTCTTAAAGAAGAGTGGAAACCTGGTGGAAATGCGCCTGCCTCAAAAGAAACAACCAATTAAAACAATCACATACTTGACGCAATCCAGCATCATTCATACCAATAACGTAACAGACTGATTTAGCGAACCTCTAACATTAAGGACCAGCCGACTGTAAATAAATCCAACACTTTATTAGTATAATCACAGAGTGATATGTAATAATATCCGACAGTTATTAAAGAAGAGAGTTGAGGCGGGGCATCGTTTAAGGCCATTAGGCCACACGAACAGTTTCGTTGGGAAGGCTGTTGTTTGTTCCAGCAAGGCATTGGGGAGAGACAGCCAAATGTAAAAAAAGGGCGACACGGATAAATCCGCAGCGCCCTTTTAGTGAATCCGTTTCAAATCAAAACTCAAGTCAAATATCTACTCCGCGCAGCGCGTCATGGCGCGGAACTTCTTGTAACGCCCCTCCACCAGTTCATCGCCGGAAAGTTTGTTCAGTTCCGCCAGATTGCGGGCAATCGCCTCTTTCATCGACCTGGCGGTGGCTTCATGATCACGGTGGGCGCCGCCGATCGGTTCCTTGACGATCTCGTCGATTACCCCCAGTTTGATGATATCCTGGGCGGTCGGCTTGAGCGCCTCGGCGGCCTGCTCGCCCTTGGTGCCGTCCGACCAGAGGATTGCGGCGCACCCTTCCGGGGAAATAACGGCGTAGACCGAATGCTCCAGCATCAGGATCTTGTCGCCCACGGCAATAGCCAGCGCGCCGCCGGAACCGCCTTCACCGGTGATGCAGACGATGATCGGTGTCTTCAGGTTGGCCATTTCGCGCAGATTGCGGGCAATCGCTTCGGCCTGGCCGCGCTCTTCGGCGCCGATGCCGGGATAGGCGCCGGGCGTGTCGACAAAGGTTATGATCGGCAGCTTGAACTGTTCGGCCATCTGCATCAGACGCAGCGCCTTGCGGTAGCCTTCCGGATTGGGCATGCCGAAGTTGCGGTAGACTTTCTCCTTGGTGTCACGCCCCTTCTGGTGGCCGATCACCATCACCGGCTGACCGTCAAAGCGGGCCAGGCCGCCGACAATGGCGTGATCGTCGCCGAAATTGCGGTCGCCGTGCAGCTCCACGAATTCGGTAAACATGTAATTGATGTAATCCAGCGTAAAGGGGCGGTTGATGTGGCGGGCAACCTGGGCGGTCTGCCAGCGGGAAAGATCGGAGAAGATGTCGGCCCGCATTTCCTCCACGCGTCCCTCCAGAGCGCTTACATCGGCAGCGATATCCAGACCGCTTTGGGCCAGGGCGTTCAGCTCTTCGATCTTCTTCTGCAGTTCCACCATCGGTTTTTCAAATTCCAGATGAAAGGGATTAGCCATGATGACACCTCATTTATTTTCACCGTTGCGACACTGGTTCAGAAACAAACAGAAAGCAAAATTTTAACCGGGATGAAGGGGATAACACCTGATGACCGTGACGCACATACCCCATTTAATCCTGTGTATCCCTGTATAAATCGCCTTTTTTCTGTATCACAGCACCATGACGGTGAATCATTGTTTTTTACTCTTACTCAAAAGTGGCGGCATTATAGCCGAACAATCGCTCCACTTCCAGTCTTAAATCATCACTGGCGGCCACGTTCATTTCGGACGGCAGCGGCATGGTGGAACAGCTGCGCTCCGGAATCACAAACTGGACATAAGCCGGCACTCCGCCGCGATGGCGTTCGATGATCGTTTTCAGCGCATCGATATGCTCGGTCGGCGTACAGTCGGTCTTGACCGTAAAGAGGACTTTTTTGGTAGTCTGGGCCCGGGCTTCGGAAAGCAGTTTGATATCGCCGGCCGGCCCGCGCTGTTGCTGCTGCCACTGGCTGCCCCCTTCCTTGTGGGCCTGCACCAGAACCTTGCAGCCTTTCTCCCCTTTTTCCAGTTTGCCGATCACCAGCAGCGGATCGTCGGACTTCAGCAGCGCCGAACTGCTGGCATAGATGTCGGAGAAAACCGTAATTTCCACCGAACCGGTCAGGTCTTCGATGGTGACAAATCCCATCCGGTCGCCCTTTTTGGTGGTGATCTCCTTGAAAGCCGAGACGATGCCGCAGATGCGCACCTCGCTGCCGTCGGCCATCTCGACCATGCTGGCGATCTCGGTGTTGGCCAGCCGCCGGATATCGTCGATATAGCGGTCCAGCGGGTGTCCGGTGATCAGAAACCCCAGCGCTTCCTTCTCGAAGGCCAGCTTTTCCTTGTCGTGCCACTCGGGAACAGTGGGCAGCTTCAGACCGCCGTGGCCGTTGCCCCGCACGACCTCTTCAGTGCCGAACAGGGAAACCTGGGCGCTGGCCTTTTCCTCCTGGATCTTCTGACCATAACTGGTGGCCGCTTCCAGCCCTTCCATCAGGGCCGAGCGGGCCGCACCGGTGGAATCAAAGGCCCCGCATTTGATCAGCGATTCGATCACCCGCTTGTTGACCCGCCGCAGATCGACCCGTTCGCAGAAATCGAACAGATCCTTGAAGCCCCCCTCTTTGCGGGCTTCCAGAATGGTCTCGATCGCCCCGGCCCCGACGTTCTTGACCGCCCCCAGGCCGAAGCGCATCGACGTGCCGACCACCGTAAAGGAAAGTCCGGACGAATTTATATCAGGCGGCAGCACATCAATGCCCTGTTCGCGGCAGTCGCTGATGTTCTTGATGACCTTGTCGGTGCTGTCCATATCGCAGGTCAGAAGAGCCGCCATGAATTCAACCGGGTAATGGGCCTTGAGATAGGCGGTCTGGTAGGCGATCAGGGCATAGGCGGCCGAGTGCGATTTGTTGAAGCCGTATTCGGCGAACTTGTGCATCAGGTCGAAGATCGCCTCGGCCTTTTTGGGATCCAGGTTGTTGGCCTTGGCGCCATCCAGGAAGAGTCCCTTCTGGCGGGTCATCTCCTTGTCGTCCTTCTTGCCCATGGCACGCCTTAACAGGTCGGCCTGCCCCAGGGAATAGCCGGCCAGCGAACGGGAAATCTGCATGACCTGTTCCTGGTAGACGATGACCCCGTAGGTGTCCTTCAGGATCGGTTCCAGCTGGGGCAGATCGTAAACCACCTCTTTGCGGCCATGCTTGCGGTCGATGAAGTCATCCACCATGCCGGAACCGAGCGGGCCGGGACGATACAGGGCGCAGGCCGCGATAACGTCCTCGAAACAAGATGGTTTGAGCTTGATCAGCATCTCCTTCATGCCGCTGGATTCGAGCTGGAAAACGCCGGTGGTGTTGCCGGCTGTGATCAGATCGTAGCTGGCCTGATCGTCATCGCGCAGGGTCGTGATGTCGAAAGCGGCATCCTTGCCTTCTCTGATCAGCCGGATGGCATTCTCGATCACGGTCAGGTTTTTCAGCCCCAGGAAATCAAACTTGACCAGACCGACCAGCTCCACATACTTCATCGAATACTGGGTATTGATCGAACCGGTCTTCTGATCCTTGTACAGCGGCAGGAACTCCTCCAGCCGATCCGGGGCCACCACGACCGCAGCGGCATGGGTCGAGGCATGGCGGGTCAACCCTTCCAGACACAGGGCGGTATCCAGCAGATCCCTGACCTGCGGGTCGGAGTCGGCCAGCTCCTTCAGCTGCGGTTCCTGCTGAATGGCTTTTTTAAGCGTCATCTTCAGGTCGTCCGGAACCAGCTTGGCGATCCGGTCCACATCTCCGTAGGTCAGGTTTAGGGCCCGTCCCACATCGCGCACGACCGCCTTGGCCCCCATGGTTCCGAAGGTGATGATCTGGCAGACCCGCTCGCGGCCGTACTTTTCGACCATATACTGGATCACCTCGCCCCGGCGGTCCTGGCAGAAATCCACGTCGATATCCGGCATGGAGATACGTTCCGGATTGAGGAAGCGCTCGAACAGCAGGTTGTAGGGCAACGGGTCGAGGTCGGTGATCTTGATCGAGTAGGCCACCAGTGAACCGGCCGCCGAGCCCCTGCCCGGCCCGACCGGGATGCCGAGATCCTTGGCCCAGCGGATAAAATCGGACACGATCAGGAAGTAGGCCGGGAACTTCATGTCGCGGATACAGTCCAGCTCGATTTCCAGACGATCGAAATAGGCCTGCTGCTGCTCCAGGGTCATATCGGGATACTTGGCCAGAATGGTGACCATGCGCTCCTTGAGCCCCTCGGTGGCCAGCTCACGCAGCATGTCGTCGTGGTTTTGCCCTGCGGGCGGATCGAAGTGCGGGAAATAGTAGGTTTTGCCGTCCACCGGCAGCTCCAGCGAGCACTGCTCGGCAATTGCCAGGGTGTTGCTGATCGCCTTAGGAGCATAGGAGAAAGCCTGCGCCATCTCCTGGGGCGACTTGACATAAAATTCATCCGCCGAGAAGCGCATGTGGGTCGGATCGCTCATGGTCTTGCCAGTCTGAATGCAGAGCAGTACCTCGTGGGCCCGGGCATCCTCGCGGTTCAGGTAATGGCAGTCGTTGGTGGCCACCAGCGGCAGCTTCAACTCGGCGGCCACCTCCATCAGGCGCTTGTTGACAACGTCCTGCTCCGCCAGGGTGTTCTCCTGCAGCTCGATGTAGTAGCGATCCGGGAACAGCTCGCTGTACCAGCGGGCGGTCGCCAGGGCCTCATCCATCCGCCCCCGGCCGCACTGCATGGCCACCTCCCCCTTCAGGCAGGCCGACAGGGCAATCAACCCTTCGGAACGGCCGGTCAGAAGTTCGCGGTCAATACGGGGGCGGTAGTAGAAACCCTCCTTGTAGCCGGCCGAGGTCAGGTAGGAAAGATTCTTGTAACCCTGCATATTCTGGCAGAGCAGGATCAGGTGGTAGGCTGCATCGGAGATACCCTTGGCATCCTTGGAAAAACGCGATTCGGGCGCCAAATACAGCTCACAGCCGATGATCGGCTTGACGCCGGCCTTCTTGCACTTGAGGTAAAATTCGGCCGCCCCGAACATGTTGCCGTGGTCGGTGATGGCCACGGCCGGCATATTTTCCGCTTTGGCTTTCTCGATCAGATCGTCAAAGCGTATGGCGCCATCCAGCAGTGAATATTGGGTATGCAGATGAAGATGGACGAAGGGACTTGAGAGTGCGTTTTCAGCAATAACGGATGGTTCCATGGGGTGCTGCCTCCCGGAAATTCTGTGACGGAGAATTATGCCTCACATCAATATATGGTGTCAAGCAAAGGAAGGCGGCGCAAGATTTTGTATTGAATGGCGGACTTTTCTGAAAAAGTGAACCTGCGCGCATATACGTAGCTAGGCCTGCATGCCCCAAACACCCATGAGCTCATCGAAAATCTCTGAAACCTGGAAATCCGATTTAAAACGACGCGATTTGTCGCCTTAATGCCTCATACTGGCTACATCAAACCCAAGGAGGCCTGTCATGGCACGAACCGCAGCAGAAACCGCACGTATCCTTTCCGATCTTTACGATGAAACCTTCAAGCAGGAAACCTGCGAACCTTTCCGCATCACCTGGCCGCAGCTCCGTTCCATCGCCGGGGTCGCCAACCTCAACAAACATTTTCTTCGCCGCCTCAATAGCGAGCTGAACGAATCCGATTATTTTCTGCTGCCGCTGGACAGTTCCCTGCTGGTGACCAGAGAATCCGACCTGTCCCACATCCGTGCCGTCCCTGACCGGATCGTGGAGGAGTATGTCTATGACGCCACTGAGGATGAAGACCTTGAGTTGGACGATGATGACGATGATGACATTGAGGTCACGGATTACGAAGAGGAGGAACCGGAGGAAGAGAATCCGGACGAGGTTTGATGCGGATTGTCAATCAACTGAGGCTGTCGCGGGTGAAATATGATCAATGCAGCATCGAATGAAAACAGCAGAATGGCGCTGAAGGTGATCGGCGTTGGCGGCGCGGGGATCAATGCCGTCAACGCCCTGGTCGCCGCAAAACTGCTGGATGTGAAATTCCTGGCGGCAGCGATGCGCGAGTCCGACCTGGTCGGCTGTGATGCACACACGCAGGTGATGCTCACTCTGCCCCAGGACAACGGTGTTGGCAGCCCGGTTCTTGCGGAGTTTCTGCAGGGTGCGGGACTGCTGCTCATCATTGCCGGTATAGGGGGCGCCACCGGCACCACGCTGGCACCTGTCATCGCCAGACAGGCCCGGGATGCCGGGGCGTTAGTTATGGCAATCGTTATGCGCCCCTTTGCCAGCGAGGGGAAATTGCGTATTGATCAGGCAGAGAAAGGGATTGAGCTGCTGCGGAACTGCTGCGACTGTCTGATGATCATCCCCAATGACTGCTTGCAGCAGCTCCAGAATTGTAGCGGCAGTCTGTTCGACACCTTCAGGGTTGGTGATGACATCATTAGCGAAGTGATCCTGGCCCTGACCGAACAGGGTCGGGAACAGGGAGATTGCTATGTGGAAATGCCCCGCCTCCGTGAAATCCTCGCCAAACCGGGTACAGCTGGCATCGCTATCGGCAGCGCCGGTGGAGAAAACCGGGCAGTGGAAGCGGCACAACAAGCCCTGGCATGTCCGCTTATTGCCGGCTACACGCTTAACGGTGCCGCCGGGCTGATCATCAGCATTACCGGAGATAGCAGTGTTACGGTGCAGGAATTTACCGAAGCAGTGAACATCATCGCCTCAGTGGCCGCCAATGACGCACCCGTTGTCAGCGGCATGGCAATTGACGAAGCGCTCGATGGCCGGATCAGGGTGACAATAATCGCCACCGGGTTGCAGGAGGCACCCGCCCTGCCCGTCCACGAGACACAGGAGGACCCGGAACAGGGATTTGTCTCGAAAATGCTGCTGGCTTTGAAGCGGTTTTTTCGGAGGACGCATGGCTAACGGAGACTTCAGCCAACTGCTCCTTGCCGCCCGAGAAGGGTGGATCAACAGCGTGAATAGGTTGCTGGCGGCCGGCGCGGATATCCAGGCCGTCAATGATGACGGGGAAAACGCCCTGGTTCTGGCGGCCCGTGAGGCACATCCCCGTATGGTTCGCCTGCTGCTGGAGCGGGGCGCACGGTTCGACAGCCGAGCAGCTGACAACCGGCGGGCGTTTCCCCTGGCAAAACTTGATGAAAACAGCACTCTCATGGCGCAGTACATTCATTCCGAAAGCGACCCAACCTAGGAACCATGGAGCACGATCAAAAAACCGACCAGGCTGCGGGTTCAGCGGACGCGCAAGCTGCTCCTCAAAGTGACGGAACTCCTGATCGCCGCAGGCGCCGATATCAACGCGACTGACGAACATGGCTGCACTCCGCTCCATAATTTCATTTCAGCCGGCCTTAATAACTGCATGAAACTGCTCCTGCGACAATCGCCTCTACTGAACGTAGTCAACAGGTATGGCGACACTCCGCTGTCTACTGCCATCAGCTGGCACCAGGAGCATGAAATTGCCCTGCTATTGCTTGAAGCAGGCGCTGATCCGAATGCCGGCGATGACAAGCCGCTCCATCTGGTTTCGGGTCCCTTCGGATCTGTCTCGCTTTTGCATTCCATCATAGCCGCCGGTGCTGATGTCAATGCCAGAAACCGGTTGGGGCATACCGCCCTGCATTGCGCTTGTTGTTACAGGGAAGCAAACGATGAGATCATCAGGCTGCTCCTCCATTACGGCGCGGATGCGAAACTTATGGACAATGAAGGGTTCCTGCCGTCTGATCACGCCATGATGGCGTTCCTCAAAGGAAAAACAGCGCAAGGATGCAGCTTTGATGAATTGGTGCAGTCGCCGGATTGTCCCGTGCGCTTCAGTCCGGTTCATGCCCGCCTGGTGCTGGCTGCGATGCGCGGTGATGTGAAAATATTGACATCTGTCCTGAAGGAAGGGGTACCTGATGCTATCAAGATGCTGGCTCTGCATGAAGCGATCAAATCAGGTTGCGATGACTGCTGCCGGATACTGCTGGAGAACGGAGCCAGACCTAATGGCAGGGATATCCAAACCTATTCGCTGTTGCTGACAGCAGCATCCAATTTGGATGTTGCCGTAGCGGAGCTGCTGCTCGAATATGGTGCCGATCCTGAATATGGCAACAGCTACGGACAAAAACCGCTCTACGTGGTTTGCCAGGCCGGCGTGAGCCAGTTTTATGTGATTGATTCTCCGGAATCAAAGCGGCTGAAATTAGCCAAGCTGCTGCTTGACCATGGCGCGGATGTGAATGGTTCCTGTGACAGCGGTTTCACGCCGCTGCGGCAGGCGGTGGTTGCAGTTTGCGACGTGGATCTTGCGCGCCTGCTGTTGCAACATGGCGCCCGACCTGATGCGAGGGACGAATACGGCCGAGCGGTGTTTGACTATATTACAGAAAGTGGTGTCAGGATGAAGGAGCTTTTTCAGGAGGTATCAGTCATAACATGAAAAACCGGGGAGTGTCCCGCATTTGTCCCGCATTTGTCCACTTTTACGGTGGCAAGAAGCGGATGGGGGAGTCGCAACCGTTCAATACAAAAGTGAACGGCTGCATGACCGGGACATTTTTCAAAAAAATGCTGATTGTTTGCTTATTGTCTTTTTAAGAAGGCATAAATTTGTAGTCAGAATTCTTATTTAGAGTTGGAAGAATAACCATTCATGATTTCATCAAATATAACCAAATTATCTTGAATGGTTTGTAATGCCAAAGACAAAGGCTCTAAACAATCTTCGGCGAAATTCTCTGTGTTTTCATCTCCATATTTCTCCCATGCTGCTTTTATTTCATTAACATCGAGGTGAACTGGTAAAAAGAATTTACCTTTACCTTGATGCTTAAATCCAGACTTTTCCAGTTTAGTAACCATATTTGAATCAATATTTTTTATATAGGAATTCCAAGAGTTTTTGCCGCCAAATGATCTTGGGTCAACATTAAACATGAATCCAGCTTCACCACCCTCACTTCCTTGCTTACAGAATAGAGCAGTCCAATAATCACCATCATCATTAATCAAATCAATATCAAACCAGGCTTTGTAACAGTCGTCATCTTTAGATTCAGCCGTGTTCCAGGCTGCGGGTGCTAGCCAACAATCATTATCTTCGTCAGCTAGACCAAACTCTCCCTCCCAGTTGTCGTTTTCCTTTGTAAATGCTTTTACCGAAAAATCAATAGCTTCTAGAATTGTAGGCTCAACCACATTTTCAAACAAAATTGCAGCTTCGTTGAACATTCCTAAATTTGATAAAATTAAAGCTCCTGCTTTTCTTTCGTCTGCCATCGTATCTCTCCTGTTCTCAAAATGATTTAATTTTTTTGACAAAGCATCTCACTATTTGTTCAGCCATTACACGAGATGCTGCTTTGGAAGCATGATGTTGCCGCAATGTCGGAGTCAATGCTGTCATACACATACAAGAAAAATCATGCCACGACAAAGGGCAAACTTTTGCAGCATATTCTTTTGCAGTACTCGAGTCTCGCCCATTCACTGTAAGGAACAGAATCGCCCATGGTCTGTCTGATGCCTGTGATTCAGCAAGGCGGCCATAGCGATTAAGTTGTTCATCTCCTTCTAATGCATCAATCTTTACTTCAATCAGTAAATAAAAATTCTCACTATCAATCTCAATATCTACTCTATTAGTAATATCACCGTCAGGATTTGATTCGGTACGAACAAAACAGAAGTTACCGGGAGTTTTGGGGAAATAAAAATCACTACAAAAATACAGATTAAGTTTGGCTAGCAAAGCACTTAACGCGCTTCCACCAAGCCCATGATTTCCTTTTGGATTTAGCAACCATGCCAATATAGCAGAATTTCGGACTTCATCTCGATCTACTCCAGCAATTTCCCATGGATCACAACCAAAGGCCCCCTTCCTAGCATCGCAAAGAGGTTGTTCCATTTTCAAAAACCATGTTTCGAGTTCTTGACAATTTATCAATGAAGTTTCGACTTTTTTGGACGAAACGTACGATTGTTCCCGGCATCTCTGGTAATCGAAAAAAAAATCTGGCAACCACACTTCTAATTTTAATGTGTCTTCATCGTTATTCATCTCTACCCCATTATGATTGGTAAAATGTTAGGTAAATTTTGTCACTTCTCAAATACCAATAGAAAGATCATTACCGCCCCAAGTCCATATACACAATCCCTGATGCCGTTGTACATATCAAATTGTCCGCTGGCAGATACCGCTCTTCAACCTCCTCCGCCGAATCCTCGTCTTCTTCCGGTGCCAAGGCAATATTGCAGGAAAGCGTATATTTGTAATTGCCGCAGCAGGTGTGGATCATGTTAGGATTCAGGGATTCCGGTACAAGCGTTGACCGGCGCTTCAGACGGGTAATGCCGATGATGAGGTCGAGCATATCATCAAATTCAGCCTCTGCAACCCCAACAGCATTTTTCTTGTCCATATCAGGCGGCTCCACACAGTTGACCTTGTGGAACTTATCCTTCGGCCAGGGGTGACTGTGAAAGAAAGCAAGCAGGCTGTAGATGGGGAACAGCTCCGTTACCTCGCGGATGCGGTCAATATGTACGGTTGAGACGCTCACGCCGTCACCGGTGCGTTCCAGCACGATCTGGTTGGGCACGGCCAGAGTCACGTTATTGACGGTCGTTTCCGCATCCCGTATGATCCTCTGTCCGAACAGCAGGCCGTGAACCTCCCCCTCCGGGGTGGAGCCATTCGGCCTTCGATCGCCGGAATATCTGCTCGAAAAAGCCTCCACCGCCGACAACAGGACTGCCATAAAAGCCTTGTCTTCAATGTTGACGATGTTGTTCATTGCATGTCCCTTTTGCAATGATTTGTCGCGGTGTCATCGAACAATTCACGGATATTGCTTACCCCGCCTTTTGTTCAATCACCTCCAGCAGCCTGACCATTGCCAGTGTGTCCTGCCGGCAATATTCCAGAAGCGCTGAGCGAACTTTTGCCAACTCTTTCGGCCTGTCCGCCACGGCGCACATTTCGTGATATGCCTCCATGGCCGCGCCGCCATCGGCGATTTCCATGCCGTCATAACTCATTTTCGGCACGAACGCCGGCAGTACGGCCTTGATCGAATGGGAGCCCTTCTGTTTCCATGAGTAAAGGTGCCGCTGGCGAAACGGGACGATCAGATCTACGGTTCTGGCGATGATACTCTCGATCTTTTTTCGATGCTTTGGAAACTGTTCCGCCAACTCCTGGAGGCGGCTGACCTCAAATGATTTGTAATACGCCAGGATACAGGCATTGTCCGGAATATCGTTCAGCAGCTTTTCCAGCAGGGCTTTGCGCGGGCCTTGATCGGGCTCGGCCAGGAATTCGGCATGCTTGAGTTTGCCCCCCTTTCTGGTTTGGTAGTGCAGTGAATACTGGAACGGAATCTGCTGATAAGGCCGCTGGCCTTCGTATAACGGCACGGCCGACATGAAGGTTTCGAAATCAAGGAAGTAGAGCGGATAATGAAGCTGCTTCAGAAACTCCTTCAGGCCGGCCGCACCGACCACGGTCTTTTTGCTGCGCGCCAGTTTGACCTGCTGCAGCTGTTGTCCTTTCAAGCGATCAAGCGGAACGTCTTCGATCTTCAGGATCCCCTCGCGGTAGAGCGCAAACTTGTCAACGCCCTTGCCGGCCAGGTCAAAAACCGAGTTTTCCGGTATGTGCTGCCAGCAATAGCCGACAAAGTCGCACTCATAGGGATCGCTGCAGTGGGGGCCGATGTCGATCTTCGGACAGGTGCGTTTTGCCAGCATCTTTTTCTGCTGTGACAGCTCATGCACCACGTCGCCCTGCATGGCCTTGATATCCCGGGTCACATCGCTTTTTATGAACAGCTCATCCAGAACCAGCTCACCCTTGCGCACATAACTGCTGTTGATATGCACTACAAACGCCTTATTGAGCGGCACGCCGCAGCCGGAAAGGACATGGCACTGGACCGCAACATCATCAAGGTTAATATCTTTGACCTTGGTGCTGGATTTCACCTCGTACAGGTTCCACCCTTTGGCAGTCTTGCGGATGATATCAGCCTTGACAAACACCCCGTCATGGCAGAAGGCCGCTTCATAGATCACCTTGGCCGTCTTCAGTGCCTTTTGTGTCATGGCGATCTGCGCGTCATAAGAGAGATCATCATAGGGGATCAGTACACCGCCAGGAAAAAGATCGCGTGCCAGTTCACCAACCTCATGCCCGTTCCTGAACGCTGCCCGCGCCTCGGCCGACTCCTCACTCAACTGCGGCTTGTGAGTGCGGAGCCAGAGGGATTTGTGGCATTGCAGACCGCGGATATAGCGAGATTTACTGAGAGTTGAGGTGCATTTCGGTGGCATTTCAGTTCCTTTCCGTTACGGGTTGACGGTTGTCAGTTAACTGCTATACTACCATAAAAAGCGACATTTCATGTCGCCTAAAAGCCGACTTCGAGGGATTACATGGACACACTGTATCGTCAATGGCTTGTTCTGCGAATGATCCCCCGCCGCGGGAAGATCTCCACCAACGAAATCCTGTCACGCCTGAAATCGCAGCATAGTGTGGAGACCACCCTGCGTACGGTGCAGCGCGATCTGACTAACCATTTGTCCGGCATTTTCGAGCTTGAATGTGATGAGTACCGGCCGGCCGGATGGAAGTGGAAGGAAGAAGCGCCGCTTCTGGATATAGCCAACATGGACCCGGTAACGGCACTGACATTCAAGCTGGCGGAGACATATCTTGCCCGAATGGTGCCGCGAGGGGTCGCATCAGCCTTGCAGCCTTATGTGAAAAGCGCGGACAGGATCTTGAGAACTACCGACCTGCCGTTATCACGCTGGCCTGACAAGGTGAGGATCATGTCCCGCAACCTGATGACCATCCCGCCCGAGGTGCCGACTGAAATATCCGATACGGTCTTTGCCGCCGTACTGGAGGAGAAACGCTTCATGGCAACCTACCGCACCATTGGCGGCAGGGTGAAAAAACATGAGGTCAATCCCTTTTGTCTGGCTTTTGTCGATGGTCTTACCTACCTGATCGCCTCACTGAATGAGCATACCGATCCGGTCCTGCTGCTGCTCCACCGTTTTCAGGCGGCAGCCTTGCTCGACAAGCCGGTCACCACTCCGGAGGATTTCTGCCTGGACGACTGGGTGACCGAACTTCTGACTTTTGCCGTCGGCGATACAATCAGGCTGAAGCTGCGCTTTTCAAACCGGGCCGATGTGCAGCGGTTGCAGGAGTCGCCGCTTTCGGCAGACCAGAAGATCAGGGAACTGCCCGGCGACAGTCATGAGTTGACCGCCAGGCTGGAGGATACGCTTCAGTTGCGCTGGTGGCTGCAGGGATACGGTGCCCGGGTGGAGGTGCTGGAGCCGAAAGGGTTGCGGCAGGAATTTGTGGAGTTGGCAAAAAACTATGCGGAAATCTACCGCGGCAATCTACCCGAAGCACAATAACAATCAGGGAAAACCTCTGCGAACCGGCAACACACAGCATCCGTAAATGAAGCGAACCCTGACTTCAGCAATGACTGCATTGATGATTTATTATAAAAACAAACTAACATAACTCTTGACAACGCAGTCAGCCCGCCTATATTTGACCTGACTGTTATTTTTCCGCTTGCTGTTCACACCATGGCCGTAAAACCGGTCGCCACCACTCACCACAGGAGGAAAACATGAACAAACGTCTGCTCACGTCACTCGCCATTTCTGCTGTTCTGGCTGCCGGAACCGGTCAGCTCTATGCGGCAGACGACCTGATGTCCAGCGCCAAGGCGCTGTTTAAGCCGATTCCGGACAAACCGCCGGTGCTGAAGGGCAACCCGGCCACGCCCGCCAAAGTGGATCTGGGCGCCAAACTCTTTTTTGATCCGCGCCTTTCCAAATCCCAGCTGATCAGCTGCAACACCTGTCACAACGTCGGCCTGGGCGGAGCCGATCTCCAGGAAACCTCCACCGGGCACGGCTGGCAGAAAGGCCCCCGCAACGCCCCGACCGTGCTGAATTCGGTCTTCAATATCGCCCAGTTCTGGGATGGACGGGCCAAAGATCTGGCAGAGCAGGCCAAAGGGCCGGTGCAGGCTTCGGTGGAGATGAATGCCACGCCGGAACTGGTACTGAAGACTCTCAACAGCATTCCGGAGTACGTGCAGGCATTCAAGGCCGCATTTCCCGGAGAGAAGGATCCGCTCAACTTCGACAACATGGCCAAGGCCATCGAGGTGTATGAGGCCACCCTGAACACACCCGACTCACCCTTTGACCGTTTTCTGAAAGGAAACCGCAAAGCTCTTGACGCCAAGGCGACCAGCGGACTCAAGCTGTTCATCGACAAAGGCTGTGTTGCCTGTCACGGCGGGATTAACATCGGCGGAAGCGGTTATTATCCATTCGGCGTGGTCGCCAAGCCGGCCGAAAACATTCTGCCGCGCGGAGATAAAGGGCGCTTCACCGTCACCAATACATCCAGCGATGAATATGTCTTCAGATCACCGTCACTGCGCAATGTCGCCATCACCGGTCCCTATTTTCACTCGGGGGTTGTCTGGAGCCTGCGGGAGGCCGTTGACGTGATGGGTTCGGCCCAATTCGGCATTCAGCTCACCAGCGAAGAAACCGATGCCATCACCGCCTTCCTCGGCTCCCTGACCGGCAAGCAGCCCAAGGTCGTCTATCCGCTGATGCCCGCCAGCACCGACAGTACCCCCCGTCCGGTTCTGTAAAAACTGTTTTAAATAAAAGAAAGGCCGCTCCGGGGTACCGGAGCGGCCTTTGATTTTGCGGCCTGATGATAATCGATATCTATTGACTGGCTGCGTGTTTGGTAATCATTTTCTGACGATATTCCACAATATCTTTTCTCACCGACGCCAGCTTGGCGATTTTCTCATCAACCATGTTGATGTGTTTATCAAGTATCCTGATCAGTTGCGGAATCATCTGATCAGTTTGCTTGGCTTCCCCATAAGCAGTATACAGATCCTGCATTTCCTTGATGGTGAGCCCCAGATCTTTAAGTTTCAGGATGAATTTTATGCGTCGTACAAAATATGGTGAATAGCCGCGAGTGGCCCCATCCAGACGCTCTTCCGATTCAATGATCCCGACTTCTTCCCAATACCGGAGAGTCCTGGTTGTCAAACCAAGACTCTTCGCCAGGTCTCCGATTGAAACGATTTCTTCTTGTGCGTCACCAGCGGCCATACGATCTCCAATTCTGAAAATGTCTCAATATTGATACATGTATTAGTTATGAAGTTCCCGCTTGTCAACTGCTTTATCCTGCCGCAACAGCGATAAAACGGCACATTATAAAATAGTTTTTTTTGCCGACAGAGCCATCCCCTTTGACAATCCACAACGCCGACCGGCTGTATCACCCACCAAAGCTCACTTTACGACTCGACAGCACCATGCGCCGTCACTGTTTTGCGTAAGCGCCCGCAGTCACCCAAGATCGGTTTTATATTTTTATATAAATCTGTTCTATATATGCTTGACATGCACGTCAACGTTATGTATCTTCCAAACAG